>CALMGU010000011.1 GCA_937865685.1 uncultured Alphaproteobacteria bacterium | reverse complement strand
CATCACCGGGCTGCGCGACCTGATCAGTTAGCTCGCCTGAGGACCAATGCGAGAGGGCTGCCGGCTTGCGCAAAAAAGGTTCGTGGCTACGTACCAACGCTCAACAACAATTGGCGCGCCAACGCCTTTGTCACTAGCCAGAACATCGTTGAGTCGTTAGAGCCAAGCGTAACACCGTACCGCAGTTCTTTAGCTGGATGAACAAAGTTTCGATATTCTTTAAGAATATCCGCAACGTCTTTAGCCGATTCCGTGATCCATTTGAGTTCAAAACCTACCTTGATATAGGAATCAAGCATCCACTCTTGATAGTTGATAGTCTTGCCTGTGGCCTTGTCTTTTGGCGCATTGACGGCCGATGTGAGTGGGGCCTTATCCGTCATCTTGTTGGCGCGTGCAACGAAGAGCGCTTCGAGTAAGCCACCCATCATGACAATGGCCGCAAGGTGGGCATCTGCCTTTACGCATTTGGCACATTCATTCCAACGACGCGCAAGGATATCGCGCATTGCTTGGTTGCCCGCCAACGGTGAGAAGTCTGGAACTAGATCATCCGTGTTGGCTGTTGGCTCTGTCGCGGGAGCCAGGAGGATCGCCGATCGCACAACGAGCAGTTCTGCCTTCGCGTTTTTGAGAGCGTCCAAATATGTGTTCTTGCTCGCATGCCTGGATGTTGCGTCGAGCACATCTTTGAAACAAGCATCAACCTTTGAAAGATCTACCGACGGCACTTCGATCGTCAGAGCGGGCCGATGGGTATGAAACCATGTTTGAGCGGTGGCTTTCAGCGTGGCGATTTCATCAACGCCGCGCACCTGATTGCCTTTCACTTTCGATACTCGATGTCTCGCTGCAACAGCTTCGTCAAGCGCAGCATTGATATAGTCATTGGCGCTAGTCATTTGCGCACTCCACGGTGGCAGGAGTTACGCGCGTCACTTTTTCTTTTTTATAGTTCGACGTTTGACGGTTTTTAGGTTTTTTCCCATTTTTCGCTTTCGGGCTGCATCTCCACTAGGCAAGGTAATTGCCACCAAATTCTCTCCGACAGAACTTAACTTATATTTCCCAGTGCCAGCCGAGTCCAAATAGCCGGCATTTTTGGCATTGGTCAGTGTCATGTTCCAACGCTGGACCTGCGGCCATGCTGCAAGGCGAGCAGCCTCCTTCACAACATCGGCGTCAATCTCTTCCTTCCTCTCGCCCTCCTTCGCTTCGAACTGGTAGAAGTATGCAACAACCGCTGCAAATTGTTGATCACTCCTCGGCGCCTTCATCTCAGTGAATGACCGAATGTTGGTCGAGTGCTCCGCCCCGGTTAGCGCGGGTGTTGCTAACGCTTGAGAAGCATGAACGGTGGTGACATGCGCTGTCGCGGATGGAACTAGGAATTTGAGACCGAGCGTTTCGGTCGCAAACTTGACCGCGAGCAATTGGTTTTCTGGTGTCATATTGGCTAGCTCTGAGACAATTGTCTGTGCCGCTTCCAGCGGGCTCTTCGCAGTATTCACCACCGGGGATGACATCTTAGCTCCGTCCTTATTCGCGCTAATAAGTTGACGTTTTGTCTGCAGAGTGAGCAGCTTAGGCTAATCGATTCACAAAAAGAAGGCTTCGCTCACGACTGTACACTAGTGTTTGTGTATTGACCGACCGCTGTTCCACAAGATTGGTCCGCGAAAACAGCTTCATCACCCACACGCCCCCACTTTCGCCTGCGCTCTTGCGGCCCCACCCACACCCCCGCGCGTTGCAGCCGTCTCGGCGCGGATAGCCGGAATAGTGCCGTCGCCGCGCCGGCACGGCCGCGGCGATGGTGGAGCGCTGGTTACGCTGGGCTGGCATCTTCAACAAACCTGCTCGGAGGTCGAACAGCGATGGTCACCATGGCGCTGTCGGCGCCTCGGAATTGGCGAGCTTCGTGCGACGAAACGGCCTTCCGATGGCCGCGCGCAACATTCGTGCGGATATGTACGAATAGTACTTTCTGATGATTTCAAAGGAGGTCCGGCAGTGATGGTGCTCATTCGATTGTCGGCGTAATGTAAATTTTCGGGCCGATACATAAACGCACCTCTTTTTGAGCCGATCCGACTTTCAGGCGGGGCAATCTTGGTGGAGTGGGCAACCAGAAAATGGGTCCGGTCCTATTCGACCGTCACCTATATCCTGTGCTTTGGGCTTGTCATCGCCGTTCCTTTACTCGTGCTACTCGGTGCTCTGCTTCTCCAAATGGTGTCGGCAGAACGCCATGACTTGCAACAGCGCGTCATGCTGGTGCTCAATTCGATACGCGGTGACGTTGATCGCGAACTGGACCGGGATATCACGATCCTGCGGACGCTTGCGACATCGCAAGCACTCTCAGAAGCCGATTGGCCAGCCTTTTACAACCAAGCGAAAGTTAGTCTCCAAGGTCGTGCATATTTGGTGCTGGTTGATGCCGAAGGCAGGCAGCTGGTCAATACTTATGTGCCGTACGGCTTGCAGCCGCCATTATCAGGCGACATGGAAACGGTGCGCAAGATAACGCAGACGAAGTCCCCCGTCGTATCGAATCTATTCACCAGTCTCGTGGTGAAGCAGCCGGTCTTCAATGTGTCGATTCCGGTGATCACGCACGGAAAGGTGCAATACATTATGAGCCTGGGATTGCTGCCCAAGGATCTCACCAACTTACTCGCATCGGAAAAGCCCGGACCGGGATGGATCAGCTTGATCTGGGATGAACATGGCCGGCTCCTGGCACGCTCGATTCAAAAGCCGGGAATTCTTGGGGCGGAAATCCCCGCAAGCGTTAGGAAGCTGGTCATCACGCAACCTGTCAGGACAACCAATCTCGACGGCACCGACGTAATATACGCAGCCGCCAAGTTGAGTTCGAGCAACTGGACGGTTGGCGTAAACGTGCCATACGCGCAGATCACCCAGCAAATGAGACATTCGTTGCTGTTGTGGGGCGGGGCGGCCTATCTCGCCATCGCGGCGGCTCTGATTTTGGGCGCCTTCATCGCGCGGCAAATCACAAGCGCGTTGCGAACGGCCACAAACGCAGCTCTCGCCTTTGGGCGGGACGAACCTCAAACTATGGAGAGTTCTGGCCTTGATGAAGCGAACACTTTTCTCGCCACACTTCAGAATGCTCAGCAAGCATTATCGAAGGCTCGCGCTCATCAGAAACTTCTAATGCGTGAATTGCAGCATCGTTCTCAGAATGTTTTCGCGGTGATACAGGCGATTGTTCACCGCAGCTTTAAGGACGGAGCCAATGCCAATGACCTCAAGCGGGTCATAAATGGTCGAATTGCCGCTCTTTCCCGCTCACATTTGGTGCTGGGCAGCGCTGAATGGAAAGGTGCGTCGCTGGAGGATATTCTCAAAGGCGAGCTTGGCGACTCCTTTGCGGAGAGTGTCGACTTCGAGGGGTGCGAAACGGTTCTCAACGCGGACGCGGCTCAACATTTCGCGCTGATCTTTCACGAACTCACGACCAACGCAGTCAAATACGGAGCGCTCTCGAATTCGGGGGGCCGCATATCCGTTGTTGGGAGCAAGAGAAATCTGGACGGCGAGCCGCACTTTGCCCTCTCTTGGAGCGAGCGCGGCGGACCATGCGTCAACGCGCCCGTGCAAAAAGGGTTTGGCAGCACGATCTTGTTCGATGTCGCAAGGCAATTCGGGATGGACGTCTCGGTGTCGTATGATGCCGAAGGGTTGGCCTATAAGCTTTCCACCCCACTCAGCAAAATCGAGGGAGCCGGTTCAACCGCGTGAACGCTTCATCGCGAAATGTTTGGGGCCAACGCATTCCATAACAGTGCCGCCATCCAGCCCATGATCGCGCCCGCAACGAAGACAAATCCGATCAGGATGGCGGCTCGCGCCGCCTCGAAGGGCTCGATGCGGTACAGAGGCGTGATGAAGTGCGCCCAGAAAATGAAATCCATCAATTTTTGAGCCCAGCCCAGCGCCACCAGAAGCGCCCAGCCGGCATGGAATGCCGCCAGGAAAAAGCCAAAAATCAGACCGGTACGCATGGGATCAATTCTCATCGAATAATCTTCCTCTTCGGATTTGCAACCGCCTCCCGAATTCTACTTTTTCAAGCCGAGGATATATTCGGATACGTCCGCGATTTCCCGCTGGGTAAGATTGTAGTCCGGCATCCGGGCATGAGGCGTGCTCAGGAAAACCCGCAAGGATGTTGTCGTTGTCGAGGACATGTTGGCGACGGCGGAGAAGGACGGGATCGCGTCGGATCGTCCTGATGGAGGCGATGCGCCATCGATGACATGGCAGCCGGCGCACCAGGTTTTCGCGATCGCCTCGCCATTGGCGCGATTCTGAGCCAGGCACGGCGACGCGGCGGTCGCCACCATCGTACAGAAAAGGAGCGGCATGAGACGCTGTATGGAGCGCGGCATGATCCAGAACCTTTCGATTTGGGACTTACGCGTCTTTCTTGCAGCCCATCCCCACTTTAAGCGGCCGGCGTGGGAGGCACATGATCTGGATCAAGAGTCTTGCTTCCAGGGCCCCGACGCTGCGCAGGGCCTGAAAAGAAAAGCCCCACCGATGGGCAGGGCCAGTTAGGTTTCATCGCCGGGGGAAGGAACCGGCCATGCTGATATTCGTATGCTTTTCTGTCGGTCTGCCGCATTGATTTGGCGTAATCGCGTTCCGATTTGATGGCGATCAATCCGTGCGGTTCCATCGTGCCTAGAGTTGAATTTGCAGGCCGCCGGGAATTGTTGGACCCACGCGGCCGGACGGAGGCGGCAATGGTCCGCAGCGTGCTGGACGATCGTCACATACGTCCCGACGAGTTGTTGGTCGGCCCGTTGGGTTTGCCCGGATTGCTCTATCGGCCCAAAGACCCGTTTGCGCTGGTCATCTTCGCGCATGGCAGCGGTTCCAGCCGCCACAGCATTCGCAATCGGCAGGTTGCCGAGGCGCTGGCGCGGCAGGGAATGGCGACATTGCTCTTCGATCTGCTGCGCCCGGAGGAAGAGGCGGCCAATGCAAGGGCCAAGGTCTTCGACATCGGCTTGCTGGCCCAGAGGCTTGAAGGGGCGATCGGCGAGGCGGACCGGTTTGTCGACGATCCCGCGACCCCGGTCGGATTGTTCGGAGCCAGCACGGGAGCAGCGGCCGCTCTGGTGGCGGGCGCGAGCATGGGAAGCAAAATTGCCGCCATTGTCTGCCGCGGCGGCAGGCCCGATTTGGCCGGGGCCGCATTGCCCAAGGTGACGGCGCCCACGCTTTTGATTGTGGGCGGGGAAGATCGCGAGGTCCTGGCTTTGAACCGCCAGGCACAGCGCCGTCTCAGGAACCTGAATGCTCTCGAAGTCATTCCCGGCGCCAGCCACCTTTTCCCGGAGGCCGGAGCGATGGAACGGGTTGTCGCGCTAACTTTGGACTGGTTCGAGCGTTACTTAAGCAAGAACCCGGTGTGATCATGTTCGAGAATCGCCGCGATGCGGGACGGAAACTGGCGAACGCCCTCAAAGGCCACCGGCTCAAGGATTGCGTGGTGCTGGCCCTGCCGCGGGGCGGTGTTCCGGTCGCGGCCGAAGTTGCGCAGATGCTTGATGCGCCGCTGGATCTTCTGCTGGTGCGCAAAATCGGCGCGCCCGTCCAGCCGGAACTGGCCATCGGTTCGGTGATCGACGGTGGTGAACCGATCGTCATTCGCGATGGCAGAATGATCCAGATCACGGGCACAAGCGACACGCAGTTCGACCACATCTGTGCGCGCGAACTGGAAGAAATCGAGCGGCGGCGGAAATTGTATCTTGGTGGACGCAAACCGGAGCCGCTGGCCGGAAGGACCGTTATTGTCATCGATGACGGCCTGGCCACCGGCAATACCATGCGCGCCGGCCTGCAGGCGGTGCGCCAGCGCAATCCGAAACATGTGGTTATGGCGGTGCCGGTGGCGCCCGCCGAAACGCTTGAGACTTTCCATGACCTTGCCGACGAGATCGTCTGCCTGGAAAGGCCGCAACGGTTCGCCGCTGTCGGCTATCACTATAGCGATTTCCGGCAGATCGAAGACGAGGAAGTGATCCGCTTGCTGGGCGAGTGCGACGCGGCCCGCAAGGCGATGACGCCTCGCAGCCCCGTGCCATGACAAGAGCGGCCGCCCAAACCTTGCCGCCGGACGACCGCAATATCGTCGCCGCGCTTGCGCTTGCGGCCGAAGACCTGCCGCCGCCGGAGCATGCCGAGGGTTTTGGCGCGGCCTTCGCGCGGTTTGGCGATGCGGATCTGGTGCTGCTCGGTGAGGCAACCCATGGCACCAGCGAATTCTACCGGGCGCGGGCTGCCATCACGCGCCACCTGATCCGCAATCATGGATTCAACATCGTCGCGGTGGAAGCGGACTGGCCGGATGCGCAGCGCGTCGACCGCTATGTCCGCCATCGGGACCCGGAGCCGTCGCGTGGCGCGGCCTTCTCGCGCTTTCCCAGCTGGATGTGGCGCAATGCCGAAATCCTGGAATTCGCCGATTGGCTTCGCGCGGAGAATGGCAACCGGCCGGAGGCCGGGCGGATCGAGTTCCGCGGTCTGGATATCTACAGCCTGTCAAGCTCCATGGCGGCCGTGCTCGACTATCTCGATCATGTGGACGCCGATGCCGCCCGCATGGCGCGCCGGCGCTATGGCTGCCTGACGCCGTGGCAGGATGAACCTGCGCAATATGGCCGGTTCGCGCTTCAAGGCGGCGATACATGCGAGCAGGAAGTGACCCAGCAACTGATCGCGCTATTGAAAAAGCGCCTGATCTATGCGGCGATGGACGGCGAGCATTTCTTCAGCGCCGCCCAGAATGCGCGCATCGTGCGGACCGCCGAGCAATATTACCGCGTCATGTATCACGGCTCGCGCGATTCCTGGAATCTGCGCGACCGGCACATGTTCGAGACGCTGCAATCGCTTTTGGCGCATCGGCCGAAGGGAAAGGCGATCGTATGGGCGCATAATTCCCACATCGGAAATGCGGCGGCGACGTCGATGGGATGGGAAGGCGAGTTCAATATCGGCGAGCTGTGCCGGGCCGCATTCGGCCATGGCATGGTGGCCATCGGATTTGGCACGGATCGGGGAACGGTCGCGGCCGCGTCGGATTGGGACTCTCCCATGGAGGTGAAATCGGTCCAGCCGGCGCGGGAAGACAGTTTCGAATATCTCTTCCGGCGGACCGGTCACGCGCGCGCACTGTTCGATTGGCGGACAAGGCCGGATCTGCAGGCGCTTCTGGCCGGGCCGCGTCTTGAACGTGCCATTGGCGTGGTCTACCGCCCGGATACGGAATTGCTAAGCCACTATTTCCGCGCCGTGCTGAGTGACCAATTCGACGCCATGATCTGGTTCGAGACCAGCCGGGCGGTCACGCCACTTGGGCCGGAGCATGGTGCGGGCCGGCCGGAGACCTATCCTTTCGGGCTTTGACGACCGGCGAGGCCGGGCGCGCTCATGCTTGCGTCAAATCAAGGGGAAGCCGCATCCATTGCCTTAATTTTCCGCCGTTTTTGGCGCCAGAATCTCCATAGGCAGTTCTGCGGTTTGCGGGAACCGCCCGGGCGAATGACGCGTCATCTGATTTGAATCAAGGCTTGTCTCGGGATCGCCGCTCAAACTTGCCCAAGACATGAAGGGAGGTAGCGCAATGACCACGGAAATGCCCCGCAAGCGCAAGGTCGAAGGCGCGCTCAAGACAAGCGCCGGGATCGAGGCGGTCTCCATTCGCGTTTTTGCGCTGGGCAACGGGAAAGTCGCGCTCGCAGGGAAAGAGCAGGACTTGCAGGAGCGTGATGCCGTCAAACGGGCAGCCCGGCCGACCGCCGGCGTGACGTCGATCAGGGATCACTTGAAAATTGTCTGAATGCGGGGCCTGCCCGGTGTGCCGGCCGGGCCCGCCTTTCCGCTTTATCCAAGCCGGCGCGACGCACGGATGCCCATGAAGACATTGATGGCACATGTCGAACTTGGCCGGTCGAACAGCGGCCTATTGACCATTGCCGCAGACCTGGCCCACCGGTTCAGCGCGCATGTGATCGGTGTTGCCTCTTGTCAGCCCATGCGGCTCGATTGGCAGGACGCGTATATCACTGCCGGGGTGCTTGCCGAGGATCGCAAGGAGATCGAAGTGCAAATGGCGGCGGCGGAGCAGGAGCTTCATGCCATGCTGGATGCAAAGAGCGCGGGCGTGGAATGGCGTTCCACGGTTACGCTCGGCACGCTCGCCGATTATATCGCCCAGCAGGCGCGTGCCGCCGATCTGGTGATCACGGGACCGCAAATGCCGGGCTCCGTTCAGGACCGTTCCCGCCGCGTCGCCATCGCCGACCTGGTGATGGAGGCCGGCCGGCCGGTGATGATCGTTCCCGCTGGAACAAAGAGCCTCAACCTCGATCGCGTCCTGGTGGCCTGGAAAGGCAGCCGGGAGTGCCGGCGGGCCATATCCGATGCCTTGCCTTTGCTCAAATTGGCCAAAGACGTGACCGTATCGGAAATCGCGCCTGACGAAGACATGTCGCGCGCCAAACATCATCTGGCGGATGTGGTCGATTGGCTGGCCCGGCATGGCATCCATGCGAACGGCAAGGCTATCGTGTCCACGGGCACCGATTCCGAGCGGTTGCGGGAGATCGCCGCCAGGGACCAGGTGGATTTGATCGTGGCGGGCGCTTATGGGCACAGCCGGGTGCGCGAATGGATGCTGGGCGGGGTGACGGGCGATTTTCTCTTGGATCCCGACCGATGCGTATTCGTCTCGCATTGAGGGGCTCGCCGGGAAGAGCGGCGCGAATCCTGCTCTGTTGTGCCGCCATTTCCATGGCGAGCGTGCCGGCGCCCATCGCCGCCGAACCGGAGGCGCCGGCAATGACCGAGCTCGTCGCGCAGCTCCCGGACAGCGATGCCATGGTGCGCGACTTCTATCGTTTGCGCGGCTATCAATCCGTCTGGCACAGTCCCGATACCGGGATATTGCAAGCAGCGCTGGCGCGGGGGGCCGCCGAAGGCTTAAATCCCGAAAGTTACGCGCCGGTCCTGCAAGGATCGCCGGAGCTCCGCGACGTGAATCTCACGCGAGCGGCCTTGAATTTTCTGCATGACATTCGTCTAGGCCGTGAGGCGCTTCGCCTGGTCGACAGTGATGTGGGCTTGCCGCAGGCGCCATTCGATGCCGCCAGGGCCCTCAACGATGCGCTCAATGCCAATGCGCTTGCCTCGCTTCTCGCGGATTCCGCGCCGCAAAGCCCGGATTACATTCGTCTGCGGGAAGCATTGAAACTTTATCGCGCCATCGACGATCGCGGCGGCTGGCCGAACCTGGCCTTGCCGTCCGAAGACCTCGCCAGCCTCACGGACAGGCAAGCACATAGTCTCCGCGATCGCCTGGCTTACGAAGAGCCCGCCTTGGCCGATGCTTCGGCGCCCGGCCTTGCATCGGGACTGCAGCGGTTTCAGAAGCGCCATGGGCTTGAGCCCAGCGGCCATATCGATAGCGCGACGATTGCCGAGCTCAATGTCACGGCGGGGTATCGCATCAAGCAGCTCGCGGCAAACATGGAGCGATTGCGCTGGTTGCCGAGGGATTTGGAACCGGACCATATCCTGGTGAATGTTCCGGATGCGCAGCTTTCCCTTGTGCTGGGCGGCAAGGAAGTTCTGGTTTCGCGCGTCATCGTGGGAAAGCCCGCGACGCCGACACCAATCCTGCGGGCCGAGGGCGCGGGACTGACGGTCAATCCGCCATGGAATGTGCCCGAAAGCATCGCCCGCGACGAAATACTGCCCAAGCTCAAGGCGGATCGCTCCTATCTGAAAAAGCAGGACATGGTGCTTTTGAACGGGCCGCCCGGCGATCCTCACGGTCTCACCGTAACCTGGCGGAAAATTCCGAAAGGGACCTTCCCCTATCTCATCCAGCAGCATCCCGGCGGCGGCAACCCGCTCGGCACCGTAAAGCTGGAGCTGCCGAACAAATTCGATGTCTATCTGCACGATACGCCAGCCAGGAAATATTTTGCGCGGGCCAAACGGGACATCAGCCATGGCTGCGTCCGCGTCGAGCGCATCTTGCCCCTTGCCTCCTATGCGTTAAGCAAGGGGCCGGATGACATGGCCGTCCTTGTCGATGCGATTTCCCGCGGCGAAACCAGATATTTCCCGCTAAAGCGGCAGCTGCCGGTCTATTTCACCTATCAAACCGCTTTTCCCGATGCGGCGGGTGTGCTGCAATTCCGCCCCGATATATACGGCCGCGATCGGCGGATGATCGCGATGCAGAATGCGAAGGCATCGAGGATCGATGCGTTTCGCGTGGCCTGCGCAACCGCGAGCGCGAGGAGAGGTTAAGCGATGACGATTGCCTGTATCCCGCGAGGGGCCGCGACATGTCTGTAAACCGAAGGGCGTTCCTTGGCGCCGCCGCGACCTTGCTGGTGAAGCCGAGCTGGAAGCCGGCTTTTGCGGGTTTGCCGCGCTCGGGGGCGCGATCCTTGGCATTTCACAATCTGCATACCGGGGAGCGGCTGGCGGTCGATTACTGGGTGGAGGGCCGGTATCAAGCCCAGGCGCTGGGCGCGGTCAATTCCCTGTTGCGGGATTTCCGAACCGGCGAAGTTCATGCGATTGCGCCGTCGCTGCTGGATCTTCTGGCCACCTTGCGCCTGCGATTGGAGACGGAGGGCCCGTTCGAAGTGATTTCGGGTTACCGGTCGCCTCAGACAAACGCCATGCTTCACGCCGCGGGCGAGCATTCTGGCGTCGCCACCAAGAGCCTGCATATGCAGGGAATGGCTGTCGATATTCGCGTGCCGGGCCGCGCCTTGGCGCGGGTTCGCGATGCGGCCCTCACGGTGCATGGCGGCGGGGTCGGTTATTATCCCGCTTCGGATTTCGTGCATGTCGATATTGGCGCGGTTCGGCGCTGGTAGATGGGGCCTGTTCGTCGATGGCGCCACGCCGCGCAGCGGGCGCCGGAATATCAGGTGATGCCCATGGCCTGCGCGACATGCTTTGCGATCATATATTCTTCGTCGGTGGGTATGACCAAAACGCCCACGCGGCTGCCGGCGGCGGAAATCCTTTGATCATTGCGCGCATTGGCGGCGTCGTCGATGGAAAGGCCGAGCCAGCCAAGCCCCTCGCATGTCATTTTGCGGATTTCCGGGGAATGCTCGCCGATCCCGGCCGTGAATATCAGCGCATCCAGCCCGCCCAGCGATGCGGCGAGTGCGCCGATTTCCCGCATCAGCCGGAACACGAATAGTGCGACGGCATTTTTGGCGGCCGCCTCCTTGCTTTCGAGCAGGTTGCGCATGTCGGGCGACAGGCCGGAGAGACCCAGAAGGCCGGACTTGTTGTAGAGCAGACTCTCGATCTGCGCCGCGCCCATGCCATACCGGCGCATGAAATGCAGGATCACGCCCGGATCGAGGGTGCCGCAGCGTGTCCCCATCACCAGGCCGTCCAGCGCGCTGAACCCCATGCTGGTGTCGATGCTCTGCCCATTTTTCATGGCGCACAGGCTGGCGCCATTTCCCAGATGGGCGGCGATCACGCGGCCGGCGGCGCGTTCGGGGGCGATTTGGCGAAGGCGTTCGGCGATATATTCATAGGAAAGTCCGTGAAAGCCGTAGCGGCGCACGCCTTCCTCCTCGAAATGGAGCGGAAGGGCGAAACGCGTGGCTGTAACAGGCATGGTGCGGTGGAAGCTGGTGTCGAAACAGGCGATCTGGGGAAGGTTGGGATTGCATTCCATCAAGTATCGCATGGGCGCGATGTTGTGCGGCTCGTGCAGCGGCGCCAGCGCGACCAGCGCATCGAGGTCGGCGAGGAGTTTCTCCGATACGATCTGCGGCGCCGTGAATTGAGATCCGCCATGGACGACCCTGTGGCCGACCGCGCCCAATGTGGCTTTGTACTGATCCTCGGCCCAACCGATCACTTCCCTCACCAGCTCCGGGAAGGGCATGGCCTTGGGAAACGTGCGTTCCGAAGTTTGGCGGCCGGACGGATCCTTGGTGATCATGCGCGGCGCCGAGAAAGTCTCGTCGATGATGCCTTTTGGGCCCGCGACGGGCGCAGCCCCCGGTTCGAAAAGCGCGAATTTCAAGCTCGACGAGCCGGCATTGAGGGTGAGGATCGGCCCTTTCATGATTTGGCACCCAATGCCTGACGCGCATAAGCCAGAAGCACCGCCACGGCGCAGGATGCGAGGCGGGTCCGTTCGGAATCGGCCCGGCTTGTCAGGATGATCGGTACCTTGGCGCCAAGGACGATGCCGGCGGCATCGGCGCCCGCCAGAAAGCTCAATTGCTTGGCCAGCATATTGCCGGCCTCCAGATCGGGAACGAGCAGGATATCGGCCTGGCCGGCCACGGGCGACACGATGCCTTTTTCGGAAGCCGCCGAAACGCTGACCGCATTGTCGAAGGCAAGCGGTCCGTCGACCAGGCCGCCTTGAATCTGCCCTCGGCTGGCCATCTTGCTGAGCGCCGCGGCATCCACGGTCGAAGGGATTTTGACATTTATGGTTTCAACGGCCGACAGCACGGCAACGCGCGGCTCGGCGATGCCCATGACATGCGCCAGATCGATGGCGCTCTGGATGATGTCGCGCTTCTCTTCCAGGGTGGGGGCGATATTCACGGCCGCGTCGGTGACCAGAAGGGGGCGGGGGTAACCGGGAACGTCGAAAAGATACACATGGCTCAAGCGGCGTCCGGTGCGAAGGCCCGTCTCCGGGGCAAGCACGGCATGGAGCAACTCATCGGTGTGAAGGGAGCCTTTCATCAGAAGACTGGCCTCGCCCCGCCTGACCAGGGCCACGGCGGCTTCGGCGGAAGCTTCGCTATGGGGTGCATCCACCAGCCGGTAGCGCCCGATGTCGACCTCCGCCGCCTTCGCCGCGGCCCCGATGCGTCCCAGGGGGCCGACCAGGATGGGAATGATGAGGCCGGCTTCCGCCGCGTCCACCGCTGCTGCGATGGCGTTGGCATCGCAAGGATGGGCGATCGCGGTCGGTAAAGGCGGCGCGCCTGCAGCGCGCGCAAGCAGGCCGCGGAAACGGTCATGCCGGTTCAGGCGGATATCCGGCAATTCGGACCGGTTGACGCTCACCCTTTCGCGCAGCGCGCGGACCCGCGCGGTGCCCCGGACGACAATCTCGTCCTTCTGATTCATGCAGCGGCAATCCAGGATCACGTCCGCTTTTTCGGGAAGTTTTTCCCGCACGATCACCGTGGCGGTGATCATGTCTCCAAGTCCAACAGGTTTCAGGAACTCAAGCGTCTGATCCAGATAAATCGTGCCGGGTCCCGGAAGCTTTGTCCCCAGCACCGCCGCGATCAGGCCACCGCTGAGAAGACCGTGGGCCGCGACCTGATGCAAAATATCGGCCCTGGCGAATGCCGGGTCCATGATCGCCGGATTGACATCACCGGTGATCAGGGCGAACAGGTCGAGGTCCTGCTGCTCGAAACGCCGCGAAAGGCTGGCTTCTTCTCCCAGCGCGATTTCATCGAATGTGCGATTGACCAGGAGTTTTTCTGACATCCCCGGAAAGTCCCCCGATCGATATTGCCTTAACCCGGCCACTGCCAATCGCGGATCATCGGCATGTCGATGCCATGTGCCCGGATATAGGCGCCATGCTCGATCAGATGGTCGCGTAAAAGCTGCTTTATATAAAGCGCATTTTTCACATGCGGGACCCTGTCCACCACATCGGCGGCCAGATGGAAACGATCCAGCCGGTTGCGCACGACCATGTCGAACGGCGTCGTGGTCGTTCCTTCTTCCTCGAAACCATGGACGTGGAAATTGTCGTGATTGGCGCGCTTATAGGTCAGCCGATGGATCAGGGCGGGATAGCCGTGATAGGCGAATATCACCGGCCGGTCCCTGGTGAACAGGGCGTCGAAATCGCCATCGTCGAGCCCGTGCGGGTGCTGCGACTTCGCCTGCAAGGTCATAAGATCGACGATATTGACCACCCGGACTTTCAATTCGGGCGCATGCCGCCTGAGAAGATCGACGGCCGCGAGAGTCTCCAAGGTCGGCACGTCTCCGGCGCAAGCCATGACCACGTCCGGATCCTGACCCCGATCGCTGCTGGCCCAGCCCCATGCGCCTATGCCCCGGCTGCAATGCTTGATCGCCGCATCCATGTCGAGCCACTGCGCCTCCGGCTGCTTGCCGGCGACAATGACATTGATCCGGTTCCAGCTCTTCAGGCAATGGTCCGTCACATACAGAAGCGTGTTGGCGTCCGGCGGAAAATAAACCCGCACGGTATCGGCCTTCTTGTTCACGACATGATCGATGAAGCCGGGATCCTGGTGGCTGAAGCCATTGTGATCCTGCCGCCAGACATGAGAGGTGAGAAGATAATTCAGTGACGCGATGGGCTGCCGCCAGGGCGTCTCGCGCGAGGCCTTGAGCCATTTTGCGTGCTGATTGACCATGGAATCCACAATGTGGATGAAGGCTTCGTAGCAGGAAAAAAGCCCATGGCGGCCGGTGAGAAGATATCCTTCAAGCCATCCCTGGCAGCTATGCTCGCTGAGAATTTCCATCACCCGGCCCTGCGGCGCCAGATGTTCGTCATAGGAATAGATCGGCTCTTCCCAGGTGCGGCCGGTAACGTCGAACACGGCCTGTAGCCGGTTGGAAGCCGTCTCGTCGGGGCCGAAAAGACGGAAATTGCGGCTGCTCTCGTTGGCACGCATCACGTCGCGCAAATAAGCGCCCATGATGGCGGTCGATTCGACGCAAGCGCCGCCGGGGGCGGGCACGGAAACGGCGTGCCGCTTGAAATCGGGAAGCTGCAGCGGGCGCATCAAGGCGCCGCCATCGGCATGGGGATTTGCGCTCATGCGCCGCGATCCCGCCGGCGCCAGCGACGCAATCTCGGGCTTGAGCCGGCCATCGGCATCGAACAACTCTTCGGGACGATAGCTGCGCATCCAGCTCTCAAGCAGCGCAAGATGTTCGTCCTTGTCGAGCGTGAACGGCACTTGATGCGAGCGCCAAAAGCCTTCGGTCTTCAGTCCATCCACGGTTTTGGGTCCGGTCCAGCCTTTGGGCGTGCGCAGCACGATCATGGGCCAGATCGGGCGTTCGCGCTGTCCGCCGTTGCGGGCGCGATCCTGAATCTCCGCTATTTCGTCAAAGGCCTTTTCGAAGGCGGCCGCCATTGCCTGGTGCATCACGGCGGGGTCGTCGCCCTCGACGAAGATCGGCTTATAGCCATATCCCGTAAAAAGCGCCTCCAATTCGGCATGCGGCAGGCGCGCCAGCAAGGTCGGATTTGCGATCTTGTAGCCGTTGAGATGCAGGATCGGCAGAACGGCGCCGTCGCCGCGGGGATCGAGAAATTTGTTGCCGTGCCAGGACGTGGCCAGGGGACCGGTTTCCGCCTCGCCATCGCCGACAACGCAGGCGACGATCAAATCCGGATTGTCGAAGACCGCGCCGAAAGCATGCGAGAGGCTATAGCCGAGCTCGCCGCCTTCGTGAATCGAGCCGGGTGTTTCCGGCGCGGCATGGCTGGGGATGCCTCCCGGAAAGGAAAATTGCCGGAACAGCCGGCACAAGCCCGTCTCGTCTTGAGAGACATCCGGATAGCGCTCGCTATAGGTGCCTTCGAGGTATGTGTTGGCGACCACACCGGGCGCACCATGGCCGGGACCTGCCACGAACAGAAGATCGGCATCACGCTCCACGATGATGCGGTTGAGATGGGCATAGAGGAAATTCAGGCCCGGCACCGTTCCCCAATGACCCAGAAGCCTCGGCTTGGCGTGCTCCCGCTTCAGCGGCTTGCGCAACAGCGGATTGTCCAGGAGATAGACCTGTCCGACCGACAAATAATTCGCGGCCCGCCACCAGGCATCGATGCGCGCAAGCTGCCGGGGCGAAAGGGGAGGCGCGGTGGTCATGCGATATCCACTTTTTGTTCCAGACCACCGACAACCAGCCGCGCCAGCATAGCCAAGTGCGAAGGCGTGCGCGAGCCGTCAGGCCGCCAAGTCACGGCAAGTGCCGCGTCCGCCAACCCCCTACGCCAGGTCATTCATCGATTCGATGCCGGGAAATTCCAATCCGTAAGCGGCATCGACGTTGCTGGCGAATTCCGCGTCGAAATCGGCAACCCCGCATGTTCCGAACCGGGGCGCCTCGATCAATTTCAAGTGATCCACATCCGCGAAGTGCTTTCCCGTGCGGTCGTCGAAATTTATGATGGCCCACGGCACGGGTACCTGGAATATCCGGCCATCTCCGCATGGGAATGCAAGGATGCCGTAGCATCGCTCGCCCGCGGCGCTGACGATATTCTGGCAGAGCGTACCCAGCTCATTGTTGTGCAAGTCGTAAAGCGCAATCTCATCCATGGGTTGGGCCATGTAGGGGGAAGTCATTGGTTGGTCTCCTCATAGGCGGGTGAATCCGGATGCGGGACCGCCATCATGGAAATGTCCGCTTGCGGTCCTTAAGCGATGTGGCCGATCACGGCGCCAGGTTCGACCGGACTGTTTTTGTGGGACGCAATCTTCAATTTTCCGCCCACCGGGGCTTTCAACTCGACCAACTCGCCTTCGATCCGCAGCTGGGCGACCGCCTGGTCGGCGTTGACATGGTCTCCGTCTGCGGCGAGCCATTTCTCCAGCAGACCTTCCGGATAGATCCGAGTGACCCAGAAATCCGGCGCGACAACGAGTTGTACCATCGGCATCTCCTGACTTTTACAAAGGGTTGCGATTGTCCATCCGAGTGACGAAGCCGATCCGATTACCCGGCGGCTTTCCCCATATGGTTGAGAGTATCGAGCCAGCGGCGGCAGCTTTCGGCGGGGCTTCCGATGCCGCCGATATACGTCGTGCGGACGGATTTGATTCCCGCGATGCGCAGAATGCCGCGCTCGAAGGCTTTGGTGCCATGCGCGCGGAAGAGAAAGCGATAAATGAGCGAAGGCATGCCCATGGTGACAACGATCCGGGCGGTTCGGCCGGCCAGCTTGCCTTTCGGAAAACGGCCATTGCCGGTTCCCAACAGGAACTCGCCACAGCCCAGGGCTTCCATGAACGCTTTGAGGAGGGCCGGCGGTCCGCCGAGCCAAAGCGGAAAAATAAATACCAAATGTTCCGCCCACAGGACGTCGCGCTGGGCAGCCACGATGTCGGGATGGGATGGCGGCCGGGTGAACTCCGACGGACTGCGCAGGACCGGAAAAGACAGAGAGGCGACATCCAGCCGCCGAGTTTCATGCCCGCCATTGCCCGCCCCTTCGGCATAGGCGCCGGCAAGCGCATTGCACAAGCGGGCCGGGTCGGGATCCGGATGACCGTCGATCAGGAGAATCCGTTTTTTCATGACCGATGGGCTGCCGGGTTGATGCCGGCCGGGACGACGGAGGCTATCTTGAACGGGCGCTGAACCCCGTCATGCTCCATGATCGAAACATAAAGGCCGGGACGCATCGTGTGCTGGTCGAGCTTGTAGAACGGTTCGTCATCGCCATGCGTGTGCCGGTCGTAATCAAATCGCCATGACCGTCCGATGCGGGTCAGGCGGCCGGATTTTATGACATTGCCGTTCTGGAGATGCCGGACGGTGCAATTCTCCCGTTCCTTCTTCCACACCTCAGCATCGATGTGGCCTTCCGGATCGAGCGGGGCGATGAATTCATATGCATGGTTTTCGTCCCCGTTGGGGGTTTCCTTGGTGCGGCCGAGCTCCAGCCGGATTTTCATCATCGTCATTGCTGCCTCCCGAAATACTTTTTCACGGCCTCTCGTACGGAATCGAGTTTTGCCGCAACCGCATCCGCGCGGATCATCGGAACGATCCCGCCGAAATGGACATGATCCAGAAATGTCAGCCCGCAAAGCTCGGCGAAATAGCTGTCGAAAAGCTTCCCGGTCGCGGCGAAGGTGCCGGTCCTGCGAACCCAATCAAGCGGCGCGCCCGACGAACTGAAAGTGATGAGAAACTTGCCCTGCAGCAACGGCTCGGACCGGCCGCCTCTTCCATAGGCGAACCCATAGCCAAAAACCCGGTCGAGATAGCCCTTGAGAATCGCCGGCGGTGCGTTAAGCCAGAATGGATATATCAGCGCGAAGACATTGGCGTCAGCGAGCAATTCCCGTTCCGCCGCCACGTCGGCCCCGGGATGGGGCCCGCCGGCAAAAGGAAGTTCATCTTCCGGCAGGCGCGGATCGAAATTCATCCGGTAGAGATCGCGCATGACGACCTGATGTCCCAGGGCGGCCGCGGCCTCGGCATAAGCTTTTGCCACCGAGCCGGTGAAGCTCTCGGCCTTGGGATGGGCGAAGATGACAGCGTGTTTCACGAGCCTTTCTCCAGTCCCGATTATTGTGCCGCGCCGGCTTCCCCAAAGCCTTGCGTTGCATCAAATCGGCCTTTCCGGCTCTTGCGCGAGAGCTTGCGCATGCAGGCCGGCGCGGCCTGAAAAATGACCAGCAGCGCGATGCGCACGTCAGTGACGGGCTGCGGACGGTTTGCGCAACGAAACCGAAAGATAATTCGAGCCGGCCGGTGACGGGATTCGAAGTTCCTCCGGCAGGCTGCACGCGCCTTGGCCGTCGCGGCATCCAGGTTCCAGAGCGCCTGCCAAGATGTAGATGTCGTCAATCTCCGGATCGTGCTGGCGTGCCGAAAGCAGGTCCTGCCGCGCGGCCGTCATGCGGTCGAGCCGAAGCTCCGCAAGACCGCGCCCGAACAAGGCCGTTGCCCGGCCGGTCTGCCATTTCAAAGAAGAAGAATAGTCCGATATCGCGGCCTCATATCTTCCCGCACGCAAATGAACCAGGGCACGACTGTCGAAAGCCACCGGATTGTGCGGCTCGATTTTGAGCGCGAAATCGCAATCTTTGAGCGCGCCGGCCAAGTCCCTTCCTTGTCCCGCCCGCGCCCAGCAGCGCGCGCTCAGAATGCGGACGTCGCGCGGCGACATCGCCAGAGCGATCGAAAATCTTGGTATCGCGTCATCGAAGCGGCCCTGACCGCTGAGCGACTGCGCATATCCGGCCTGTGTCTCAGGGTCTTTCGGATCGAACTTCACGGCGCTGCGGAAATCCAATTCGGCCCGCTCGAAACGATGCTGCAGCAGATAGGTCAATCCGCGATATTTGTAACCGACCGGATCGTCGGGCCGCAGATCGATCGCCGCGCTGCACGATTTTTCGGCGCTCGCCAGCTGAAAGCCGACGACGGAAAGGACGCAGATGAAGCTTTGAAGGATTGCTTCGTCGGATTTGCGTTCTTGAAGGCCGGGCGGGGCGGATTGGCCGGAATTTGGCCTTTGCGCGCCGTTTGCGCTCGCCTGCAGGACAATGCCGACCGCGACCAGAAAAAGAATCACGATCCAGAACACAATCCGTCGCCGGGCCTGTGTCATTTTCAATTCTCCCAAGGCCTATTTTCGCCCATGGGGAACCGGCCGCATTGAGAGGGATCAAAACCCGACCGGAGCGTGGCGCCGGCTCAACGGTTCGCGAGCGTGCCGCCAGGCGGCACATACTCCTTATCGCGTCCCGGACTGATGGAAAGGTACGGGCTGCTCATGGTGCCGCCGGATACGCCGAGCCGGGAATCCTTGGGAATGGGCAGGCCGCTGCGAATGTCCAGTTCGACATTGACGTGGTAGGTTTTCGGCTTCAGCGTGAGGCCGGCTATCTTGCCGATCACCACACCGGCAAGCCTGACATCCGTGCCCACGCCCAGTTGATCGGCGCGCGCCATGTCGGCGTTGATCCGGTAGGAGGAAAAACTCCCCGATCCGGTCTGCCAGCGCATGAACGCGAAAAATCCCACCGCCAGCAGAATGACCGCGGCGCTCAGCACAGTCTCGAAGCCGGTATTGCGCGACATGATGCCAGTCAAATTCCAAAAATTCGGCCGGGCTTTGATCCCGATCAAGACGCCCGGTTCCGGAGCGGTCACTCTGAATTGTGTCCAAGGAGGTGGCAAGCGTGAGAACATCTCTCTTTCTGGCATTTCTGCTGATCGGCGCGCCTGCCGCGGCCTGGGCAGCGGAACCCGGTCCCGATCCTCAATTGATCGCCAAATGCCAGGAATGCCATGGACCGGCGGGGAGCCGCTCGACCCCCGCGACCCCCAGGTTGAACGGCCAGGATGCCGGCTATTTGTTCCGGCGTCTGAACAGCTTTCTGGACCCCGCCAGCGGCACGCCGCATGCCACCGAACATATGTGGCAGACCGCCTCGAATTTGGGAGACCGCGCGGCGTCCGCATTGGCGCGCTACTTCGCGGCCCAGCCTGCCACACCGGCCGACCCGAAGATGCCGCTTGCCGCCAGGGGCGAGAAAATCTACCGGCAGGGCATTGTGGGCGATGTTCCCGCCTGCCAAAGCTGCCATGGCCCGGCCGGAGAAGCGCGTGCCGGCGCGCCCCGGCTGGCCGGACAGCGCGGAGACTATCTGGAGGAACAGCTCAGCGCGTTCATGCTGCAGATGCGCGTCAGTTCCGACATGAATCGCCATGCCTGGCACATGGACCCGGACCAGTTCCGCGCGCTGCGGGCTTATCTTTCCAACGACCGATAGCGGCGAGAAATTCGTGCCCGACCGAGCCTTAGCCATGGCCGCCTTGATCGTGGAGACCGCGCGCGCCGGCCGGTCCCCCAGGCCGGCGGTGACGACCTTCTTCGATCCCGACACGTTCACCGCCAGCCATGTGGTCAGGGATCCGGCAAGCCGTTCGGCGGCGGTCATCGACAGCGTGCTGGATTTCGATCCCGCGTCGGGGCGCACCGCGACCCGTTCCGCCGACAGGATAATCGCCTTTGTCCGCGAAAATGGACTGAAGGTGGAATGGATATTGGAAACGCACGCGCATGCCGATCATCTCTCCGCCGCGCCTTATCTGAAAAAGAAGGTCGGAGGGCAGATTTGCATCGGGGCGGAAATTCTCTCCGTTCAGGACGTGTTCGCCAAACTGTTCAATCTTGGTGCGGATTTCGCGTGCGACGGCAGCCAGTTCGACCATCTGTTCCGGGACGGAGAGACATTCAAGATCGGCATGCTGGACGTGGCCGTCCTTCATGTGCCGGGACATACGCCGGCCGACATCGCCTATGTCATCGGCGATGCCGCTTTCGTCGGCGATACGTTGTTCATGCCCGACTATGGCACGGCGCGCACGGATTTTCCCGGCGGCTGCGCGCGCAAGCTGTTTGGCTCCATCCGCCGTCTTCTGGCGTTGCCGGGTGAAACGCGCATCTTTCTTTGTCACGACTATAAGGCGCCGAACCGCAATGCGTTCGGCTGGGAAACGACGGTCGCGGATCAGAAGGCCCGCAATATTCACGTTCATGATGGCGTGACGGAGGAAAGCTTTGTCGCCATGCGTCAGGCGCGCGATGCGACCCTGGCCGTGCCGCGCCTGATCCTGCCGTCCATCCAGGTGAACATCCGGGCAGGGCATCTGCCGGAGCCGGAAGCCAATGGTATGCGCTACCTCAAGCTTCCTTTGGATGCGCTGTGAACGCCCTCACGCTCCGGCAAGCGCGTTGAGCCGGCAAGGAAGCCGCCCTTACGGCGCGTGCTAGGGTGGCGCATGCAGGAGACGGCCGGAATCGAAGGGGGGCTGAGTGAAGCCGAAGCGGCGCGCCGGCTGAAGCAGTATGGGCCCAATGAGCTGCCCAATCCGGAACGACGCAGCATCTTTCGCATCGCGCTCGGCGTGGCGGGGCAGCCCATGTTCGCGCTGCTTCTCGGCGGCGCTCTTCTCTATATCCTGTTGGGCGAGACTTTGGACGCGGGCGTGCTTGCCCTGTTCGCCACGCTCTCCGTCGCCATCGGGATCGTGCAGGAAAGCCGCAGCGAGAAAGTCCTGGAGTCGCTGCGCCAGCTTGCCAGCCCGCGGGCCCTGGTTCTGCGTGACGGCGCCGAGCGGCGGATCGCCGGGCGCGCGCTGGTGCCGGGGGATATCCTGGTTCTTTCGGAGGGCGATCGGGTGCCCGCCGATGCTGTTTTGCTTTCCGGCGAAGGGCTTCTGGCGGATGAATCGCTGCTCACCGGCGAATCCGTGCCCGTGCGCAAAAAGCCGGATGCGGCGCATCCCCACGCCGCCATCCCAGGCGGCGAGGACACGCCTTTTCTCTTTGCCGGCACTTTGATCGCGCAAGGCCAGGGATTGGCGCGGGTCACCGCCACGGGGCTTATGTCCGAAATGGGCAAGATCGGCCAGGCACTCAAATCCATAAATCTGGACGAGCCGCGGCTGAAAAGGCAGCTGGGCTGGCTGGTGCGCGATTTCGCTGTCGTGGGACTTGGCGTGGCAGCTCTGGTGGTGCTTCTGCTGGGATTGACCCGCGGTTCCTGGCTCGTAGCGGCGCTGGGTGGCATCGCCATCGGAATGTCGGTCCTGCCGGAAGAGATTCCGCTGGTGCTGGCGGTGTTCATGGCGATGGGCGCCCGGCGCATCTCACGTGCGGGCGTGCTGACCCGCCGGGCCACCGCCATCGAGACGCTGGGCTCGGCCACCGTGCTCTGTGCCGACAAGACGGGCACCCTGACCGAGAACCGCATGCGCTTGATGCTCATGGCCGCGGATGGATTGGTCTGGCGGCCGGACATTCGTGCCGAGGCGCGCATGGAAGAGATTCTGCGGGCGGCGCTGCTGGCATCCGCGGTGCGTCCCACCGATCCCATGGACCGCGCCATTCACGCCGCGGCGCGCGGAGCGGGCATCGCATCTTCGGGACGCTTGCTGGAAACGCACGGCATTCGGCATGACCGGCCCGCCGTCATCCAGATCTGGAGCGAAGGAAGCGGGCCGGTCGCCTACGCAAAAGGCGCGCCGGAAGCCATCGCGCAACTTTCGGCCCTTTCTCCCACCGCGCGCGCCGAACTTGCGCGCGAGGCCGACCGTTTCGCGGCCGAGGGTTTGAGGCTTCTGGCCGTCGCCGCCGCGCCGCTTCCTGGCGAAGCACCGGACATATCGCCCTCTGGAATGACGCTCAATTTCCTGGGGCTGATCGGCTTTGCCGATCCGGTTCGCGCCACTGTCCCCGCCGCGATCCGCGAATGCCGCGGCGCCGGCGTGCGGGTGATCATGGTCACCGGCGACTATCCGGCGACGGCACGCGCCATCGCCAAGCAGGCCGGGCTCGACACCGGCCAAATCCTCACCGGCGCGGACATTGCCGCGATGAGCAATGAGGCGCTTAAGGCGGCGCTGCGCACGGCGTCCATCTTCGCCAGGGTCAGGCCGCAGCAGAAATTGCGGCTGGTGGAGGCGCTCAAGGCCAATGGCGAGGTCGTCGCCATGACCGGCGACGGCGTCAATGACGCGCCCGCGATCAAGGCCGCCGATATCGGCATCGCCATGGGCGGGCGGGGGACCGATGTGGCGCGGGAAGCGAGCGCGCTGGTGCTTTTGCATGACGATTTCGCGTCCATCGTCGCCGCCATCCGGCTGGGCCGGCGCATTCATGACAATCTGCGCAAGTCGCTCACCTATATCGTTGCGGTGCATGTGCCCATTGCGGGCATGGCGCTGTTGCCGCTTCTTCTGGGGTTGCCGCCGATGCTGCTGCCGATCCATATCGCGCTGCTGGAAATGGTGATCGATCCGGCCTGCTCGGTGGTGTTCGAGGCCGAGACGGAAGAGCGCGATGTGATGCGCCGTCCGCCGCGCCGGCCCGCACGAAGCCAGGAGTGCAACGACGACGCCGAGGCTAGCCCCGGTGGAGAGAGACAGGAGACGAGGAGAAAAAGAGAAAGGTGGTTGAGATTGGACATCCCGAGCCGCAATCCCCCCTCCCTCCCGATCTCGTGATCTCCTGTTCCCTCTGCCCATGCTCACTTCTTGGGGGCGATGACGTTGGCGCCGCCGCCGCCTTTGGCTTCGGGGGCGTCGGGGAGCTTCTCGCCGGTGAGCTTGGGGTTCATGACCTCGAAGAACGCCTGGCGCGCCTGCTCCTGCCACGGGCCGCTCTCGCTGCGCAGGGCCATGAGCACGCCCTTCTCCTTCATGAACTTGAGGATCTGGATCGCCTGCACGCGCTTCTTCTCGTCGGCGCCGCGCGCGTCCTTCATGAGGCGGACGCGGAGCTGGACGCGGGTGATCGAGTGCGGGCCGCTGTCGAACTCGATGCCCTGGAGCGCGCGCTGGAGGATGAGGCGGGGCCAGTCCTGGAGCGCGTCGTGGACGCGGACGTAGGCGCAGGCCTGCGCGTTGTCGATCCAGCGAGCGACGTCGCCGGTGTCGTAGTTGCGGAACCGCTGACCGTCGAAGCGCGACAGGCCGCCGCCCCAGGTG
>CALMGU010000010.1 GCA_937865685.1 uncultured Alphaproteobacteria bacterium | reverse complement strand
CGCCGTGATCGCGGAAGGCGAAGTCATGCAGCTGGGGTCGGCCCGCAGCCTGGCGGTCACCGAAGAGCATTACATGAAGGTGGTGTCGGCCAAGACGGCTGCACTGTTCGCGGCCGCAGCCGAAGGCGGCGCCGTGCTGGCGGCGCGGGACAGTGATTTCATCGCATCGATGCGCGCCTATGGAGAAAATCTCGGCATCGCATTCCAGCTGGTCGATGACGCGCTGGATTATTCCGGCCGCCAGGCCTTGATGGGCAAATCGGTGGGCGATGATTTCCGCGAAGCCAAAATGACCTTGCCCATCATCCTGTCGGTGGCGCGGGCCGATGAGACCGCGCGCGCTTTCTGGCAGCGGGTGATCGAAACCGGCAACCAGACCGAAACCGACCTGCATCACGCCATCAGCCTGGTCGAGCAGACCGGCAGCATCCAGGAAACCATGCGCCGCGCACGCGCTTATGCCGATGCGGCCAAGGATGCCCTCGCCGTGCTTCCGGCCAGCGAAATCCGCACCGCCCTGTCCGACATCGCCGATTTCTGCGTGGAACGGGCTTATTGATTTTGGTCGCACGGCCCGGGCGCGGGCGCGCCCGATTCAATGATGGCGCGCGTAGCGCGCATGTCGAAAACCCGGTTCGCGGCTGTGCCGCTCTCACTTTTCCTGGCCGATGCTCCTAGAGACCGTCGGGCGTAGGCCCAATATCGCGGCCCCTATCCTCATGCGCCAGGCCCATTTGGGGAACGAAGGTCGGCTGTACCCACCAATCCGGATGTTTTTCCTTCAACGCCGCCGCCGCCCGCGCGCAGCCGCCATCGTCCGGCATCAATGCGAAACATGTGGCGCCGGAACCCGACATGCGGGTGAAAAGTGCGCCGGGTACGGACCGCAAGGATGACAAAACCTCGCCGATAACCGGCTGCAAGATGAGCGCCGGCGCTTCCAGATCATTGCCGGTGGATTCCAGGAAGCGCAGCAGGTCCGCCAAATCGTTGAAACGTCCGCGAGGCAGCGCCATCTCCGTCCCGCGCCTGTCCTTGAGATTGGCGAACACATCCTTGGTGGGCACCGCGACACCGGGATTGACCAGCAGGATCGGCAGTTGCGGCAGCGCGGATATCGGAGTGAGGATCTCGCCGCGGCCCTCCATGAATGCTGGAGCGCTTGGAACACAGACCGGAATATCGGATCCCAATTCCTGGGCGATCTCACATAACGCGGTTTCATTCAGATCGAGCCGCCATAGCGCCGCCAGCATGCGCAAGGCGGCCGCGGCATCGGCGCTGCCGCCGCCCATGCCCGACGCGACGGGAAGATTTTTCACCAGCGTGATCTTCGCCCCTGCCCGGCGGCCGGCATGGGTCGCCAAGGCCCGCGCCGCTTTCAGGACAAGATTGTCGCCGTCGGTCAAAGCGCCGGCGAACGGACCTTCGACCTCAAGCGAAAGCTCCTCGGTCTCCTCGACTGAAAGCTGGTCGCCGAAAGCGGTGAAAATCGCAAGACTCTGCAAGGGATGAAAACCGTCTTCGCGCCGGACACCGACATGCAGAAACAAATTGATCTTCGCGCGCGCCATATGCGCGCTACCCAATGACGGAGCGTCCATTATCTATCCCGTCAATCCGGTTTTGAGTTTTTGCTCGATCTCGGCCTTTTCGTTCCGGTCGGTGGTGTCGTTGCTGAAGGCCAGAGCATGGTTCCATTGAAAGCGAGCCTCGATCTTGCGGCCCACTTTCCACAACGCATCACCAAGATGATTGTTCACGGTGGGATCGCCGGGCACCAGCAGAACCGCCGCATTCAGGGTGCGTGCGGCATCTTCGTAGCGGCCAAGCTTGTAGTAGGCCCAGCCGACACTGTCGACGATATAGCCGTCGTAAGGCCTCAGCTGCCGCGCCTTTTCCAGCATGCCCAAGGCCTCGGCGATGTGCTGATTGCGGTCGACCCAGGAATAGCCCAGGTAATTGAGCAATTCCGGCTGGTCCGGCGACAATTTGAGCGCCGTGTTGATGTCGGCCTCTGCCTTATCCCAATGTTTGGCGGAATCCTGTGCCATGGCACGGGCATAGAAGAGCGGCCAGTCACGCTTGTCGGGTGTTCCGATGGCTTTCTCAGCCTGGTTATACGCCTCGATCGCGGCCGTAAAATCGTTCTGGTTGCGATAGGCGTCGCCAAGCGCGATCCAGTTTTCCGCCTGATCGGGATAGGCCTGTGTCAGGCTCCGCAGATTGGCGATCGCCGCGCTCTTGCGATCCAACCGCCCCTCATCGATCGCGGCCTGGGTCGCCGCCATGCGATAATAAGGCGAGGATTTATCGATTTTGCGATAGACCGTGATTGCGTCTTCATACTTCCCCAGCGTTTCAAACCGGTCGGCCAAAAGCAGATCGGCCAGGGCTAGATCGGGGCGCAGATAAAGCGCCATGCGCAGATACAGGATCGAAATATCGGCGCTTTGCCGGTCGCTCAAGGATGCGGCCATCCCGAACAGGCTTTCGGCGACGCCATCCTCGGCGCCACGGATGAAAGGCTCCGGCTTCTTTTTGGCGGCTATGCGCGCAAGACTGTCCTGCGCCACCGGCTTGACCGCATTTTCACTCAGAAACTTTTGGTAGAGCGCAGTCGCATCATCGATGCGCCCCGCGCGCTCCAGGAAATTGCCGTAAGCTTGGATCAGCCGCGGGCTCACCCGGTTGGACAACAGCGCCTTGCGGTAATCGGCCTCCGCTTCGGGCAAATTCAGATAATCCGCGATCAAGGCGGTGTGAAAAGCGGCCAGCCCCTCGGCCCCGCTTTGGGCACCCAGCGTCTTCATGTCCGCCAGGGCACCGGCACTATCGCCTCCGGCCGCCGCCGCCCAGCCGTCGAACAAGGACACGACCAGGGTTTGGAACGGCCCTTTCGCCGATAGCGACAAATGCTTGCGGGCGTCGGCATAATTCTTGTGCTTGAAGGCAATCACCGCCAGCGCTAGGCGGGCGGACCGTTCATCGGGCGTCTTGGCGACGATCTGGGTGGCGTATTTGGCTGCCCCTTCCACATCGCCCGACGTGGTGGTGTAGAAAAACGCCAGGGACAGGACGCTGGCATTGCCCGGATCCTGCGCCAGGCTCTGGGTGTAATACCGCGCCGCCTCCGGCAAGGCATGTTCGCCCGCCGCGAAACGCGCGGACAGATAAGTGGAGAAGGCTTTCGCCTCCGGCCCGGCGGCCTGGCTGCGTGGAGAATGGTTCAGCGACGGCATGTTGGCGCAACCGGCCAAAAGCAGGAGCGTCGCGATGGGAGCCAAACAAGTCTTCAAGCGCGCCTCACATATTCGAATAATTGGGTCCGCCGCCGCCTTCGGGCGTAACCCAGGTGATATTTTGGGCCGGATCCTTGATATCGCAAGTTTTGCAATGCACGCAGTTCTGCGCGTTGATCTGGAACCGCGGCCCGCCAGGGTCCTGGACCACCTCATAAACACCCGCGGGACAGTAACGCTGCGCCGGTTCCGCATAGTCCGGCAGGTTCACCTTAATGGGAATTGCGGGATCGCGCAGCACCAGATGCACCGGCTGATCCTCTTCATGGTTGGTATTTGAGACAAAGACGCTGGACAGCCGGTCGAAGGTCAGGACCCCGTCCGGCTTGGGATAGGCAATTGGCTTTGAATCCTTCGCCTTTTTCAAAGTGGCAAAATCGGCCTTGCCATGGCTGAGCGTGCCAAAAAAGGAAAACCCCAAAAGCTGATTGGTCCACATATCGAGGCCGATGAACGGCAGGGCCAGCAGCGTTCCCAGCTTCGACCAAAGCGGCTTGGCATTGCGGACCAGGCGCAGATCCTTGGCGACGGGGCTCGCGGCATAGGCCGCTTCATAGGCCTCCAGCGTGTCGTTTTCGCGTCCGGCCAGGATCGCGGCAAAGGCGGCATCCGCCGCCATCATGCCGGTGCGCATGGCATTATGGCTGCCTTTGATGCGGGGCAAATTCACGAAACCGGCCGCGCAGCCGATCAGCGCGCCGCCCGGAAAGGCCAGCCGGGGCACAGATTGCTGGCCGCCTTCGGTAATGGCGCGCGCGCCATAGCCGATGCGCTTGCCCCCTTCGAGCAAATCCCGCACCGCCGGATGCGTCTTGGCGCGCTGGAATTCCGAGAAGGGCTCCAGATAGGGGTTGCTGTAATTGAGATGCACCACGAAACCGATGGAGCAATAATTCTCGCCCCAGTGATACATGAAGAGGCCGCCGCCCGTGTCATTGGCGAGCGGCCAGCCCATGCCATGCACCACCAGGCCCTTGCGGTGCTTGCCGGGCGCCAGTTCCCAAAGCTCTTTCAGGCCGATGCCGAATTTCTGCGGATCGCGCCCGTCATGCAGACCGAAACGCCGGCCCAGGATTTTCGACAGCGAACCCCGCGCGCCTTCCGCGAACAGCGTGTATTTGCCCCGAAGTTCCATGCCGGGCTGATAATCGGGCTTGTGATGGCCGTCCTTGGCCACGCCCAGATCGCCAGTGATCACGCCTTTGACCACATCGTCTTCGACGATCACGTCATGGGCGGGAAAACCGGGATAGATTTCCACACCCAGCGCTTCGGCTTGACTACCCAACCAGCGGCAGAGATTGGACAGGCTGACGATATAATTGCCGTGATTGCTCATCAGCGGCGGAAACAGAAAACCGGGAATTGGGATCGCCGCGCTTCGCGTATAGAAATAGAAGCGGTCCTCGGTCACTTTCGTTTCGACCGGTGCGCCTTTTTCCTTCCAGTCCGGGATCAATTCATTGAGGCCGCCCGGATCCAGGACGGCGCCGGACAGAATATGGGCGCCGATTTCCGAACCTTTTTCCAGGACACAGACGCTTATCTCACGGTTCTGCGCTTGCGCCAGTTGCTTCAGCCGGATGGCCGCCGACAGGCCCGCAGGCCCTCCGCCCACGATCACCACGTCGTAATTCATGCTCTCGCGCTGCTGGCTCATGGGAATCGGTGGATTTTCCAAGGGATTATTTAACACCGCCCTGCGCGCCCTGTCGCGCCGGACGGCTGGACCCCCTAGAATGACGGGATGCAGGACCGGGACGCATTAACGACATTGACCTGGCTGGTCGAAGCCGGCGCCGATGAGGCTGTTGCGGAGGCGCCGGTCAACCGCCTGATGACCAAGCCGCCTGCCCCGGCGGCGCCGGTTCCCGCCGTGCCGCGAGCTGCGGCACCTCGGACCGCCCCTTTGCCGGCCCCGGCGGCAGGCGATGATGCCATTGGCGACGCGATGAGGGCGGCTGCTGCAGCCAATAATCTGCAGGAACTCAAAGCCGCGATGGAAGCCTTCGAAGGCTCGGCCCTCAAACGCGCGGCCACCAACACCGTCTTCGCCGACGGAACGCCCGGCGGCCGGGTGATGTTCATCGGCGAAGCTCCCGGCCGGGACGAAGACCGGATCGGCAAGCCCTTTGTCGGACGGGCCGGGCAGTTGCTGGACAAGATGCTCGCCAGCATCGATCTGGACCGGAGCCGCAATTGCTACATCACCAATGTCATCAACTGGCGCCCGCCCGACAATCGCGATCCTTCGCCGGAAGAAGCGGCGATCTGCCTGCCCTTCCTGCGCCGCCATATCGAGTTGGCCAATCCCGGTGTCATCATCCTTCTTGGCGCGGTCGCCGCGCGCCATGTGATGGGCATTACCGAAGGAATCATGCGGACACGGGGACGATGGCTGGATTATCGCGTCGGCGACGCCATGGTTCCGGTGATGCCAACCCTTCATCCCGCCTATCTGCTGCGCCAGCCGGCGCATAAGAAGTTGGCCTGGCGCGATCTTCAGGCCGTGGCCTCCCGGATGGAGTCGCTTGGGTTGCCGGAACCGGTCCGCGCGGGGTAGTTAGATTCCCTGTCGAAGAGGACGCGGGATGCGGGTCGCGTTAGCGATTGGATTTGTTCTGATTTTATCGTCGGCCGCGTTCGCCCAGAACGCGCCGCAAGACAATACTGTGCCGCTGTCCCCGGCGGCCGCGGTTCCCGCCATTGCACCGGTACAGCCCGGCAATCCGCTCAAGTCCGTGCTGACCCAGCCGGCCATGCCGTCGGTCAAACCGCAGATACTCAGTCCCTCGGACGTGGCGCTTTACCGGCAAATCTTTACAGCCGAACGAAATGGCGAAATGATCAAAGCCAATAAGCTGTTGGCGAGGGTTTCTGATCCGATACTTCAAGGTTATGCCGAGGCGGCGCGGCTGCTCGCCGCCAAGCGGGCGACCATCGGCGAGCTGACGGCCTGGTTGGCAAAATATCGCGATCATTCGGTGGCCGATAAAATCTACCGGCTCGCGGTGGGCCGCTCGACCAAAAAGGTCCGCAAGCACCGCAAGACCATCACGGTCGCAGTGGTGACCAACATCCCGGCGCCCATTGCCGTGCCCCATCGCACGGGCGGCTTCGAGGACCTGGAACTGCCGGAACCCAGTCCTAGCGGTGAAGCCGGCCGCTCGATTCTGTCCAGGGTGCTTTCCAATATCAAAGCCGGCCAGCCGGACGCCGCTCGCGCTTTGTTGCAGAGCATCCAAAGCACCGCCACCCCGGAAGATGTCGCGGTCCTGTCCCATCGCATCGCCGCGTCCTATCTGGCGGAAGGCATGGACGCCCAAGCCTTCCAGCTTGCCGGCGGCGTAGCCAACACCGCGCCCGCGCCGCAATTGGAATGGGATGCGGGTTTTTCCGCTTACCGGCTGGGCCGCTGGGCCGATGCATCCGTCCATCTGGAAAAGCTGGCGCAGAATGCCGGCATCCAAGGCACGTTGCGGGCGCAGGCTGCATTCTGGGCCGCCCGCGCGCGCATGCAGCAGGGCGACACCCCGCGCGTGGTGAGCCTTCTGGCTGCCGCCGCCAAGGAGCAGCCTACATTCTATGGCCTGGTCGCCGAGCGCATGCTGGGGATCGATACCCATACAGGCTTCTCCGATCCCATTCTCAATCAGGCCGATTTCACGGCTTTGATGAAGGTGCCCTCCGCGCGCCGCGCGGTGGCGCTGTCGCAGGTGGGCGAGACCGAGAATATCGGCACCGAACTCAACCGCGCTTTCGTCAACAACGACGAAGCGCTGGATCCGGCGATGGCGGCGCTCGCCCGCGATCTGGGCGTCACCAATGTCGAACTGCGCGCCAGCGAAGCCAGCGTGGGACAAGGATTGCTGCTCACCGGGCTTTTCCCGGTTCCTTCCTATGAGCCGGAAGGCGGTTACCGGATCGACAGTTCTCTGGTGCTGGCTTTCGCGCGGATCGAAAGCCGCTTCCAGAACGGTTCGACCTCGGTCGCGGGCGCCCATGGCATCATGCAATTGATGCCCGCGACCGCAAAACTTCTGGCGGGCCGCGATGCCGTCGCCAAGCTCGACGATCCCGCCTATTCCCTGTCGCTGGGCCAGCGTTACATCTCTCAGCTGTTGGACCGGCTGGACGGCAATCTCTTGCAGCTTGGCGGGGCCTATAATGCGGGACCCGGCGCGGCGGCGCGCTGGCTTCAGACCAAGGCGGGCAAGGACGATCCTTTGCTGTTCGTGGAAAGCATCCCCATCGCCGAGACGCGTTCCTATGTGCGTCGGCTGATGGAGTATCAATGGATGTATCGCCGCCGCTTCGGCCAGGATGCCCGCAGCCTGGACCAGATCGCGCGGGGCGAATGGCCCATCTATCATCCGGCGGTCGCGGCGGTGACCCGTCCGGCCACGCCAACTCCTACCGTGGTGGCTTCCGATGCCGATCCCTTCTGACGATATCAATGCTGGCCGGATCGATACCGGCAAGACATTCGTGCCGATCCATATTGCCGTGCTTACGGTTTCGGACACGCGCACGCGGGACGACGATGTCTCCGGCGACACGCTGGTGAAGCGCCTTGAAGATGCGGGACATATTCTCTGCGCCCGCACCATCGTGCGGGACGATCAGGCCCGCATCGTGGCCCAGCTGAGAACATGGATCGAGGATCCGCGCTGCGACGTGGTGATATCGACCGGCGGCACCGGCCTGACTGGACGCGACGTCACGGTGGAAGCCTTCAAAAGCGTCTTCGAAAAAGAGATCGAGGGCTTTGCGGTTCTGTTCCATCAGATCTCTTACGCCAAGATCGGCACATCCACCGTGCAGTCGCGCGCCTGTGCCGGCGTCGCGCGCGGCACTTATCTCTTTGCCCTGCCCGGATCACCCGGCGCGGTGAAGGACGGCTGGGACGGTATTCTCAAATGGCAGCTCGATAACCGCCACCGTCCCTGCAACTTTGTCGAGATCATGCCCCGTTTGATGGAGCGATAGAGCCCCGCGGCCGGTTATGCGGCGGCGCGGATTTTCCAGAAGCGGATGGCGCGCTGCGCCGCCTGGATCGGCACGCTTTCATAAAGCTTGCCGAATTCCTTCGCTCCGTCCATGGCGCGGTCGCTATGGTCCAGCGAGACCGCCAGCGAAACGTAAAGCGCGCGATCGAATTGCGAGCCGCGGCAGAGCAATGCCATGGTATCCAGGTCCTGGCCTTCGACGGCTCTTTCGATCACGTCATATTCGACGTCCGTGAGCCGCGCGAAGGCGATCTTGAAGGCGGTTCGGCCGGCCGGCCCTTCGCGCATCAGCGTCACCAGCGCGGGCGGGATGAGCGCGCCTTTGCGTTGCATTTCGTCGACACGGCGCTTGGCGGCATCGAAATCATCGGGCTGCTTGTAATGCTGGGAAACCTTGGCGCGGCTGCGCTGGAACGCGGCTTCCAGTTCCTCCGGCGGGACGGATTCGAATTTGCCGATGATTTCGCGGCGCAGATCGGCTTCCACTTTCATGTAAAGGCCGTTCAGCAATTCCACCGGCACGCCGGCGCGGCGCACCAGTGGCGCCTGCAAGGCCGGGCTGGTTTCGGCGCGTTTGGCAACCAGTCCATAGGCTTCCGAACCGATTTCCGCCTTCTCGTTGCCAAGGAGCGAGGTCACCACGGCGTCATTGCCGCGTTCGACCAGCGCATGAGACACCGCTTCGCTGATCCGCCGCCGCCGGGTCACGGCCATCATGTGGTCCTGAGACTTTTGCCCAACGACCTGCAGCAGCGTGTCGTCGGTCAGGGCCTCGGAATGCTCCAGGATGGGGCGGGCGACTTCGATATCGTCCATCGCAAAACGCTGGGCGGTGTGACTGAAGGGCGAAAGGCTGCTGGCGATCAGCCGGGCGATCTGGCTGCGAACCTGCTTGGAATAGTCGGCTGCAACGGTGGCCAACACGTCGTCAAACTGCGCGAGGTCATTTCCACCCAACGCCGGATCAAATGCTTCGGTGACTTTGCGCAGGAGCTCCCGGCGTCCTTCGCTGGTGGTTTCCTTGGCCAGATCGGCCAGCATTGCGAAGCGCGGCGTTTGAAGAGTCATGGTGTCCGAATTGCAAGATTTGACAGTGACTTACAGTTGATTATGCCGCCGGCGTCTTAATCGGCGATGTAACCGCCCCTTCGCAATTGAAGGATTGCCGTCAATTTTTGATAAGAACATTTTGTACTTGATTTGTTCTTATTCGGGTCCATAATCCTACAATTATGACTATAGTCCTCAACTCCACGATCAGGCCGGAACTGCTGCGGGGCCGCGGGGCACGCTCCAATCATGTCGGCCGCTACGAAAAGCAGACCCGGGTTCTGGTGGATGATGGGTGGAGCATCGGCCAGGAAAAGTGTGAAGCGCGCATCGGCGCGCGCAACGGTTTTCCGTCCGGCCGTGCGACCATCGAAGATGACGGGTGGGACGATGGCTGGCGGGCCGAAGACGGCGCGCCGCCTCCCCTGCGCACGGAAGTCATCCATGACGCCACCCGCAGCATCATCACCGGCAACAAATCGCCGGACCTGTCTTTCGACCGCTCGATCAATCCCTATCGGGGCTGCGAGCATGGCTGCATCTATTGTTTCGCCCGCCCCACCCACGCCTATCTGGGCCTGTCGCCGGGCGCCGATTTCGAATCCCGGCTGTTCGCCAAGCCCAATGCCGCCGAGCTGCTGGCCAAGGAATTGAGCGCGCCGGGCTATGTGCCCCGCGTCATCGCCATGGGCACCAACACCGATCCCTATCAGCCGCTGGAAAAGAAGATGCGCATCACGCGCAGCATTCTGGAAGTGCTGCGCGATTTCCGCCACCCGGTCGCCATCGTCACCAAATCGCCCCTGATCCTGCGCGATCTCGATATCCTGTCCGAAATGGCGGAGATGGGACTGGCCAAGGCCGCCCTCTCGGTCACCACCTTGGACCGCCACCTGGCCCGGACCATGGAACCGCGTGCCGGCACGCCCGCGCGGCGGCTGCAGGCCATCGCGGGATTGGCCGAAGCGGGCGTTCCCACCGGGGTGATGTTTGCGCCCGCCATTCCCGCGCTCAACGATCATGAAATGGAAGCCGTGCTGACGGCGGCTGCGGATGCGGGCGCGCGGTCCGCCGGATATGTGCTGCTGCGCCTGCCGCTGGAGATCAAGGACCTATTCCGCGAATGGCTGGATCAAGAGGTTCCCGGCCGCGCCAAGCATGTGATGGCGCTGATCCGCCAGATGCGGGGCGGCAAGGATTACGACAGCCAATGGAACACGCGCATGAAGGGAACCGGCCCCTATGCCCAGCTGATGGCGCAGCGCTTCAAAATGGCGACCAAAAAGCTGGGGCTCAATCAGGAAGCCAGGCCCCTTGCCATCAACAATTTCCGGCGCCCGCCCCGGATTGGCGATCAGCTGTCCCTGCTCTAAAGATGGGGCATGCCCCATTACATCTACGAGTCGCGGCTGCTGAAGACCATGGCGGGTCCGATCTGCGGCGTGGATGAAGTGGGACGCGGCCCCCTGGCTGGACCGGTGGTGGCGGCGGCGGTGATCCTGGACCGCAAGCGCATTCCCAAAGGGCTCAATGATTCAAAACAGCTGAGCGAGGAAGACCGCGAGGCGCTCTATCCCCTCATCATGGAAACCGCGATCGCGGTTGGCGTGGGTGAAGCGTCGGTGGACGAGATCGACCTGGTCAACATCCGCCAGGCCACCCATATGGCGATGGCCCGCGCCGTGCGGGCACTCGCCGTGGCGGCGGAATTCGCGCTGGTGGACGGCAACGATCCACCGCCCCTTCCCTGCCGCTGCGACACCCTGATCGGCGGCGACGCGCGCTCGGTCTCCATCGCGGCGGCATCCATCATCGCCAAAGTGACGCGCGACCGCATGATGGTGGCGCTGCATGACACACATCCCGGCTATAATTGGCGCAGCAACAAAGGCTATGGCACACCCGAACATTATGCCGGCCTCAAAGCCCATGGCGTGACCCCGCATCACCGCCGCAGCTTCGGGCCCATCCGCGCCATCCTCTTGGGACAGACCATCTCTCCGGAGGACATCATCCAGGACACCGCCCTGACAGCGGCAGAATGACTCACAGTCCTCAATATCTTGTGTGGGGATGAATCGGGGGACTCAATACTGAGTCCCTGCCTAATTCCTTGATTCATTTTGACTCTTGACGAGTGATTCGCGCCGAATCACTGTGAATCCCGCTGTTGATATTTTCGGGCGGGGACATGCTGAAACTGGATCAGGTCATCGAAGGCGATTGCGTGGCGCGCATGAACGCGCTGCCCGAAGGCTGCGCCGATCTCATCTTCGCCGACCCGCCCTACAACATGCAGCTCAGGGGCGACCTGCACCGCCCCGACCAGTCCAAGGTCGATGCGGTGGACGATCACTGGGACCAGTTCGGCAGCTTCGCCGAATATGACCGCTTCACCCATGACTGGCTGACGGCGGCCCGGCGGGTCTTGAAGGACACCGGTTCGATCTGGGTGATCGGCTCCTATCACAACATCTTCCGCGTGGGCGCGACCTTGCAGGATCTGGGTTTCTGGATTCTCAATGATGTGATCTGGCGCAAATCCAACCCAATGCCGAATTTTCGGGGCAAGCGTTTCACCAACGCCCACGAGACCCTGATCTGGGCGACCAAGAATCCCAAACAGCAATACACCTTCAATTACGAAGCGATGAAGGCGCTGAATGACGAGCTGCAGATGCGCTCGGACTGGACCTTGCCGATCTGTTCGGGCCATGAGCGCATCAAGGGCGCCGACGGCCAGAAGGCTCATTCCACCCAGAAGCCGGAATCCCTGCTCCATCGGGTGATCGTGGCCTCCACCAAGCCCGGCGATGTGATCCTGGATCCCTTCTTCGGCTCCGGCACCACCGGCGCGGTGGCCAAGCGGCTCGACCGCCGCTTCATCGGGATCGAGCGGGAAAAGACCTATGCCGATGTGGCGCGCGCGCGCATCGCCGAAATCGTTCCGGCCGGCGAAGATGCGCTGGAAGTGACCAAATCCAAGCGCGCCGAGCCCCGCATTCCTTTCGGCTGGGTGGTCGAGCGCGGATTGCTGCCGCCCGGCACCGTGCTTCACGGCACGCGCAAGAACCAGAAAGCCAAGGTGCGGGCCGACGGCACCCTTGTCTGCGCCAATGCCACCGGTTCGATCCATCGCATGGGCGCGCATGTGCAGGGCCTGGATGCCTGCAATGGCTGGACCTTCTGGCAGTTCGAGACGCCGGCGGGCGCCCTGGTGCCGATCGATGTGCTGCGTCAGCGCTTGCGGGCGGAGCTGGTCTGAAACAACGGGCCGCCTTGATCCAGGCCATGCTCCACAATTTTGCGCATGACGGTGGGCAGCGCCACGTCGCGCAGATTGGCGGCTGAAATCCATTGCCCGTTGGTTTTTGGCCGTTTGGTCAGATCGGCGAAATAGACTTCGATCTCCAGTTCGAAATGGGTGAAGCCGTGGCGCACCAGGCCCGCGCGCCGTTTCCACTCGGCGGGAAATGGCGCCTGTTTCAGTGCCACCTGTTTTGACGGAAAGCCTTCTGTCCATTCGCCCAAGGGCGGCTCCAGCATCGATGCCAGAAGGCCTTTGTCCGGCCGCTTGACCAGCAATACCGCGCCGCTCCGGTCCTGCGCCACGAAAGCCGCGCCCCGTTTCAGCGGCCTGGCCGCCTTGGGCGCTTTGACCGGCAGGTTTTCCTGAATGCCCCGGCGGCGGGCCGCGCATTCCTCAGTCCACGGACAGTTCCCGCAAGCGGGCCGCTTGGGCGTGCAGATGGCCGAGCCCAGGTCCATCAAGGCTTGGGCGAAATCCCCCGCCCGTGCCGGCACCAGCGCCATACCCAAAGCATGCAACTCAGTCTTGGCTTTCGGCAGCGGCGTTTCGACGGCGTAAAGGCGCGCGATCACCCGCTCGGCATTGGCGTCCATTGCCGCCTGGCGCTCGTCATAGGCGATGGCGGCGATGGCGCCCGCCGTATAGCCGCCGATGCCCGGCAGCGCGCGCAGCCCCTCGGCCGTGGCGGGAAATTTCCCGCTCCAGTTCTTGGCCACGATTTTCGCGGCCGCATGCAGATTGCGGGCGCGGGCGTAATAACCAAGCCCAGCCCATGCCGCCAGGACCTCGTCTTCAGGCGCGGCTGCCAATGCTTTTACATCGGGCCAGCGCTCCAGGAACTTGCGATAATAGCCCGCCACCGCCTGCACCGTGGTCTGCTGCAGCATGATTTCCGAAAGCCAGACGCGATAGGGATCCGCGCGCTTTCCGGCCGGCGCCCGCCAGGGCAACACCCGGCGATGACGGTCGTACCAATCCAGCAGGCGTGCGGCCAATTCGGTTTCGGGCTTTTTCGATCGGGAAGCGCGAGGCATAATTCCGACCATGGCCCGAACGCCGCCGCAAAAACAATCGAGCAAAGCGCCCGGCGAGCCGCCGGTGCGCCGTGGCCGCGCCGCGCCGGTGGCGAGCGATGCCGGACCGGTGGGCAACGCAGCGTTTCTGCGCGCCGGCTTCACCGATCCCAGCCTGGTGCTGCGCTGGACGGAAATCGCCGGAGCCGATATCGCCCGCATCGCGCGACCGCTCAAATTCAACGAGTCCGGCGGTGTATTAACTCTGCTGGCCGAACCGGGCGCCGCCCTGTTCCTGGGCCATGACGCCCGTGCCCTGGCGGGGCGCATCAACGCCTATTTGGGCCGGCCGGCCGTGACGCGGGTGAAATTCGTCCAGGGAAGTCTCAATCCGATCCCGCCCCCGCCCCGCATCCCCAAGCCCGCTCTGTCAGCCGCGCCGGGCGATCCTGTGCATAACTACAACGGCCCGGAAACGCTGAAAAACGCGCTTCAAAGCCTGGCCCGCTGGCGCGCGCCCCGCCAGGAACGTTGAGCAAATGCTCCGCCTCTGCCAAAACAGGGTTCCCAACGCAGCGGAGAATCGCCCTTGTCGCGCAAAGCCCTGATCGGAATCGTGCTGGTCGTCGTCCTGGCGGCATTTGGAGTGGGTTATTACATGATGGGCGGTTCCAGCTCCGCAGCTGGGGGCGGCGACACCAAGACCGCCGGTTTCACCCTGGTTCCCACGGACCGCACCATGGGCAATCCAAAGGCGCCCGTCACCCTGATCGAATATGGCGCGCCCACCTGCAACATCTGCGCCTATTTCGCCGCCAACGAGTTCCCGCAGCTGAAGCGGGAATATATCGACACCGGCAAAATCTACTTCGTTTTCCGCACTTTCCCGCTGCGCCCGATGGACGGCGATGTGGAGAAGATGGCGCGCTGTTTGCCTGAGGATAAGTATTTCGCGTTCATTGACCTTCTGTGGCGGAATCAACCCAAATGGGATGCTGCGGAGTATCCCGGCATCACGGATCCTCATGGGGAGATGATCAAACAGGCACGGGTTTTCGGCATGACGGCCGAACAGGCGGAACAGTGCATTGCCAACAAGGCAGAGGATGAACGTATCAACAAGGTGTCCGCGGAAGCCGAGCAGCGTTATAGCCTCACCGGCACGCCCACCTTTGTCGTTGACGGAGTTCCGCAGTCTTCCGGTGCCGTTCCCTACAAGGATCTGGCAAAAATTCTCGACGCCGCGCTTGCCAAGAAAAAATAATTGGCGGCCGGCGCATTTCAACAAGCGTAAGGCGGCGCATTTTTCTTGAAGTTCACCCGGCTCAGACTTTCCGGTTTTAAATCCTTCGTCGAACCGACGGAGCTGTTCATCGAGCCCGGCCTCACCGCCGTGATCGGGCCGAATGGTTGCGGCAAGTCCAATCTGTTCGACGCCATGCGCTGGGTGATGGGCGAGACCCGCCCCTCCTCCGTGCGCGGCAGTGAAATGGACGATGTGATCTTTTCCGGCTCCGCCGGCCGTCCGGCCCGCAATGTCGCGGAAGTCACGCTCTTCATCGACAATAGCGAGCACAAGGCCGCCGGCGCCTATGCCGGCTTCGATACCATCGAAGTGTCGCGCCGCATCGAGCGCGAGGCGGGCAGCGTCTACCGCATCAATGGCCGGGACGTGCGCCAGCGCGACGTGCAGATCTTTTTTGCCGATGCCTCGTCGGGCGCCGGTTCCACAGCTTTTGTCCGTCAGGGCCAGATCGGTCTTCTGATCAGCCAGAAGCCTCTGGCACGCCGCGCCATCCTGGAAGAAGCCGCCGGCATTGGCGGCCTGCACCAGCGCCGCCACGAAGCCGAATTGCGCCTCAAGGCCGCGGAAACGAACCTGTCGCGCCTGGAAGACGTTATCCGCGAAGTCGAAACCCAGCTCGCCAGCCTGAAGCGTCAGGCACGCCAGGCCTCGCGCTATCGCAACCTGTCCGGCCATATCCGCAAAGCGGAAGCCTTGGCGCATTTCCTGCGCTGGGCCCAAGCCTCGGCTCGCGCCAGGCAGGCGGCGGAAGAGTTGGCACAAGCCGCCGCCGTGGTCGCAACCGCCACCGATGTCGCCGCCAAAGCGTCCACCGAGCAAAGCAATGCCGCCGCGGAACTGCCGCCGCTGCGCCAGGACGAAGCGGAAAAATCCGCTGCCCATCATCGTTTGATCGTCGCCCGCGAACAGCTCGATGCCGAAGAAGCCCGTGCCCGCGAAGCGGCACAGCGTTTCCGCCAGCTGCTGGCGCAAGGCGAGTCCGACATCGCCCGCGAAAAAGAGCTCGACCAGGATGCGGCCAAGGCGCTCGGCGCTCTTTCCGACGAACGGGGAAGCCTGGAACAGGCGGCCGCCAACGCGGCCACTGATATTGCCAGTGCAGAAGACCGTTCGATCGAACTGAACGAGAAGCTGACGGAGACCGAAAAGCTTCTGGAAAAACTGACCTCCGAACTTTCGGACTGGAACGCCAACAAGGCCAGCCAGACCCGCAGCCGCGATCTGGCCGCGGGCCTGTCGGAAACCAGCGCCACGCAATTGAGCGACGCGCGCGCGCGCCTGGAACGGGCCATGGAAAATGCCCATGGCGTTCCGGATGTCGCCGCGGCCGACAGCCATACCGAAACCGTCCGCGCCGCTTCCGAGGAGGCGCGTGCCGAGGCGGGCCAAGCCCGCCAGCGCCGCACGGAAGCCGAAGCGGCAGAAACTGCAGCACGCGAGCCGCTGGAAACCGCCGAACGTGACGTCAACCGCCTGTCCGCCGAAGTGAAGGCGCTGAGCGATCTTCTGCATCCGGAAGGTGAAGGCCTGTTTCCGCCACTGGTCGATGCAGTGACGGTGCAGCCCGGATACGAAGCCGCCCTTGCTGCGGCCCTGGGCGAAGATCTCCACGCGCCTTTGGATGAAACCAGCCCGCATCATTGGCGGGACCTGGGCAAATTCGAGACCGTCCATCCCTTGCCGGACGGATCGCGGCCGCTCAGCGATTTCGTGCGCGCGCCGGCCGCCCTGTCGCGCCGCCTGTCGATGACCGGATTGATTTTCCCTGACCAGGGCGCGGCCCTGCAAAAAGACCTGATGCCGGGCCAAAGCCTGGTGACGGCGCGGGGCGATCTGTGGCGCTGGGACGGCTATGCCGCCTCCGCCGATGCGCCCTCGCCTGCCGCCGTGCGCCTGGCGCAGCGCAACCGCCTCACCGACCTGGAACAAGAAACCGCGCAGGCCAAGGAAATCCGCACCGGGCTTTTTGAAACCTGGTCGGCCGCCAAGGAAGCCGCGAATGCCGCCCGCGATGCGGTCCGGGCCGCCGAGGAAGCCGAACGGCGCACTGAGCAAAGCCTGATCGCCGCGCAGGATGAAAGCACCCGCGCCGCCCGCGCCGCCGCAGAACGCGCCAGCGCCCTGGCCAATCTGGAAGCGGAAATCCGCCGCCTGGAACAGTCAGTGGAAGCAGCGGAAGACGCCAAGCGTACCGCTTTGGAAGCTCTTGACGCTTTGGGCGATGGCACCGCGCTCACTGAGCAGGTTGCCGAAGCCCGCACGGCCACGGCCGATGCCCGCGCCGCCAGCGGCGAAGCCCGTGCCGCATTGCAGACGCTTAAGCGCGAAGGCGAAAGCCGCCGCCTGCGCCTGGTGGCCATTGGCGAAGACGCTTCGCGCTGGGAAGCGCGCCGCGTCGCCGCCGCCGGCCAGATCACCGAACTCAGCCGCCGCCACGAAGAGCTCGAGACCGAACTTGCCGCCGCCGAGCGCGTGCCGGAGGAAATGGCGGACAAGCGCAATGCGCTCCTGGATGCGATCACCAATGCCGAAGCCGCCCGGCTCCAGGCCTCGGATGCACGCGTCACGGCCGAAGCCGTGCTGGCCGAGGCCGACAAGCTGGCCAAGGCGGCGGATCAAGCTTTGTCCGCGGCCCGCGAAGAGCGCGCCCGCGCCCAGGCGCTGTCGGAAAGCGCCGCCGCCCGGATCGAGGAATTGCGCGCCCGTATTCGCGACGAATTGGAATGCGCGCCGGAAGAATTGTCGGAACGGGCCGAGATCAAGGACGGCGAGGAATTGCCGCCCCTGGAACAGGCCGAAAAGAAAGTCGAAAAGCTCAAGCAGGAACGCGAGCAGCTTGGCGGCGTCAATCTGCGCGCCGAAGAAGAAGCCAACGAGCAGGAAGCCCGGCTCACCACCCTGGTCGCGGATCGCGACGATCTGGTGGGCGCCATAGACCGGTTGCGCAAAGGCATCCAAAGCCTCAACAAGGAAGGCCGCGAACGGCTGCTGGAATCCTTTGAGAAAGTGAACAGCAACTTCCAGGAGCTTTTCACCAAACTGTTCGAAGGCGGCGAAGCCAAACTCACCTTCACCGAGTCCGATGATCCGCTGGAAGCGGGCCTGGAGATCTTCGCCCGCCCGCCAGGCAAGCGCCTTCAGTCGCTGGCCCTACTGTCGGGCGGTGAGCAGGCCTTGACCGCGATGGCGCTGATCTTCGCCGTGTTCCTGGTCAACCCGGCCCCCGTCTGCGTGCTGGACGAAGTGGACGCGCCCTTGGACGACGCCAATGTCGAACGCTTCTGCAAGATGCTGGTGCAGATGACCGAAATGTCGGGAACCCGCTTCCTGGTCATCACCCACCATGCCTTGACCATGAGCCGGATGGACCGCCTGTTCGGCGTCACCATGGCGGAACGGGGTGTCAGCCAGCTGGTGTCGGTGACCCTGGCGGAAGCCGAGAAAGTCGCGGCCGAATAACTCCTTTTGGGAGCGGTCCCAGGCCCGCCTCCCCCGTGCGCGCGCAGCGCGCTGATGGGGGAGGTGCCCATAGCAGCGCTCGCGATGCGAAGGGCGGAGGGGGTGATTCTCAACCAATCACATTGCCATTTCGCCGCGCCCGCTAAACTCCTTTCTGTTTCAATAACTTGGAGCAATTCTGTCTTTCTTGACACCCTATGGAGGCGTCCCTATGGTCCGCGCGCCTTCGCCAGTTGCGAAAGGCTCGTTTGCGCACCGTTTTTCGGCACTTGGGAGACGATCATGACGTCTCGGGAACCCGACAGGCTGCGTGAGCTGGGCCAGAAGCTGGACGATGTTCAGCGCCGGAACGCGAGCGGGTCCAAAGGCCCACCGCCGTCCCAGCTGGGGATCGCAGGACGTTTCGCGACCGAACTGGTCGCGTCACTGATTGCAGGAGGTGGACTGGGATGGGGGCTGGACTGGCTTTGTGGCCATTTTGGATTTCACACCCGACCGGTCTTCCTGATTGTGTTTTTCGTGCTGGGCGCAGCGGCGGGTATCCGCAACGTGATGCGCGCGGCGAATGAGATAAACGCCAAGATGGCGTCGAAGGATCTGGAGACGTAAGCCGTGGCCATGACGCTTACCCCGATGGAGCAGTTCGAGGTCAAGCCGCTGGCCGGCATGGATCATCCACTGTTCCAGATCGCGGGTCACCCGATCTACTTTACCAATCAATCGCTCCTGATGGTGGTTGTGGTAATCGTCGCCTCGCTGTTCCTCACCCTCACCGTCAAGCCGGGCCGCCTGGTGCCGACACGCGGCCAGTCGATGGCCGAGGCCTCCTACGAATTCGTCGCCAACATGATCCATTCGGCGACCGGTGAAGATGGGCTCAAATTCTTTCCCTTCGTCTTCTCGCTTTTCATTTTCGTGCTGTTCAGCAATTTCCTGGGCATGATCCCGGGCAGCTTCACCGTCACCAGCCAGATCGCCGTGACTTTCGCTCTCGCCTGTTTGGTCGTTCTCATGGTGATCGTGGTCGGTTTCATGAAGCACGGCATCGGCTTCTTGAAACTGTTCGTGCCCCATGCGCCCTGGTATCTGCTGATCCTGCTGATCCCCATCGAAGTGATTTCGTTCCTCACCCGTCCGATCAGCCTCTCCGTCCGTCTTTTCGCCAACATGCTGGCCGGCCACACCATGCTGGCCGTGTTTGCGGGCTTCGTCGTGGCTCTGGGCGCGGCGGGCGGCATCTTCACCGGCCTGGCTATCGCCCCGATGCTGCTGATCGTCGCGATCATGCTGCTCGAGCTTCTGGTCGCGTTCCTGCAGGCTTACGTCTTCGCGATCCTGACCTGCATCTATCTCAACGAAGCGCTTCACCTCCACGATCACCACTGAACCAACGAAGGGACTTACGAAAATGGAACTTGCAGCTGCAAAGATGATTGGCGCCGGTATCGCCTGCATCGCGCTGGTCGGCGCCGGTATCGGCATCGGCAATGTGTTCGGCTCCTACCTCTCGGGCGCGCTGCGCAACCCGGGCGCGGCCGCCACCCAGACCACCAACCTGCTCTTGGGCTTCGCGCTCTGCGAAGCGACCGGTCTGTTCGGCCTGGTCATCGCGCTGATCATCCTCTTCACGTAAGCGATCTTCCTTAGGCGAACGATGGCCGAGCCCCTGCAGACCAGCACCGAAGCACCCAAACAGGAGGGCGGATTCCCGCCCTTCAAGACGGAGACTTTCCCCAGCCAGATCTTCTGGCTGGTGGTCACCTTCGCCTTCTTGTTCGTGGTGCTGTGGCGGGTGGCCGGTCCACGCATCAACGGCGTGATCACCAGCCGCCGGGGCGCGATCAATTCCGACATCGCCGCGGCCGAAAAGGCGCGCGGCGAAGCGGAAGCGGCGTCCACCGCTTATCAGACGGCTCTGGCCGGGGCTCGTGCCCGGGCTCAAGGCCTGGCGGAAGAGAACCGCCAGACCATCAATGCCGAAATCGCCAAAGCGAAAGCGGCTGCCGAAGCCGACGCCGCCAAGGCCATGGCGGCAGCGGATGCCCGCATCGCCGCGACCCGGATCGAAGCCAAAGGCCATGTGGTGAAGGCGGCCGAAGAAGCTGCGATCGCCATCGTCGCCCGGCTGACTGGTGAAGCGGTGTCGTCCGCAGAAGCAGCCCAGGCTGTCAAGGAATCCTGATCATGGAAATGCTCCACGAAGCGGAATTCTGGGAAGCGGTCGGCTTTGTTCTGGTGATTGCCATCCTGGTCTGGAAGGGCGTGCCGGGTCTGGTGGGCAAGATGCTGGATCAGCGCGCCGCCACCATTTCCGCCGAACTGAACGAAGCCCGCCGCCTGCGCGAGGAAGCAGCCGCCCTCCTCGCCGACTACAAGGCCAAGGCCGCCGGCGCCGAGCGCGAAGCCGAAAGCATCATCAGCGAAGCGCGCGCCGAAGTGGCGCGCTTCGCAGCCGCTTCGCGCGACGATCTCAAGACCCAGATCCAGCGCCGGGCCCAGGCCGCGCAGGACCGTATCGCCCAGGCCGAGACCGCGGCGATGAACGAAATCCGCGCCCTGGCCGCCGACGCGGCCGCGTCCGCAGCGCAGAAACTGATCCTGGCCCGGATGGACGAAAAGCGTGCCGGCAACCTGATCGCCGACAGCATCAAGGACCTCGGCGCCAAGCTGAATTGACGGCCGTCCATCTCACGGCTTTTGCGTGAATATGCTGATCTTATGATCCTGCTTGTTGATCTGGGCCAAAGCCTGGATCGATGGACGGGTCAATATGGATGCCGCAACCAGTTCGCTGCTCGGACGCCCGTCGAAAATTCCCGCCAGCACGATTCTGCTGCTGTCCTCCAGCACCGTCTCATAAATGGCGTGGCGGGCCCCCGGATCGTCCTTGTTGGCCACGGCGGTCGCCAAAGCGTCAAAGCGGATCGTGATGGGCGGTCCATCCCCTATGGGTGTTATGCGATCGACCGAGCCGGTTTCCGCTTTCGCAATATTGCGCCAGAAGACATAGGGCCGCTCCCCAACGCCGAATGCGGTTTCCGCACACCATACCGGTGCCGCGCTTTCCGGGGACGATGTCGATAGTCCCGCTGCCGCTATGAGGCTGTAAGTCATTAACCGCTTCGGGTCCGTGATCGCGGTGCCCGATCGTGACGGCGGTGGAGACGCGGCGCAGGCGGCAAGATGTTTCCCGGCACTTTCGACAATGATCCCCGTCAGACTTGCGATCGCGGCCTCGATGGCGGCCTGTTCGGAGGGCCGATACGTCGCCCGGATCTCATATTCCCAGCCAGAAAGCGATGTCAGCGCAATGTCGGAATCAAGGGCGCCGTTTCTCTCGTCATAGCCCGCCGATTTCCATTCAAGGCCTGCAGGAAGCGCCATGATGCCGTCGCGCGGCCGCGCGGAAGGCGTATGAGAGACGATGGCTTTCTTCGCGTCTTCGAAGTCCGTCTCCAGCTGGGCGGGATCGTGGCGCGTCAGATAAAGCGTGATCACACCGGTCCGCGGGTTGCTGTAGCCGCAGGATATGTCGAAGCCCGCCCGGTCATAAATCTGCTCACCGATTTTTACGAAATCGCCGCTCAGGCGCGGGCAGGTCATGCCCGACTGAAGATGCGTCGCGGTTCCGTCCGGGCTGACGTCCCAGATCGAACGCGGTAACGGTGTTTTCGGCGCCGTGAATAAGCCCGAAGCATCGTTCGGCGGGAGCACAATGGGGTCCGGGGCGGCCCATGCCACAGACGTCAGTGCAACCAGGCAGATTCCGGCTCGAAGCGACTTTCTCGCCAGCATCAGCATCCCCATCCGAGGGACAGACTATGCCGCGCCTTCACTGTAAAGAATAGTTGGCCGATGCTTTTCGCCGAGGGCCGCATTCCGCTTACCCCCTGCCCTTGGCTTCCACTCAGGACATTCGCCACTCGGAATGGTCCACCGGACCATTCCGTTCACCTGCGGCGAACCATGGCTCAACCCTTTTCTGGATAAACAATCTTCAAATGCAGCTCTTTGAGCTGCTTGGCGCTGGCCGGGCTGGGCGCGCGCATCAAGAGATCCTGGCCCTGCTGGGTAAGCGGGAACATGGTGACTTCGCGGATATTCTCTTCTCCCGCGAGCAGCATCACCACACGCTCCAGGCCCACGGCCAGGCCGCCATGCGGCGGGGCGCCGTAGCGGAACGCGTTCAGCATGCCGCCGAACCGCTCTTCGGTTTCGGCGCGGGCATAGCCGGCGATCTCGAAGGCTTTGAGCATCACGTCCGGATCGCGGTTGCGGATCGCACCCGACAACATCTCATAACCATTGCAGACGATGTCGTACTGGAAGACCTTGAGGCCCAATATCTCATCCTTGTCGCCCGAGCTGAAGGCCAGGAATTTCTTCCGGTCATATTGCGGCATGGAGAAGGGATTGTGAGAGAAGTCGATGCGCTTCTCGTCCTCGTTCCATTCATACATGGGATAATCGACCACCCAGCAGAAGCGGAAACGGTCCTTTTCGATCAGGTCGAGCTCGCGGCCGATGCGGGTGCGCGCCAGGCCTGCCAGGGTCGCGGCGCGGTCTTGCTTGTCGGCGGCAAAGAACAAGGCATCGCCCGCCTTCACATTCGCGAGCCGGGCCATCTCGGTCAGGGCGGCGGATGGAATGAATTTGGCAATCGGGCCTTTGCCGGTCAGAACGCCGCCATCATCTTCCAGAACGACATAGCCCAGGCCAGGGGCGCCTTCGCTCCGGGCCCAGTCATTGAGCTTGTCGAAGAAGCTGCGGGGCTGGCTCGCCGCGCCAGGCGCGGGAATGCCGCGCACGGTTTTGTTCTTGAAGGCTTTGAACTCGACATCATCGCGCGCAAACACGGCGCTGAGGTCGGCGATGCGGATAGGGTTACGCAAATCCGGCTTGTCGGAGCCGAATTGCAGCATGGCATCGGCATAGGCGATGCGGGGATATGGCGCCTTGTCCACTGTGCGGCCATCCGCGAATTCCTCGAACACGCCTTGGAGCACCGGTTCGATGGCGGCAAAGACATCGTCCTGGGTGACGAAGCTCATCTCCACATCGAGCTGGTAGAATTCCCCCGGGCTGCGGTCGGCGCGGCCGTCTTCGTCGCGGAAACAAGGCGCGATCTGAAAATAGCGGTCGAAGCCCGCCACCTGGATCAGCTGCTTGAACTGCTGGGGCGCCTGGGGAAGCGCATAGAATTCGCCCGGATAGCGGCGCGACGGCACCAGGAAGTCGCGCGCCCCTTCCGGCGATGAGGCCGTCAGGATTGGGGTCTGGAATTCGTTGAAGCCCTGCCCATACATCCGGTTCCTGAGCGAACGGATGATGTTCGAGCGCAGCATGATGTTCTTGTGCAGCCGCTCGCGCCGCAGATCCAGGAAGCGATAGGTAAGCCTGGTCTCTTCCGGATAATCCATGTCGCCGAACACCGGCAGCGGAAGTTCCTGGGCCTGGCTCTGGACCGTGGCTTCCTCGATGCGCATTTCCACGTCGCCGGTGGCCAGATCCTTGTTCACCGTCTCATCGGTGCGCGCCACTACCTTGCCGGTCAAAGTGAGCACCCATTCGGAGCGGGCGGTATCGACGGTGGGGAAAGCCTTGCCGTCGGGCTCGATCACGCATTGGGTGATGCCGTAATGGTCGCGCAGGTCGATAAAGAGCAGCCCGCCATGGTCGCGGCGGCGATGGACCCAGCCCGACAGGCGAACCGTTTGGCCGACATCGGATTTGCGGAGCTGGCCGCATGTGTGAGTGCGATAGGCGTGCATGGCAAACCCTTGGGAAAGGGCGGTTTTTGGCGGTTTATGGAGGGCGGGTCAAGTGAGGCGGGATAGCCCACAACCCCTCTGTTTTTCCTGTCATATCGCCCGGCTAGACTGCCCTGGTCCAAGGGAATCGATCATGAAAGCCGCCTTTGCCGCCGCCCTGCTGCTGGCCCTTGGCCTGTCGCCCGCCCGCGCCCAAGCCCAAGATCAAGTCCCTGGGCCGCACAATGTGATCATCTTCGTGGCCGAGGCCTGCGCTATGGCAGCGTCGAACCCGACACCATGCCCAATCTGGCGAGGCTGAAATCCCAGGGCGTGGACTTCACCAACAGCCATTCGCTTTATCCCACCGTGACCACGGTGAACGCGTCCGCGATCGCCACCGGCCATTACATCGGCGACACCGGCAATTTCGGCAACACCCTTTATGTGGGCGGGCCCATGATCAGCCTGAAAAACTCACCTTTGGGCTTTCTGGAGAATGACACCGTCCTCAGTGAAATGAACCGGAAATTCGGCGGCAACTATCTGAACGAGACAACCTTGATCGCCGCTGCCCGTGCCAAGGGCTGGCAGACCGCCATCATCGGCAAGGAAGGCCCTGCCCGCATCCAGGATTCCACGGCCGCTCCCGACGGCAATGAAACCCTGATCGTGGACGACGCCACCGGCAGCGAAGGCGGACTGGGCCTGCCCGCCTGGTTCAGCGCCGGCATGCGCCAAGCCTTTGTCGGTCCCGTGGCGCCCAAGCCGGCCGTTCCGGCCATCGAGCAGGAAGTCTGGCTGATGAAAGCCGCCACCCGCATCGTGCTGCCGCATTTCCAGGAGACCGGAAAACCCTTCGCCATGCTGTTCTGGTCGCGCGATCCGGATATCAGCCAGCACAATAGCAAGGACAGTGTCGGCGAGATGATTCCCGGCATCAACGGACCGAGCGGGCTGGCTGGCACGCGCAATGCCGACACCATGCTGGGCGAGCTGCTGGATTATTTGAAGAAAACCGGTCTCGACAAAAGCACGGATGTTTTCGTCACCGCTGATCACGGCTTTGCCACCGTCAATCATGTCAGCGCCACCAGTCCTTCCGCCCGCCCCGAGCCCGGAGGTCCCATCGCGGAGCTGCAATCCGGATTCCTGGCAGTGGACCTTGCCGCGACCTTGGGCATGCCGCTGAGGCCGCCGGGCGATACAGGTCCTTCCGTCGATTTCAGGAACGGCGGCAAGCTTGCGGGCGGTTCGGGAATGCTGGGCAAGGACCCGCGTCATCCCGATGTGATCGTGGCGGCCAATGGCGGAACGGATCTGATCTATCTTCCGGCAATGAATGCCAAGGCTGCCGCACCCGCCAAAGCGATGGCGGTCGATATCGTCAAATTCCTGCTGGCGCAGGACTATGTCAGCGGCGTTTTCGTGCACGACAAATTGGGCAAGATTCCCGGTGCCCTGTCGATGAGCGATGTGGGGTTGATCGGGGCCGCGCAGACGCCGTTACCGGCCATTCTGGTCAATTTCCGCTCCTTCTCGACCGGTTGCGAAAATGAGCTGCAATGCACCGTTTCGATATCGGATACCCCGCTGGCGACCGGACAGGGCAATCACGGCAGCTTCAGCCGGGCCGAAACACGCAACTTCATGGCCGCCATCGGCCCCGGCTTCAAGGCGGGCTATGCGGATCCGGCGCCCATTTCCAATGCGGACATCGCGCCCACCCTGGCGCATCTGATGGGCTTGGACCTGCCTTCCAAGGGCGCTCTCAAAGGCCGTGTGATTTCCGAAGCCTTGGCCGGGGGAAGCGACGTTGCGGTCCGGCGCCAGACCCTTAAATCTGCGCCTGGTCCGGGGGATATCCGGACCATCCTCAATCTTCAGTCGGTGGGATCCACCCGCTATTTCGACGCCGCGGGGTTCGAGGGCAAAACGGTCGGCCTTCGGGCGCAATAAAAGCCACACATTCCGGGCCGAATCCGCTATCACCGCCGGATGCGGATTGTCGAAACGAACGAAGCCCTGGGGGCTTTTCTGGGCGAGCTTTCCTCGGCGCCTTATCTGGCGCTGGATACCGAGTTCCTTCGCGACCAGACCTATTATCCGAAACTCTGCCTGATCCAGGTGGCGGCGCCCGGCGGACTGGAAGCCATCATCGATCCCCTCGCCCCCGGCATGGACCTGGCGCCGTTCTACGAGCTTCTGAAGCGGCCGGACATCGTCAAGGTGCTGCATGCGGCGCGCCAGGACATCGAAATCTTCTATCTGCAAGGCAGTGTGCTGCCTGATCCATTGTTCGACACCCAGGTGGCGGCGATGGTGTGCGGCTTTGGCGACGCGGCTTCCTATGAAACCTTGGCGCGCAAGCTGGCGCATGTGGAGATCGACAAATCCGCCCGCTTCACCGATTGGAGCCACCGCCCCTTAAGCAAGCGCCAGCTGGAATATGCCCTGGCCGATGTCACCCATTTGAGGGTGGTTTATGAAAAATTATCGGCCCAGCTCGCCCGCACAGGCCGGAGCAACTGGGTGGAAGAGGAAATCTCCGCTCTGAAGGATCCCAGGCTCTATCGGCTGGATCCCGATTTGGCGTGGAAGCGGTTAAAGCCTCGCACCAGCAACAAGCGGTTTCTGGCCATGCTGGCATCGCTGGCGGCCTGGCGGGAACGCGAAGCCCAATCGCGGGACGTCCCACGCGGGCGGGTCCTCAAAGACGAAGCCCTGACCGAGATCGCGGCCCATCCGCCGGAAAGCGACGAAGCGCTGGAGCGCATTCGATCCGTCCCCAAAGGCTTCGCCAATTCCAGGTTGGGCAAGGGACTGATGGAAGCAGTGGAGGCGGGACGCACCGCGCCGCCGCCGGAAGGGATTACTGCCATGCCCGCGCGCCGCAAGCGCGAGCCCTCGCCCGCCGCCATTGACCTGCTCAAGACCCTGCTCCGGCTGCGCGCCGAGGCGGCCAATGTCGCGCCGCGCCTGATCGCCAATGCGGAAGACATCGAGAAGCTTGCCGCCTTTGAGGATGATGATGTCGCGGCCCTGCGCGGCTGGCGGGCGGATGTGTTCGGCAATGACGCCAAGGCCCTGCGCAAAGGGGACCTGGCCATCGCCCTGGAAAATGGCGAAGCTGTGATCGTGGAGCTGGAGGAAGACGCATGAAACGGATCGCGGGCTGCGCTGCCCTTTTGGCGCTCATTGCCTCGCCGGCATTCGCCGCCGATTATGCCACCCTGGTCCTTACCACGACCGCGAATGTGACGCCGGAAAAGGCCTGGTCTCGCATCGGCGATTACTGCGCCATCAAGGATTGGCTGGGACTGGCCTGCAAGATCACCAAAGGCGACGGCGCGGTGGGCACCCTGCGCGATCTCGACAATGGCCGGGTGGTGGAAATGATGGTGGCGAAGACGCCCTTCTCCTACACCTATATCCAGCCCCTCAACCCATCGAACCTCTATCACGGCACCCTGGCGGTCGAACCGGACGGCGCCGGGCACAGCCGGATCGTCTACACGATCCTCTATGACCAGGAACCGCTGGGCACCGAAGAGGCCAAGGCCGCAGGCCGCAAGCAGCGCACCGACCGCTTCACGGCAGCTCTGGCGAAAATGAAGTCGATGGCGGAAGCGCCTTAGAGTTCCCGCCCAATCGGAAACTTACGTCGTCATGGCCCGGAAATCCGGGCCATCCGGGTGGCACAGGCACACCTTCCAACGAGGAACGCGGTTCAACTGGATGGCCCACACTCCGGTGGGCCATGACAAGCCATCAAGTTAACCGCAGCTGTGCCCGGCGTCAGGCCTCGTCGAGATTGACGCTGCCGGTGGCCAAGTCCTGGGCTTCCTCGCCCTCGTACGGGTCTTCGTCCGGGCCCAGGCCATCCGAGGGATTGGGGACGTCGAAGCCGGATGGCGGAATGGCTTCCAGGAAGCCCGCCGCCTTGAGCTCGTCCAGCCCCGGCAGGTGCCCCACGCTTTCCAGCCCGAACTGGACCAGGAAGGCCTCGCTGGTTCCGTAGGTGACCGGACGGCCGGGGGTCCGCTTGCGGCCCCGGATCTTGACCCAGCCCACTTCCATCAATGTGTCGATGGTCCCCTTGGACATCACCACACCACGAATGTCTTCGATCTCGGCCCGGGTGACAGGCTGGTGATAGGCAATGATGGCCAAAGTCTCGATCGCGGCCTTGGACAGACGCTTCTGCTCTGGCTGCTCTTTGCGCAAAAGGAAGGCCAGATCGGCGGCTGTCCGGAATTGGTACTTTCCGGCAATACAGCAAAGGTTTACACCGCGCTTTTCATAAACCGCTTGAAGAGAGGAAATCAGTCCCGGGACGTCGGCGCCTTCTGGAAGCGATGTAGACAGCGCTTTCTGATCGAGCGGCTCTCCGGCGGCGAACAGCAACGCCTCGACCATCCTCAGATGTTCCGGGTTCACGGCGGGGGATTCGGTCTGAACGTCCATCTCGGTTTCGATTGTCGCTATCAATGTTGCCACACGGTTCATGTCACGCCCCCGTTTCCGGTGCCAGTGGTGCGTGCGGTCCCGACCGGTCACGCACATAAATCTCTTCGAACGGCGCCCCCTGGTTCAGTTCGACCTTTCCATCCCTGGCCAGCTCCAAGCAGGCCAGGAGGGTCGATGCCAGGGCGGAGCGCCGCCGCTGCCCGCCCTGCCAGTCGGGCGGCAGAAGGCGGCTAAGCCCGCTCCAGTCCCCGATCCGGCCCAGCATCCGTTCCAGGCGCTCGCGGGCCTCCTCGATCTGCAGGACCGGCGACACCACGGGCTTATAGGCCTTGCCGCCCAGCCGCCGCGCCCGGTCGGTGGCATAGGCCGTCAGAAGGTCATAGAGCGTGTCCTTGTAGGTCCGAAGCTTGACCACATTGACCGGTTCCGGATCGCCCCGGCCGAACACATCCCGGCCCAGCCGCTCGCGGTTCATCAGCCGGGTCGCGGCCGCGCGCATGGCGTCCAGCCGCTGCAAGCGCCAGCGCAGCCGGGTGGCCATTTCGTCGGCGCTGGGCTCGCCCTCCGGGGTCTTTTCCTGGGGAAGCACCAGGCGGGATTTGAGATAGGCCAGCCAGGCCGCCATCACCAGATAGTCGGCGGCCAGTTCCAAATTGATCTTCCGGGCCGCTTCGATGAATTCCAGATATTGCTCGGCCAGCTTCAAGACCGAAATCTTGGCGATATCGACCTTTTGGTTGCGGGCGAGCGTCAACAGAAGATCGAGCGGGCCTTCGAAGCCGTCCACCGTCACCACCAAGGCATCGTCATCGGCGGCGATAGCCGTGGACTCGAAATCGTCGAAATTTTCAGCGGTCTCCGTCATGCCACAGCCAGCAATTGCGCCAGGCGCGCTTCGGCGGCGCCGGGATCGAAGACATCCGGCTGGATCAGATGCGCCAGCGCCGCCTCCGCCCGCTTCAACGCAAGACCCTCCAGGATTTTCGTTTCCGACGCCACCAGCTTCATCTCGTCCATTTTGCCGTTGCAGTGGAGCACCACATCGCAGCCGGCAAATAAAGCCGCCCGCGCGCGGACATCCAATGGGCCATCCAATGCCTGCATCGACAGGTCGTCGGACAGCAACAATCCATCAAATCCTATCTCACCCCGGATCACATCCCGAATGACTTTCGGGCTGGTGGTCGCAGGTCGCTGTGGATCAATCGAATCGTAAACGACGTGGGCGGTCATCGCCATCGGGCACAGATCCAGGCTCCGGAAGGTGACGAAGTCGCTGGCCGACAGTTCCTCGGCCGCCGCCGCCACTCTGGGCAGCGCCAGGTGGCTGTCGGCCCCTGCCCGGCCGTGACCCGGAATATGCTTCATCACCGGCAGCACGCCGCCTTCGATCAGGCCTTCGATCTGGGAACGGCCCAGATCGATCACGGTGGCGGGATCATGCGCGAAGGCCCGGTCCCCGATCACGTCATGGGCGCCGGCCACCGGCACATCCAGCACGGGAAGGCAATCGACATTGATGCCCAGCCCCGCCAGATCATGCGCGATCAGCCGGGCGTTGAGATAGGCGGCTTCTCGCGCTGCTTCCGGGTTTTGCGTATGCAAGTCCCCAAACCGCGCCGCGGGCGGACGCGCATGCCAATGGGGCGGCTTCAGCCGCGCCACCCGCCCCCCTTCCTGATCGATCAGAACAGGGGCCGACGCGTCGCCGACCGTCTCGCGCAATGCCCGCACCAGCGAACGCACTTGATCCGGCGTCTGCACATTGCGGCCGAAAAGAATGAAGCCCCAAGGCCGGACATCGCGGAAAAAATCCCGCTCCCCGGCGGACAAGGCGGGCCCGCCACAGCCGTAAATCGCGCGAGATCGCATTACTTGCCCAGGAAGCAGCTGCCGCCGTCCGCCTTCAGGCGATCGCACAGCGCCGAGGCGACATCCTTGCTGGGAAAACCGGCGATCCTGAGCCGGAACCAGGTGCCTTTTTCGCCAAGATCCACCTGTTTCACGTCCGGCGAGTAGCCCGCCAACAACGAGGCATGTTTGGTCTTGTAAGTGGACCAGGCCCGGTCCGCGTCGGCCTGGGATTTATAGGCGCCGATTTGGAGAACCGATACTCCGGCCGGAACCGGCGCGGCTGCCGCAGCCGGTGCGGGCGCGGCAGGCTTGGGTACTGGCGTTGCGGCGGCGCTCGCTGTGTTGAGAGCACGGGGTGGCGCTGTTGCCGGTCCGACCGGCGCGGCAGGTTGCGGCGGCAATTGCGATGATTTGAGAGGTGGTGCCGGTTTCGGGGCCGGTGTGGCCGCCGCGACTTTGGCGGGTGCCGCCGGTGTGGAAGCCGCAGATGCAGCAGGCGGTGCGGTCTTCGCAGGCGGAGCCGGTGTTTCCGTCAGCGCGGGTTTTGTCGCTGGCGGCGGCGATACCGGTGCAGCAGCCGCGACCTTGGCAGGTGGGGCCGGCGCGGTAGCAGGGGCCGCATCATCGTCCGGCGGTGCCGGCTGCTCATAGATCTTGAAGCCCTTATAGGGTTCCGCCGCGCCGCCGGGATTGTCCGGCGCAACCCGCGCAGGCCCCGCATCAGCGGTGATCACTGGCGTCTCGCCCCGGCCACGGGCAACGCCTTCGCTATAGGCCAGCCAAACAAAGCCCGCGAACATCGCCAGCACCAGAAGCGCGAGCACGATCAGAAGCGGAAGGCGGGAACCTTCGACATCTTCGTCATCCTCGGACGCATCATAGACCCGTGCATCGTCGCCGGGTTCATAAAGGCCGCGCTCATGCTGGGGCATTGTGTGCTTGTCCGAATCTGGGCTCCCGCACTTTAGCACCCGCGGTATCGCGAATCACCAACTCAGAACTCCGCGCCTGGGGACGGTTTCCCGGCACGCTTAAAGAGCGCTTTCCATCGTCGCGACAAAGCAGCCTGACATCGCAATCGGCTGGGTTAATCCAGGGAAATTTTTGTTCCCGTGACACGGGCATGTTCGGACAGCGCGTAATTGTCGGTCATCCCGGCGATATAATCGCGCACCACCCGCCGGGTCGCAAAATCGCCCGCCTCTCCGCATTGGGCAGCCCAATCGGGCGGTAGCAATCCCGGTTCGCTGGCCAGAGCCAGAAACAGATCCGTCACCACGCCCTGTGCCCGCGTCATGGTGCCGATCACCCTGGGATGGCGATACATGCGAACGAAAAGAAACTCCTTAAGCGCGCGAACCTGCTCAAGCATCCCGGCGGAAAACCCGGCCAATGCCCGCGGCATGGCCCGGATATCCGCGGCGCTCCCAGGCGCGGCAGATGTTAGCCGGGCGCGGGTTTCGCTCAAGACATCGTCCATCAGGGCACTCATCAGTGTACGGATCAGCTCGCCGATGAACCGGCTGAGTTCCAGTTCTCCCTGACGGTCTTGAAGGGCGTGGACATGATCGCCCGCCAACGGCGCTTCCGCCAAATCGCCGATGCCGAACAATCCCGCGCGCAACCCGTCATCGATGTCATGATTGATATAGGCGATATCATCGGCAAGGGCCGCGATCTGCGCTTCGAGGCCCGGCCAGCAATTCAGATCGAGGGACCAGCGCATGTCGAAACCCGCAATCGGGCCTGGCACGGGCCCGGCAATCGGTCCATTATGCTTCACCAGCCCTTCTAGCGTTTCCCAGGTCAAATTGAGACCGTCGAAATCCGCGTAGCGATGCTCCAGCTTGGTGACCAGGCGCAGCGCATGGGCATTGTGGTCGAAACCGCCGATATCCTGCGTCACCGCATTGAGGGCTTCCTCGCCGGAATGCCCAAAGGGCGTGTGTCCCAGATCGTGGCTGAGCGCCACAGTCTCGGCCAAGTCCTCATCCACCGCCAGGATGCGCGCCAGACTGCGAGCCAGTTGGGCCACCTCGATCGAATGGGTCAGGCGGGTGCGGAAATAATCGCCTTCATACTGAACAAAGACCTGGGTCTTATGCTTGAGGCGGCGGAAGGCGGAGGAATGGATGATCCGGTCGCGATCCCGGCTGTAACAGGTCCGCGTGGAGCTTTCATTTTCCGGATGGAACCGGCCCCGACTTTGCGCCGGATGCGTGGAAAAAACCGCTGAAACAGCGGGGGGATTGAATATTGAGCCCAGCAAATGGCCGGGCGGAGGCGGGTCGGCCGGTATCCGGCTCTTTGCGAATGCCATGGCGGGCATTACATAAGGCCGGACGCCCTCTCTGCCTAGAGTTCCGCCATGGATATGCCCGTCACCGTCTCTCCCAGCGCCGCCAAGCGCATCGCCGCCATCCTGGCCGGCGAAGCGGACGGCACCATGTTGCGACTGGCGGTCACCGGCGGCGGTTGCTCGGGCTTCCAATATAATTTCGCCCTGGACGAGACCCGCATGGACGAGGACCTCTTCATCGAACAGGGGGGAGCCAGGATCCTTATCGATCCGGTGTCGCTGGATTTTCTGGCTGGCGCGGAAATCGATTTCACCGACGGACTGATCGGCCAGGCTTTCAAGGTCAATAACCCCAACGCCACCGCGTCCTGCGGCTGCGGCACCAGCTTTTCGGTCTGAATGAAGATCGCGACCTGGAACGTCAATTCCATCAAAATCCGGCTGGAAGCCGCCACCGCCTGGCTGAAGGAAGCCAAGCCGGATGTGGTGGCGCTTCAGGAAATCAAGTGCGTGGACGAGAATTTTCCCGCCGAGACTTTCGAGGCACTTGGGTATAATTGCGCCGTACACGGCCAGAAAACCTATAACGGCGTGGCACTTCTGTCGAAGCTGCCGATCGAGGACGTCACACCGCGCCTGCCCGGCGGCGATGGCGACGACCATTCGCGCTATCTGGAAGCGGTAGTGACGGGCGGCAACGGCACGCTGCGCATCGCGTCCATCTACGCTCCCAACGGCAATCCGATCGGGACCGAGAAATTCACCTATAAGCTGTCATGGCTTGAGCGGCTGCGGCGCCATGCCAAGAGCCTTCTGGTGAATGAAGAGCCGGTCGCGCTGATCGGGGATTACAACATCATACCGGAGGACCGGGACTGCTACGATCCCAAAGCCTGGATCAATGACGCGCTGTTTCAGCCGCAGTCCAAGGCTGCGCTCCGGACCATCGAAAATCTGGGCTATACCGACGCTTTTCGCGCGCGCAATCAGGCAGGCGGGCAATACACCTTTTGGGATTATCAGGCGGGAGCCTGGCGCAAAAATCACGGCATCCGCATCGATCATATTCTGTTGTCGCCGCAGGCGCTGGACCGGCTCAAAAGCTGTGGCATAGACAAACATGTCCGCGAGGGCGATAAGCCGTCGGATCATGTCCCCGTCTGGGCCGAGCTGGACTTGTGACGCGTCCATACCCCCTCGGCAATTGCTGAAACACCCTGAAATGGCCGCATTCTCGCGCACAATCATGTCCATCAAACTTGGAACCGCGATGCGTGGCACTCTCGTGCTGATGGCGATGCTGGCGACGCTGCCTGTTCGGGCGGCGGCGCCGGTCTTGACCGACAAACCGGTGGCGCGGATCGACGGGCTGATCGCGTCCATCAAGGGTGGCAATGTCGTCATTCAGGCGCGCGGCGCGGTGACAGGCGGAGGCTGGAAGAAGCCGGCGCTGAGGCCGGTCAAATCCACACTGCCCGGTGACGCGCACACGATTGTTTTGGAGTTCGTCGCCCAGCCGCCCCCTTCCAATCTGGCCGTGATCCCAGGGCTTATGCCGGTGACCGCCACTGTGACCGTGAGAAATCGCAAGGGAATTATTTCGGTCCGCGCGATATCGGCGGTCAACGAGATCACGACACAAATCCTGAAATGAGCTCTCCCTTCGACATCCAGGTGGTCCAAATGCAGATAGATTTCATTTCCGACACGGTCTGCCCCTGGTGCTTCATCGGCAAGCGCCGCCTGGCCCGCGCCATCGCGATGCGCCCGGCCATCAGCTTTGATGTCCGCTACCGGCCCTATCGTCTCGATCCCAGCCTGCCCAAAGGCGGCATGGACCGCGATGCTTATATGACCGCGAAGTTCGGCAAGGGTGGGGGCGTGGAAGACGCCCAGAAAGTCATCGCCGCCGAAGGCGCCAAGGAAGGCATAGAATTCGACTTCGCCGCGATCCGCCGCGCGCCCAATACGCTGGACTCTCACCGGCTGATCCGCTGGGCGGCACTAACCGGGGCGCAGGATGAAGTGGTCGAACGGCTCTTCGCGGCCTATTTCGAGAATGGCGAGGATATCGGTGATATCCGCGTTCTCGCCGACATTGCCGATGTCAGCGGCATGGATGGCGCACAGGTGGCCGACATGCTGGAAAGCGACCAGGATCTCGCACTGGTGGAGCGGGAAGATCAGCTGGCCCGCGAAATGGGCGTCACCGGCGTGCCGGCGATGATCTTCGCCAACAAGGTCGCGGTCTCAGGCGCGCGCGAGCCGCAAGTCCTCACCATGGTGATCGACAAGGCCCTGGAGATGGCAGCCCAGCCGGAAAGTTAGGAATTTTTCCGCGAGATCAGGCCCGCCTCCCCTGCGCGCGCTTGAGCGCGCTGGCGGGGGAGGTGTCTCTGAGCGCTTGCGCGAAAGAGACGGAGCGGGAAATCAAGCCGCGTCCGCCACTACCCGATTCCGGCCAGACTTCTTGGCGCTATACAGCGCCTGATCGGCCCGGTGCAGCAGCGCATCGGCCGTGTCGTCGGGCCCTTCCAGGCCGGCAATGCCAATGGATATTGTAAGATTGAGTGAATTGGGCGCGCGGCTGATGCGGAACGGCGTGGTCTCGATCGAGTGGCGCAGCCTTTCGGACACCGAATAGGCAAAGGCCACATCGGTGTCGGGCATCACCACCACGAATTCCTCGCCGCCATAGCGGCAGGCCAGATCGATGCCGCGGACATTGGCGGCGATGCGAGCGGCAAACTCCTTCAGCACTTCGTCGCCGATGTCATGGCCGTGCGTATCGTTGACCGACTTGAAATAGTCGATGTCCATGATCACGAAGGCGATGGGCTTTTCCGCCTTTTTTGCGCTAGCCACCAGATTGTCGAGATGGCGGCTCATATAGCGGCGATTGTGCAGGCCGGTGAGCTGATCGGTGATCGCCATTTCCAGGCTGAGCTGGACATTGTGGCGAAGCCGGTCCGCATAACGTTTTTTGCGCAGCTGGGTACGGACGCGGGCCACCAATTCATTCTTGTCGACCGGCCGGGTGAGGTAATCATTGACGCCCATCTCCAGCGCCTGGGTGAGTTTGCGGCGGTCGCCGTCGGAAACCACCACCAGGATGGGAATGTTGCGCCCTTCCGGCAGCGAGCGCAGCTGCGAGCAAAGCCGCAGGCCGTCGAAACCGCGCATGCCCAGGCTGACCACCACCAGGTCGGGATCGCCGCCGCGCACCCGCACCAGCGCCTCTTCAAAGGTATCGACCGAGGCGACTTCGTGCCGCGGCGATAAGGCGGAGGCGAACCAGGCCACGGTTTCCTGCCGGTCCTCGATCACCAGAATGCGGCCGGCGGGACTGGCATCCAGAAGATTGTCGGCGGGATCGAGCAGCCCCATGCTCTGGCCCGTGGATTCGCGCATCCTTAGCTCGTCGGTCATCAGCTTCAGGCGCACCAGCGAGCGCACCCGTGCGAACAAGGCGGCATCGTCCACCGGCTTGGTGAGAAAATCGTCGGCACCCGCTTCCAGGCCTGCGACCCGATCCGCCGGCTGGTCCAGCGCGGTCACCATCACCACCGGCACATGGGCAATCTTGGCATTGGATTTGATGCGGCGGCAGACTTCAAAACCGTCCATCCCCGGCATCATCACATCGAGCAGCACGATATCGGGGACGTTCTCCTCCATGCGGGCCAGACATTCGAGCCCGTTGAAGGCGGTGACGACATCGAAATATTCCGCCGTCAGCTTCGCTTCCAGAAGCTTGACGTTGGACATGATGTCGTCGACGACAAGAACGCGTGCGGTCATGAAATCGGGGCGCTCAGCCCTTACCCGATGAAGCGGCGAACGGTTTCCAGAAAGCTGGTCACCGAGATCGGCTTGGAGATGTAGGCCTCGCAACCACCCTGGCGGATCACTTCCTCATCGCCCTTCATGGCGAAGGCGGTGACGGCGACCACGGGAATGGATTTCAGCGAATCATCTTCCTTCAGCCATTTGGTGACCTCCAGGCCGGATACTTCCGGCAGCTGGATATCCATCAAGATCAGGTCGGGATGGTGTTCGCGGGCGATGTCCAGCGCTTCCATGCCGTCCTTGGTCTGCAAAATATTGTAGCCATGCGCGTCCAACAGGTCGTGGAAGAGCTTCATGTTGAGCTCGTTATCCTCCACGATCAGAACGGTTTTTGTCTTCGCATCCATGGCGTCTCTCCAGCCCACTCAACGCGCGGGGGTGACAGAATTCTCCGGTTGCGCAGTATTAGGCGGAAGGTCTTAACGCTGTCTTGACGATGAGGGACTGCATGACGCCGGAAAAGGCGGAAATCCTGGCTTTAGAGGCGCTCGCCTGGCTGGCTGGGCGGCATGACGACATAACCCGCTTCCTGGCCGTTTCGGGCATGGAAACCACCGACCTGCGCCGGGCGGCCGGGGAGCGCGACTTCTTGGCTTCGCTATTGGATTTTCTCTTGGCAAATGAGCCTCTTCTCCTCGACTTCTGCCAAGATGCATCAATGTCGCCACAGGCGATTCACAAAGCCCGTTTTGCGATGGAGACGTGATGCGGTTCGGCGTGGATTTGGGCGGCACCAAGACCGAGATCCGGGCCCTGGATGAGGCCGGCCGCGAAGTCCTGCGCCGCCGCATCGCCACGGTGCGCGACTATGCCGGCACGGTCGCCGCCATCGCTGGCCTGGTCGCCGGGGCGGAGCGCGAACTGGGCCAGAGCGGCAGCGTCGGGCTCGCCATTCCCGGCACCGTCAGCCGCAAAACCGGGTTGATCAAGAATGCCAATTCTCTCTGGCTGAACGGAAAGCCCTTCCCCCATGATCTGGAGACGGCATTAAACCGCCCCGTGCGGCTGGCAAACGATGCCAACTGCTTCGCGCTGTCGGAAGCCACCGATGGCGCCGGTGCAGGCCAGGAGGTGGTGTTCGGAGTGATCCTGGGCACAGGAACAGGCGGCGGCGTGGCGGTGAAAGGCCAGGTCCTGGGCGGCGCCCACGGTATCGGCGGGGAATGGGGCCACAATCCCCTGCCCGGCATGAGCCGGGACGAGTGGTTGGAAACGTCCGCTTGCTATTGCGGCCAGCAGGGCTGCATCGAGCAATGGCTGTCTGGGCCCGCTCTGGCGGAAGATTTCAGACGGCATGGCGGTAATCCCGATTGGACGGCAGAAACCATCGCCGCATCCCAAACGTCTGAAGCACGTGCGGCCATGGCGCGCTGGACGGAGCGGCTGGGCCGGGCCTTGGCTTCGGTGGTCAATATCCTGGATCCGGATGTAATCGTGCTGGGCGGTGGTCTCTCCAATGTGGAAAGCCTGTATCGCGACCTGCCGCCACTGGTGCAGGCGCATGCCTTCACACCGGAAGAGCCGCCCCGCATCGTGAAGAACAGCCACGGCGATTCCAGCGGTGTGCGCGGTGCCGCCTGGTTGTGGAATTCGTGAGATAATAATGCCCAACCGCTTCGCCATATGAGGGCGGAAAATTTATGATGCCCTATCGCTTCGCTATATGAGGGCGGAAAATTTATGATGCCCTATCGCTTCGCTATATGAGGGCCCGATGACTTTGGCGCAGTGGCCCGCCTTCTGCCGCGATTGTCTGTCGGATGCTTCGCCGCAAGGCCAGTGTCCCGCTTGCGGCAGCGCGCGTATTCTCGCCCACCCCGAACTCGAAACGCTGTCCATCGCGCATATGGATTGTGACGCCTTTTATGCCGCGATCGAAAAGCGCGACGACCCGTCTTTGGCGGAGCTGCCGGTGATCGTTGGCGGCGGCACCCGCGGCGTGGTCTCCACGGCTTGTTATATCGCGCGGCGCTATGGCGTGCGCTCGGCCATGCCGATGTTTCAGGCCCGCAAGCTTTGTCCCAACGCGATCGTGATTAAGCCGCGCATGAGCCATTATGTGGACGTGGCGCGGGAGATCCGGGCGCTGATGCGCCAGCTGACACCCCTGGTCGAACCTTTGTCGCTGGATGAAGCCTATCTGGATCTTTCGGGCACCACGCGTATTCACGGCATGGCCCCGGCCCGCACCATGGCGAAGCTTTCCCGCGACATCGAGCAAAAGCTGGGCATCACGGTTTCGGTCGGCCTGTCGGGCAACAAATTCCTCGCCAAACTGGCTAGTGAGCTGGACAAGCCCCGCGGCTTCGCCGTGATCGGCATGGCGGAAGCCAAATCCTTTCTGCGGGACAAGCCGGTGAATATCATCCGCGGCGCGGGCAAGGTTCTGGCGGCGCGGCTGGAACGGGACGGCTTTGCCACCATCGGCCACTTGCAAGACGCCGATCCCCGCAACCTCGCCAACCGCTACGGCGCGACCGGTCTCTGGCTGGCCCGGATCGCCCAAGCCCAGGATGGCCGCCCCGTTGATCCGGGCGGCGAGATGAAAACCATCTCCTCCGAAACCACCTTCAACAGCGATCTTTCCAAGCTTGCGGATCTGGAAGCGGTGCTGTGGCGCCAGGCCGAGCGCGTCTCCAGCCGGGCCAAGAATTATGGGCTTTCCGGACGCACCGTGGTGCTGAAACTGAAGACCGCGAATTTCCGGCTTCTGACCCGCAGCGCCTCGCTGGATGCCCCGACCCAGTTGGCGGACACGATCTTCCGCGTCGCCCGGGCCGCCCTGAAGCGCGAAGCCGACGGCAAGCGCTTTCGCCTTCTGGGCGTGGGGCTTTCCAATCTCAGCTCCGGCGCCGAAGCCGATCCCGCCAGCCTGATCGATCCTGTCAGCGACAAACGGGCGGCGGCCGAGCGGGCGATGGACAAGATCCGGTCCAAATTCGGGGGCGAAGCCGTGGGCAAGGGACGGGGTATGCGAAAATAGCCCATGGAAAGCACCAGCTTTATGCGGTCTTATCCTCTTTCAATCGGAAGGTGCCCATGTCTCAGATCGAAATCCGTCTCAAAGAACTCGCCATCACTTTGCCGACCCCGCCCGCGCCGGTCGCCAGCTATGTCCCCTATGTGGTGACAGGCAATCTGGTCTTCATTTCCGGGCAAGTGACGGCCACGCCCGAAGGCCTCAAATTCGTCGGCAAGGTGGGCGCCGATATCTCGCTGGAAGGCGGCAAGGAAGCGGCCAAGCTTTGCGCCATCAATCTCCTGGCGCAGTTGAAGGCGGCCTGCGGTGGCGATCTGGAGCGGGTACGCCGCTGCGTCAAGCTGGGCGTATTCGTCAATGCCACGCCCGATTTCACGCAGCATCCGGAAGTGGGCAATGGTGCGTCCGACCTCATCGTTGCCGTGCTGGGCGATGCCGGCAAGCATGCCCGCGCCGCGACCGGTGCCGGTTCGCTGCCTCGCGGCGTGGCCGTCGAAGTGGATGGTGTCTTCGAGATCGCATGACGGTGCGCCTTGCGGACGGTGCGGCCGCGATTGGCAAGGCGGCATGGAATGCCGTGGCCAATCCGGCCGGCCGGTCCGATCCTCACCCGTTCATGCGTTTTGAGTTTTTCGAGGCGCTGGAATCCTCCGGCTGCGCGTCGGCGCGGACCGGATGGCAACCGGCACATCTGGTGCTGGAAGAAGACGGCGCGATGACCGGCATCTTGCCCGCCTATCTGAAGAGCCATTCCCAGGGCGAATATGTTTTCGACCATGCCTGGGCGGACGCGCTGGAGCGGGCGGGCGGCGACTATTATCCCAAGCTGCAATGTTCGGTGCCATTCACGCCCGTGACCGGGCCCCGCATTCTGACCGCCGATCCTGCCCGCCGCGCGTTGCTGCTGCAGGCCGGCAAAGCCGCGACGGATCAGATCGGAGCTTCATCGCTGCACATCACCTTCTTGCGCAAGGAGGACTGGATGGCGGCGGCGGATGAAGGCTATCTGTTGCGGACAGACCGGCAATTTCACTGGCGCAATCACGGCTACAAGGATTTCGAGCAATTCCTGGGCGAATTGTCGTCGTCTAAGCGCAAGAATCTGCGCAAGGAACGCGCCGCTGTGGCGCGCCAAGGCATTCGCTTCGACTGGCTCACCGGGAATGACATCACCGAAGCCCATTGGGACCGCTTCTTCGAATTTTATACCGACACGGGCAGCCGCAAATGGGGCCATCCCTATCTCACCCGCGAATTCTTCAGCCGCATCGGCGCCAGCATGGCCGACCAGATCGTGCTGATCATGGCGCGGCGGGGAAGCGACTATATCGCCGGTGCGTTGAATCTGATGGGTGAAGGCACATTGTTCGGGCGGAACTGGGGAACGCTGGATTATGTTCCCTTTTTGCATTTCGAGACCTGCTATTACCAGGCAATCGATTTCGCCATCGCGCGCGGACTTGCCAAGGTGGAAGCCGGTGCCCAGGGTGAGCATAAATTGCTGCGCGGTTACATGCCGGAAGAAACCTACAGCGCCCATTATATCGCGCATAAGGGCCTAAGACGGGCGGTGGACCAGTTCCTGACGCAGGAGCGCGAAGCCGTGACAGAGCATATCGGCGAACTGGCCCAGCATGGGCCGTTCAGGAAGGAAAAATAATGGCTTACGATACAGGCAATATCTTTGCCAAAATCCTGCGCGGCGAGATTCCGTCCGTGAAAGTGTTCGAGGACGACAAGACCCTGGCCTTCATGGATGTGATGCCCCAGGCCGAGGGCCATGTGCTGGTGATCCCCAAGGAACCGGCGGAGAATATCCTGACCCTGTCACAAGAAGGCGCGGCCGCGATGATGGCTACGACCCAGAAGGTGGCCAAGGCGGTGAAAAAGGGCCTTCAGGCGCCCGGTGTCATGCTGGCGATGTTGAACGGCGCCCCTGCCGGCCAGAGCGTCTTTCATGTGCATTTCCACATCATCCCCCGAAGCGCGGGCGTCGATCTTGGCATGCATGCGCGCGGCATGGTGGACCCCAAAACGCTGGAACCGGTCGCTGCGAAAATCCGAAGCGCGCTTGAGGCCTGAAGCCTACCAATAACCAATCATCCGCCCGGCCGTGATGACGGTGAGCCAAAGCCCCAGAGAGAGCACGGCGTGGACCGCCAGGCGGTTCCGCTCCGGAAGCGACAAAGTACGTGTGCGATGCGCCTGCCAGGCCGCTGAACGGTGCAGCGCGATCACGTTGAGCAGCGCCAGCGCAATGGCGGGGAATTTGATCAGGAGAAATGGGTTGCCGACGTAATCGCCCGCCTTGGTCGCCAGCATGGGAATGCCGGTGAATACCGCCAGGATAAATCCGGCCGCCGCAGCGCTCACCGAGGCCCGCGACAAGGCGGCCAATGGCAAAGCCCGCCAGACCCCCAGCATTCTGAGATCCAATAACAGGATCGCGCCGAACAGCACCGCGATCCCCAATATGTGGCCCAAATTGACGATACCATAAGTCCACACCCCGGTTTCGCGCATCGCATGGCCAAGCCGCGACGCTTCAAGCCAGCGCAGGAACACCGCGATGTTGGAATGGGTGGAAATTATTCGCGCTCAGGATAAACGTCGAATTGCCGCTCGCCATAACGGACCATGATGGTTTTCATTTCATGGCGGCTGGCGTCGCGGTTCTTGTTGCCTCGGACTGTGACGGTGGCACCTACTGGAATCAGCCCTTCCGCAAGTCCGGAGCGGGCGGCGCGTGCAGGCGGCGCGAGCGTGATATCCCAGACATCGTTGCCCACCTTGACCTTCATGGTGGCGTGAGGACCGGCCATCGAAACCCCCTGCACCACCGTGCCGGACATGCTGGTCACCTCTTCCACATTGCCGCCCCATCCGTGATGGGCGAATGCCGGTGTCGCAACAACCATCGCCACGGCCGTGGCGCGAGCCAACCATGTCATGACCGTCTCCTATTTTTCGATGTTTTCCTTCGTCTTCTTCCCCTTGGGGGCGCGCGGCTTGGCATCCGCGGCGGTGATGAATTCGAACGCCAGCTTGTCCTTCTCGCGGTCCAGCAGCACGCGCACCGTGCCGCCTTCCTTCAATTGGCCAAACAGGATCTCATCCGCCAGCGGCTTCTTGATGTTCTCCTGGATCACGCGGGCCAAGGGCCGGGCGCCGAAGGAAACGTCATATCCCTTCTCACCCAACCAACGGGTCGCTTCCGGCGTAAGGTCGAACGTGACGTCGCGGTCGGCCAGCTGCGCTTCCAGTTCCAGCACGAACTTCTCCACCACCTTGTCGATGGTGTCGCGCGACAAAGGCGCGAAGGGAATGATCGCGTCCAGACGGTTGCGGAATTCCGGCGTGAAGAGCTTCTTGATCGCTTCCTCGTCCTCGCCTTCCCGCTTGCCGCGGCCAAAGCCGATAGCGTCCTTGGCGGCATCGGAGGCGCCCGCATTGGTGGTCATGATCAAGACCACATTGCGGAAATCGATCTTCTTGCCGTTATGATCGGTGAGCTTGCCGTGATCCATCACCTGCAACAGGATGTTGAACAGGTCGCCATGGGCTTTTTCGATTTCGTCCAGCAGCAACACGCAATGGGGGTGTTGGTCGACTCCATCGGTGAGAAGGCCGCCCTGATCGAAGCCGACATAGCCCGGCGGCGCGCCGATCAGACGGCTGACTGTGTGGCGCTCCATATATTCGCTCATGTCGAAGCGCAGGAATTCCACGCCCAAGATGCTGGCGAGTTGCTTGGCCACTTCGGTCTTGCCCACGCCGGTTGGGCCTGAGAACAAGTAAGAGCCGATGGGCTTTTCCGGCTGGCGCAAACCGGCGCGCGCCAGCTTGATGGCGCTGGACAAAGCCTGGATGGCGCTTTCCTGGCCATAGACGACCCGAGACAGGTCGCTTTCCAGCGACTTGAGCGCTTCGGTATCGTCCTTGGAGACGGATTTGGACGGAATGCGCGCGATCTTGGCGACCACGTCTTCCACTTCCTTGACGCCGATCACTTTCTTGCGGCGGCTTTCCGGCAGGAGCATCTGAGACGCGCCCACCTCATCGATCACATCGATCGCCTTGTCAGGCAGCTTGCGGTCATTGATGTATTTGGCGGAAAGCTCCACCGCAGCTTTCACCGCATCGGCGGTGTAGCGCACTTTGTGGTATTCCTCGAAATAGGACTTGATGCCCATCAGGATCTTGATCGAGTCCGGCACGGTCGGCTCGGAGACGTCGATCTTCTGGAAGCGGCGCACCAGGGCGCGGTCCTTTTCGAAATATTGGCGATATTCCTTGTAGGTGGTCGAGCCGATGCAGCGCAGCACGCCCGCCGCCAAGGCCGGTTTCAACAGATTGGAAGCGTCCATCGCTCCGCCGCTGGTGGCGCCCGCGCCGATCACGGTGTGGATTTCGTCGATGAAAAGGATGGCGCCTTTCACGCCTTCCAATTCCTTCACCACGGTCTTCAACCGTTCCTCGAAATCGCCGCGATAGCGCGTGCCCGCGATCAAAGAGCCCATGTCGAGCGAATAGATCACCGCACCCCTGAGCACTTCGGGCACTTCATTGTTCACGATCTTGCGCGCCAGGCCCTCGGCGATAGCGGTCTTGCCCACGCCGGGATCGCCCACGAACAGGGGATTGTTCTTCTGGCGGCGGCACAGGATCTGGATAGTGCGCTCGACTTCGGAAGCCCGGCCGATCAAGGGGTCGACGCGTCCCGACTTGGCTTTCTCGTTGAGGTTGACGCAATAGGCTTCCAGGGCGTCGGTGCCTTGCTTGTTGGGCTTTTCCGGCTCGTCCTCGTCTTCGGTGCCGCGCGCCGGCTTGGGCTGGCTCATGCCCGGCCGCTTGGCGATGCCGTGGCTGATATAGCTCACCGCATCCAACCGGTTCATGTTCTGCTCATGCAGGAAATAGACGGCGTGGCTCTCGCGCTCGGTGAAAAGCGCGACCAGCACATTGGCGCCGGTCACTTCATCGCGGCCGGAATTCTGGACATGCAGCACGGCGCGCTGGACCACGCGCTGAAACCCGGTGGTGGGCTTGGCCTCTTCACCATCCTCGATCACCAGCGTGACCAGTTCTTCGTCGACATATTTCTGCACGGCCCGGCGCAAGGCGTCGGTATCGACATTGCAAGCCTTCATCACCTGACCGGCATCGGAATCGTCCATCAGAGCAAGCAGCAGATGCTCCAAGGTGGCATATTCATGGTGCCGGTCGCTGGCCAGCTTGATGGCGTGGTGCAGAGCTTGCTCCAGGCTACGCGACAGGGATGGCATCACTCTTTCTCCATCGTACATTGTAGAGGATGTTGATGCCGGCGAGAGAATTCAATGACCTGGGCGACTTTTGTTTCCGCCACTTCGAAAGTGAATACGCCGCAAATGCCCACGCCGTGGCGATGGACATGCAGCATAACTTCGACCGCGTCCTCGCGGCTCTTGGCGAAGAATTTCTCCAGGATATGAACGACGAATTCCATCGGCGTGTAATCGTCGTTGAGCAGAAGCACCTTGTAGAGGGAGGGCTTCTTGGTCTTGGTGCGCGTGCGGGTGACGATACCGGAGCCGGTATTATCGCCTTTGCCGTTGTTGCCGTCGCCGTGATCGCGCACGAAGTTCCACTGTCCCTGACCGCGCAGATTATGCTTGCGCCGTTCCAGACTAAGCCAAAATGCCTTTTTGGGTAAATAAAAAGGCCCGGGACCTGGGTCCCGGGCCTTTGGATATTTAGCTTCTACCTGCTATTTTCAAGCAGCGGCGTTGGCTTGGACGACCTCGGCCCAGGCCTGCACGCGATTCTGCAGCGGCGCGAAGCTGTCTTTCGCCGTCGCGGTGACGAGCTGGTTGAACTTGGTGAGTTCCGCGACATAGGTTTCGAACGCGGTCTTGGCGAAACCGGTCTGAACTTCGATCGCTTCATGCACCGATTTGGCGCCCAGGATCGCCTTGCCGGCGGCGATGGAGTCTTCCATCGACTGCTTGGCATAAGCATAGATTTCGTTATGCAGGGTCTCGGCGCCCTTGCCCGCGAGCGTGGCGGACTTGATCAGGGCTTCCGCATTGTCCTTGCCGTAGCCGACGACGCTGTCGTAACCGGCAATCGCCTTGTCGAAACCGGCCTTGATCGCATCGGCACCGGCGTTGAAATTGAGTTCGGCCGTCTTGAAGCCATTTCCGGCGGCCGTTTCTGCCTTGGTCATTGTGTCATACCTTTCATGTTCGCATTCATGTCCGGCACGGCCCGGGGTTCCGGCGGCCTGTTGCACTGCAACATTCGCTATATGCCCATGACGAGTAGGGTCGTCAAGGCTATTTTGTTGCGGCGCAACAAATTTTTTGTGACGGAACTTTCCCCCTGCGGTAACAGTCTAAATATCCGTAAAATAACGCTGATTCGTCATTCCTCCTTGCAAGGACTGACACAATTTGGTTTTTAGGGGGCCGGAGCGGCGCTGTTTTGGGGATCTGGGTTGGTGAAGAAACCACTATTCCTTTTTGGAATTGCGACCCTGGCGGCTGGCCTGCTCCTGGCCGCCCCCGCGGACGCCGTCACTCGTCACCGCAACAAAGCCCCGGCGGCCCGCGCCCACAAGGTCGTCACCCTGCCCGGAAGCCCCACCGATCCGGATAAGGACGCTGCTCTGATTCTCGACGGCGCGACCGGCAAGGTGCTTTACGCCCGCAACGAAGCCGCCGAACGTCATCCGGCCTCGCTGACCAAGATGATGACGCTCTACATGCTGTTCGAGGCCTTGAAGGCCGGCAAGATCACCATGCAGACGCCGATGCCGGTGTCGGCGCATGCGGCCCAGCAGAAACCCACCAAATTGTCTTTGCGCAAGGGCACCACGATCACGGTCGATACCGCGATCCGCGCCATCGTCATCCGCTCGGCCAACGATGTGGCCGTGGTGGTCGCCGAAGCACTGGGCGGCACCGAACTTCATTTCGCGCAGATGATGACCGAAAAAGCGCGCACGCTTGGCATGCGCGAAACTTATTACCACAACGCATCCGGCCTGCCCGATCCGCTCCAGATCACCACCGCGACGGATTTGTCGGTGCTGGCACGCCATCTGGCTTATGACTTCCCGCAATTTTACCCCTACTTCGCCCTGCCCGGCTTCAACTATAAGGGCGTCTATTATCCCACCCACGACAATCTGATCGGCCGTTATCCTGGCGCCGATGGCATCAAGACCGGATTCACGGTCGCCAGCGGTTTCAATCTCACATCCTCGGTGGTGCGCGGTGGCGTGCATCTGATCGGCATCGTGATGGGCGGGCGCACCGCGATACGCCGCGACATGGAGATGATGCGCCTGCTCGATACGACGTTCGCGCAGATCGAAAGCAATCCAACTTTGGTGGCGCGCGGCCCAGTGCCATGGACCGCGGTGGCCGATCTTGGAAAGCAGCCCGCCGTGGCTGGCTTCACTCTGCCCACTCCGGCCGCCGGCGCGCCGGCGGCTCAATTCGCGGCCCTGTCGGCGGTTCCGCCCATTCCGGCGACCGACGACGAGGATGCGGCCGAATCGCGCCGCGCGCCCGACGAGAATTTCTCCGCACTGCGTTCGCAGCTGCCTCAACCGGAAGCAGCCGCGCAGCCGCCTCACCTGGCGCCGGTCGCTGCCGGCCTCCCGCCCATGGCACAGACTGCGGCATTACCGGTGCTCAAACCTGGCGCGCATGAAGCCGGTCTCAATTCTTCAGCGGCGGCCCCCGTGCCCCAGGCTCGCCCGCAACAGGCAGGCGATGTGCCGGTCAAACCCGTGGTCGTGGCGGCGCTGCCGAAAATGCGCCCGGCATTGCGCAGCGACGCTGGCGAAGGTGATTCAGATATGGCCGCAATGGCGGCGGCTGGCCGCAATTGGACCATTCAGATCGGCGCCTATGCCGATCAGGCTTTCGCCAAGGCCCAGCTCGACGCCTATGCGCAGAAGTCCATGGATGTTCTGGGCCAGGCGGCAAGGCTGGTGGTGCCCTTCCAATCCAGCGACGGACACACCATGTACCGCGCGCGTTTCGGCTTGTTTGCGGAGCGCAAAGCGCGCGAGGTGTGCGACAGGCTCACCCAGCGCGGCCAGACCTGCTTTGCGGCGATCGCCGCGCGTTGATTGGGCCGCTATAACAGGCCCAGCGTTGCCAGCTCGCGCTTGAGATTTTCCGGCAAGCCTTTAGCGCCCTTGATTTCCGCGATATCAGGCGGCGCATCCTTGCCCTCGAAATAGCGCCATCCCTGAAACGCCCGCCGGGGCCGGGGCCGCACCGGGATCAGGCGCTTGTCATAGACCAGCCCGCAATGGGGCACGCCGTTCTTTTTCATCTCGCGCAATTCCAGCAGGGTCTGGCGAGCCATGATCTGGCCCTTGATCACCCAATAGAGCGAACCGCCATCCAGAAGCTCGGCAGCCCGCTTGGGCATCTGGCGCGTGACATGGATGAGTTCCGGTTTCTGTCCCTTGGCGCGCTTTTCCTTCAGGCGCTTCTTTTGCCAGTCCGCCAACTCCTGAAGAGATTCGACGCCGACGCAAAGTTTGATCAAGTGCAACATGAGGCCGGTCTGATGCAGGACACGGATCGGAGGGTGGGAAATTCCAGGACCGCGCGTCAATGCCGAGCGTACGGCCCGGCCGGAAAAGATGGGGACGAAATGGTCCGGCATTAGGGCGGATATCGTCAGTCGACGCAGGCTTCGTTCATGCAGTCCATATGAGAGGGGCCTTCCGCCGGCTGGACAGGCGCAGCCATGACCGGCAGCAGCACCGTGCGGACATCGGCGCCGCGGGTCAGGGTCAGATGGACGGGGCAGCGCTCCGCGATCTCCAAAATGCGCGCCCGCTGCTCCGCGCTCAGATCGCCTTCCAGATGGATATCCGCTTCGAACAGATCCCGGGCATTGAGATCCGCGCGGCGGTGGCGGACATCAACCTGAACGCGGGTCAGCGGCCAGTTCTTGCGATTGGCGTAAAGACGGATGGTCATGGTCTTGCAGGCGCCCAGGGCCGCGCCCAGCAGATTGTAAGGATTGGGCCCCGATCCCAGTCCGCCTGCCGCGACGGGTTCATCGATCAGGATGGCCGCATTGGCCACCCGCGCCTCGACCTGATACCGGCCGAGGCCCGTTTCCGCGACGATAACGGTTTCACCGAAAGAATTTGCGCCCATCGCCCGGCTCCCTGCCCGATCCGGGAAACCATAGACCTTTGCGTTCCGCGAGCCAGAAAAAAGGCCCGCCGGGGGGTGGGCCTTTCGCGACCATTGCCATGGTTTCAGCGCTTGGGCGGAACCATCTTCACGGCAACGAATTCGATTTCGACCAGCGCGCCTTTCTTGACGAGATTGGCAGCCTCGATGGTGGCGCGGGCAGGCTTGTTGGGCTGCGCGGCCGTGCCGAAAAATGTCTTCCAGGTGTCATTCATGGCGGCTGGGTTCATCTTTCCGCCATTCATGGGATCCGCCGCCAGATAGACGCGCGCCTGCACCACATCGCCGAAGCCGACACCAAGTTTGTCCATCTTGGCTTTCAACCCTTCCAAAGTGGTACGGGTCTGGGTGGCGGTGTCGCCGAAGCTTTCGATCGAGTCTTTCGGTGCATTGGAATTGGTGACCGTGGGACCGCTGCCACTGATGTAATAGGTGGTGTAGCCGGGAGGGACGATCACGGATCCGGCGAATGGCGAATTCGCGTCCTCCTGATTGTGAAGGACGGCCTGGGCCATTGCCCCGCCGGACGTGCACAGAATGATGGCAGCGGCAAGAGCAGTCTTGAATGGCGTCATGATACGGTTCCCCCTGATGGCGCGGCGAAATGGCATCGTCTGCGCGATGAGTGCGAATGATGAAGCGACAATTCGTCAAACATGGAAGATTGCCGCCTGATATCGCCCCCGCGCAAGACGCGCGAACTCAGGCCGGTCGCGATCTAGGGCTTGTCTGCCGGCGGGGGCATTTCAACGAACAATTCACCGCTTTGAATTGACTGGGCCGAAACCGGGATAGCCCGGCCAACGACATCGACATAGCGAATCAGTTGCGCGATCGCATCCCAGCTTTTGCGGCGCTTTTGGCGAAGCGCCGCCGCTTCTCTCCAGTCGAAACGTTCCAATGCGATACGAAACCCATGTCCCCGGAACCGTCAAAGCAAGGATGAGACCAGCTTGACGGGGTTTCGCTTTGGGGGTGATATCGCATTGGAATGTTGCCGCGCGGGCGGCATGGCGGGGACTTAACCATGAATTTCAGGCATGTGGTGTTGGGCTGTCTGGTTTCCGCTGCAATGGCGGTTTTCGGGTCGTCGGCCCCCGCGAATGCCACGACCTATACTTACGCCGGCAGCTGGCTGGTGGATCAAGGTCCTTATTGGTCCACGTCCTTTCCCAACGGCCCTCTCGCCTATACTGGGCAGGAAGCAGCCGCGCTCCTGTTCGGGGGAGCAGCGTCTCACTATGTCGTTTCGACCGTGGACAATGATCCAGCGCACATCAATTTCTCGGCCTGGTATTCGATCATCGGATATTCCGGCGGCCACATCCTGGCGGACGACTACAGCAACAAATATCTCGGTCAGTATTATGGACCGCCGATCGGTTATCCCTTTGGCGATCCGAATGCGCCCGCCTCAGCCTATATCAGCGACAACGCGCTCGGTTCTGAGTTCCGGAATTTTGCCTTTGTCGCATCCGGCATCCCGGAGCCGGCATCCTGGGCGATGTTGCTGATCGGATTTGGCGGCATCGGGTTCGCGATGCGCCGCCGGCGCGCGAGCGCACTCGCATAGTCGACGCTTTTTCAGCGCGCTCTTCGCAATTTGGATGACCATGGATCGGTATCCTGCCGCGCAGCCCCTGTGGCCTAGCGTCAGCGTAGTGGCCACGCTGACGCGCGGGCCAGCTTGGCATTCATCTGCGCACCGCTGGTGCGCAGATGAATGGTGCGGTCAAGAAGACTCGAACTTCCACGGGTTGCCCCACTAGCACCTCAAGCTAGCGCGTCTACCGTTCCGCCATGACCGCACAGTCAGGAAAAAAGCTGGTAGGCGCCGGGGTTTAGCAACCCTGCCCGCTTAAGACAAGTCGGCTGAAAAAGGCCCTAAATTCCGTCGCCATCGGTGCCGACATGGATGCCGCACTCATCCTTGTCGAGCCCGGCCCAGCGTCCGGCGCGATAATCCTCGCCGGCGGCAATCCGGCGGGTGCAGGGCTGGCAGCCGATCGAAGGATAGCCGTCGGCCACCAATGGGTGAGCCGGCAACTTGTGGGCCGCGGCATAGGCGGCCAGATCGCTTTGGGACCATTGCCAGAGCGGATTGAACCGGAACCGCCCATCGAACCATTCCACCGGCTGCATCAAGCCGCGCTCGCGGGTCTGGAATCGCTTGCGGCCGGTGATCTGCGCCGCGAAGGGCTTCAAGGCCTGGGCCAGCGGCGCGACTTTGCGAAAGCCGCAGCAGGCGTCGGTATCGCGCGACCATAGCGTCCCGTCCGGATCCAAAGCCGCGCGCGCATTCGAGCCGGGCGCCAGGCTGCGAATATCTTCAAGACCCAGTACGTCTTGCAACCGGTCGCGATAACGCAGGGTCTCTCCGAAAAGCTTGCCGGTGTTGAGGAAAAATACCGGCGTGGCCGCATCGATCGCGGCCACCAGATGCAGCAGTACCGCGGATTCTGCCCCGAACGACGACACCACGGCGGTGCGGCCCTGAAAGTCGCCGCACAGCGCCATTTCAAGAATTCCTTGCGCGTCGCGGCCGGAGGCCTTTTCCCGTAATGCCAAAAGATCGGTGCGCGCCATGGCAGGCTCGGCCGGCCGCAATCCCGCGCGTACGTCGATGACCGTGGCGCTCACAGCCAGCCCTTCTCCACGACCATGGCGCGTACTTTCTGAGAAACCTCTGCCGGGGCCAGCCCCTGGCTGCGGTAGCGGGCCCGTTCCGCAGCCAGCGCATCGACCCGGTCGCGCCACTCCGGCCCGAAGCTTTCGGCCAGGTGCTCCCGAAGCGCCCGCGCCAGGCCCGGCGCGGCGCCACCCGTCGATGCGGTCAAAAGAAGATCCCCCTGACGCACAATGGCCGGGACATGGAAGTCGCAAAGCGGCAGGACATCCTCGACATTGACCAGCACGCCGAAGGCCCTGGCTCTGGCCGCCAGGTGGCGCGCCTCGCCCTCCTCCAGGCCAGCCACGAACAGAAGCTGCAGAGGGGCCAGGAGCTCGTCAGAGACATCAGAGGAGAGCAAACGGACTTCGATTCCGGCTTCGGCCAGGAGCGACGCCCGGCGGGCCAAGGCCGCGCCCTGGCCGGCCAGCCCGGTTTTAAGTCTGAGAGGGTTGAGAATGACCGGCAGCATGGCGTGGCCTCGAAAACCACACCAGACCTATGCCGCTATCCGATCAAATGCAATAACACAGTGGAGAATAAATAATTCAACACTTATTCGAGTGTTTATTCGTAATTGGACAGCAGCTCCACCACGGAAACCCCGATCTTATCGCCATGGATCTGGATTTCCCCCTTCGCCACCGGCTTGTCGTTGGCCAGGATGGTCACCGGATCATCCTGATGGGAGTCCAACTCGATCACGGCCCCACGGCCCATGCGCAGGAGCTGATGCATGGGAATGACGGAGCGGCCAAGCACCACGGAGATTTCCACTTTGATATTGTCGATGTTGGACGCCATGGGTGCATGCCTATATTGCGATGAGGCTGCCAAGGGTGGCGGATTATGGTTTCGGAAAGCTTAATTTGGACGCCGCGCTGAATTCCCGGACCGAATGGCGAATTTCCGACAGCCCCGTCGCCTATCCCGAGGCGCTGGAGGCCATGGAAACGCGCGCCGCGGCCATCGCGGATGGGCAAGCCCCTGAACTGGTCTGGCTGCTGGAACACCCGCCCGTCTACACCGCCGGCACCAGCGCCAATGACGCCGACCTGATCGATGCCCGCTTTCCGGTCTATCACACCGGGCGCGGCGGCCAGTTCACCTATCATGGACCTGGCCAGCGCGTCGGCTATGTGATGCTCGATCTCAAGAAGCGCAAACCGGATGTGCGAGGCTTCGTCCGCGACCTGGAACAATGGCTGATCGAGACCCTCGCTGAGTTCAACATCAAAGGCGAGCGGCGCGACGGCCGTGTCGGCATCTGGGTGGTGCGCGGCTCACGGGAAGACAAGATCGCCGCCCTGGGCGTGCGCATCCGCCGCTGGGTGACTTTCCATGGCGTGTCGTTGAATGTGGAGCCAGATCTTTCGCATTTTGACGGCATCGTGCCCTGCGGCATACGCCAGTATGGCGTCACCAGCCTGGCCGATCTGGGCGTGCCGGCGACCATGGCCGATGTCGATGTCGCAATGAAGCGAAGCTTTGAGAAGATCTTCGGTTAGGGCGTTTTCGCGTATCGCGAAAACGCCCTAGTTTATTTTTGTCGCGGTTCCGGACGGAAAACCGCTGCACACTTTTCCTGGAACCGCTCTAAAGCGTCGCACGCTGCTGAAAGCCTTTTTCCACGGGCGCTTCAGTATTGTGCAAATCCACGGACCGGACGCGCGCGCCCTCGGGTCCTTGCGTCGCGGCACTGACGAAATCCTCCACCGCCTTGGTGGGGCCGCTCACCAGCGCCTCGACCGAGCCGTCGGACCGGTTGCGCACCCAGCCATGAAGGCCATTGCGCATGGCCGCCATTTTCAAAAAGGCGCGGAAGCCCACGCCCTGGACGATGCCTTCGACGCAAACGCGCAGAGACGTGATGTCTTCGCTCATTGAAATTCCAGTATCACATCGTCGCGCCCAAGATTATCACCTTTCTTGGCAAGAACCTTGGCGATCACGCCGTCGCGCTCGGCCAGAAGCACATTCTCCATTTTCATCGCTTCCACCACGGCGAGCGGATCGCCGGCCTTGACGGCTTGGCCTTCGCTCACTGAAAGCGCGGTAATCAGCCCCGGCATAGGGCACAGCAACAAACGAGACGTATCCGGTGGCGCCTTTGCCAGCATCAGGGTCGCCAGCTTGGCCGCATAGGGCGAGCGTACGCTGACCAGAATCTCCCGCCCGCCTTGCGACAGATGATAGCCCCCGGCATGCCGGGCAATCTGGAACACGGTTTCCTGGCCTTGGTGCTTCAAGACCAACTTTGGTCGCCCTGGAAACCAATCCATAATCGCCTCGAAGATCTTTCCGTCGATCGCCAGGCGAAGGTTTCCCACCGCCAGACGGGCGTCGCAGATCGCGACCTCGCGCCCCGCGATGGATGCAACGAAGCTGTCGGCAGCCTGATGGCCTCCATTCAAGGCGCCACTGATCTGACCGGCGCGCTGGGTGCGGCGCAACTTGGCGGCCACGGCCGCGGCGACGAACAGCCGGCTGTCCGCTTCGGACAAGGGCGCGCCTTTGAAGCCATCGGGGAATTCTTCGGCAATAAAGCCGGTGGTGAGCCGGCCTTCGCGGAAACGGGGATTGTGCATGATCGCGGCCAGGAACGGCACATTATGGGCGATACCGGAAATCTCGAACCGGTCCAGCGCGGCCGCCATGGCGCCGATCGCTTCTCCCCGTGTCTCGGCATGGGTGGAAAGCTTGGCGATCATCGGATCGTAATAGACGGAAATCTCTCCGCCTTCGAACACGCCGGTGTCGTTG
>CALMGU010000009.1 GCA_937865685.1 uncultured Alphaproteobacteria bacterium | reverse complement strand
CGGCAGGCTCGGATCGTAGCGTTCGCGCAGCTTCACCTTTGGCGCGCTTGAGCGCAGTAATTGCCGCACACGTCCCAGCGCTTCGTGTACATTCACGGCTTCGAGCTTCGAGGCGTGCATCGCGCCGAGCGGATCGATCCGCTCAGTCAAACGGTTCACGCGATCGACTTCATCACAGATAAGCTGCGCCAGCTCCGACGTTTCCGTGTCGCCAGCGCGGCCAATCAATTGCGCCGCGGCACGAATGCCCGCGAGCGGGTTGCGCACTTCATGTGCGAGCGTGCGCGCCGCCGAGTGCGGTCCGGCGGGTGTTTGCGCGCGGGTACGCGGGATCGGCGTCAGCACCAGTGCGACATAGCCATTGTCCCCCACCGGGGCGGCTGCCACGGCCATGCGCCCAAGCGGCGAGGCGCGGGCAGACAGCGCCACGTCCGCTTCAGCGACCCGCGTGTCGAGTTCGAACGCCCTTTGCGCCAAAGCGATCAGCGGCGAGGCTGCGCCAAACACTTCGTGCAAACGGCGTCCGAGCAACCCACCGCCCGGCAGCACCACCAGATCGACATCCGGCAATGCGCTGTCCTGGTGCCAGACCATGGCAGCTTTCTTGCCGGTCATTTCTTCCAGGGCGGTGGCCGCGTCGCGGTCGCAGTTGGAAGCGGGAAAGACAATCACGGCGGATTTCATCAGGACTTCTACCTTTTCTGGCCTTTGCCAGCATTCATGTTCGCACGCACTTTTTCCAGCACCTTGGGCGCTACCTGATCGCTCCATTCCGACGCCAGATCGATCTCCTGACGGTCGAGCGCGGCACGCTCCTTGAAGTATTTGGCGCCGATGCCGCTGGAATAAAAGCTGATCAGCTGATCCAGCTCGGCGTCGGTGAAACGCTCGGCATAAAGCTGGGCGGACAGCAGCATGAAGCCGTCGATTTCTTCCTGAACCTGACCCCGCACCCGGTCGCGGAAGGCATTCCAGAACAGGGCATTTTGTCCGGGATGCTCGCGCTGCTCGGACATCACCACAACGTCCAGCACGCTGTCGGCTTTCTTCAATACATCGGCGCGAGAATCGGAGACCTGCAGAAACTTCATCGCCTTGGCGACATGCGGATCGTTCTTCAGCGCGGCCAGCTTTTCCGGCGGCTGGGCCAGAAGCTGTTCGGTGGTCATCTGCGCGAAAGACGGCGTTGTGACCGCGAGCAGAAAGGCCGGAACGATGAGGAGCCGCGCGGCCCTGAGCATGGAAACGCCTATCGGATCTCGATTTCGTATTTCTCGATCACGGTGTTGGCCAGAAGCTTTTCACACATGTCTTTCAGCGAAGCCTTAGCCTTGGTCGCATCGGTCTCGGAAAGGTCGAGATCGATCACCTTGCCCTGGCGCACTTCGCCGACAGAGCCAAAGCCCAGACCGTTGAGCGCATGGCCGATGGCCTTGCCCTGAGGGTCCAGCACGCCATTCTTCAATGTCACAAAAACACGGGCTTTCATTCAGTTCTTGTCCAGTTCAATTGAAGAAACTAACCGTAAATCGCCGTCAAATGATCGTAGATAAGCACAAAGACAATCCGAAAACTCGTCTTGCAGATTCAAACCTTCCGCATCCCATCCGTCGTTGTCACAACTCAATATAAGGCTGCCAAGTTCAAATCGGCACATGGCGTTGACATAACGCGGAGACCGGAAATTCCTAAACTCTTTTTCAATGTCACGCGCCGCGTCAGCGCCAGCTTCGATTGGCACTCCATCGCATGTGAGCGTGATGCGAAACATGCAGTCTATTTCACCAGTACCGGGCCTTTGTTTTCGCCTTGCACCGATTCCGGCATGATGCCCAGGCGCTTGGCGACTTCGCTGTAAGCTTCGACCACGCCGCCCAGATCGCGGCGGAAGCGGTCCTTGTCCAGCTTCTCGTTGGTCTGCAGGTCCCAGAGACGGCAGCTGTCGGGGCTGATCTCGTCGGCCAAGACGATGCGCATGTAATCGTTTTCCCACAACCGGCCGAATTCCAATTTGAAATCGACCAGCTTGATGCCCGCGCCCAGGAAGAGGCCGGAGAGGAAATCGTTGATGCGGATGGTGAGATTGACGATGTCGTCCAGATCCTGCGGCGAAGCCCAGCCGAACGCGGTGATGTGCTCTTCGCTCACCCAGGGGTCATGCAGGCCGTCATTCTTGTAGTAATATTCGATGATGGAACGGGGCAGGGCGGTGCCTTCCTCGATCCCCAGCCGCTTGGACATGGAGCCGGCGGCGACATTGCGCACCACCACTTCCAGGGGAATGATCTCGACTTCCTTGATCAGCTGCTCGCGCATGTTGAGGCGGCGCACGAAATGGGTGGGCACGCCGATGCCCGCCAGCTGGGTCATCAGATATTCGCTGATGCGGTTGTTGAGGACGCCCTTGCCCTCGATCACCGCTTTTTTCTGGGCGTCGAAGGCCGTGGTGTCGTCCTTGAAATACTGGATGACGGTGCCCGGCTCGGTTCCTTCATAAAGGATCTTGGCCTTGCCTTCGTAAATGACGCGCCGACGTTTCATGGGGAATGTCCTTGCCGCGCCCAAAGGCGCGTCTAACTAACCAACGCCAGAAGATGAGGCGTAACGGGAATTTAGGGACGCGGAGGTCCCGGAGCAATGATTCCTGGGGCCGCAGGGCCGCATAGCGGGTTCCCGTCCACAGGTGGCGGTAAATTGTCGCTATTCCAATGGGTTAGTCACCGAAAACGCGGCCAAAAATCGTATCGACCTGCTTCAGGTGGTAGCCCAGGTCGAACATCGCTTCCAGTTGTGGCACCGGCAGGGCCTTTGCCACGTCGGAATCGGCCTTGAGCAGGTCCAAAAGATTGCCTTCCCCGTTCCAGGCCCGCATCGCGTTCCGCTGCACCATCCGGTAGCTGTCCTCGCGGGACACGCCCGCCTGGGTCAGGGCCAGCATCACCCGCTGGCTGTGGACCAGGCCGTGGGTGCGGTCGAGATTTTCCTGCATCCGATTGGGATAGACCACCAGCTTCTCCACCACCCCGGTCATGCGGGCGAGGGCGAAATCCAAGGTGATGGTGGCGTCGGGGCCGATGTAACGCTCGACCGAGGAGTGGGAGATGTCCCGCTCATGCCACAGCGCCACATTCTCCATCGCGGGGATGACATAGGCGCGGACCATGCGGGCCAGGCCCGTGACGTTTTCCGTCAAGACCGGGTTGCGCTTGTGCGGCATGGCGCTGGAGCCCTTCTGGCCGGGCGAGAAATATTCCTCCGCTTCCAGCACTTCGGTGCGCTGCAAATGGCGGATCTCGATCGCCAGCCGTTCCAGGGACGAAGCCACCACGCCCAGCGCCGCGAAATAGGCGGCATGGCGGTCGCGGGGGATCACCTGGGTCGAAACCGGCTCGACGGAAAGGCCCATTTTCTGGGCCACATGTTCTTCCACCTTGGGATCGATATTGGCGAAGGTGCCGACCGCGCCGGAAATGGCGCAGGTGGCGATTTCCGCCCGCGCCGTCACCAGTCGCGCGCGGGCGCGGGTGAATTCCGCGAAATAGGTGGCCAGCTTGACGCCGAAGGTGGTGGGCTCGGCATGGATGCCATGGCTGCGCCCGATGGTGGGCGTCATTTTGTATTCGAAAGCGCGCTTTTTCAGCGCCGCCAGCAGCGCATCGACATCGGCGATCAGAAGATCGGCAGCGCGCATCAGTTGCACATTCAGACACGTGTCCAGCACATCCGATGACGTCATGCCCTGATGCACGAAGCGGGCTTCCGGTCCCACGATTTCGGACAGATGGGTGAGGAAGGCGATCACGTCATGCTTGACCTCTCGTTCGATCTCGTCGATCCGCGCCACGTCGAATTTGGCGTCCTTGCCGTTCTCCCAGACCTTGGCGGCGGCCGATTTCGGCACCACGCCCAGCTCGGCCAGCGCGTCAGTGGCATGGGCCTCGATCTCGAACCAGATGCGGAACTTGGTCTCGGGCGACCAGATGGACACCATCTGTTCGCGGGCATAGCGGGGGATCATGGGGTTCTTACCGATATGATTTTCAGGTGCTTCTAGCGATTTAACGCCGTGCGCGAAAGGGCGCTAATTTAATTGCAAGTTCAAAGGGTTGCTGGTGAGGACATGGCGGATGCGCGCCACGCTGAACGCGTGGGTTCGACTGGCTTGGCAAGGAAAAGGATGCGGCTATCATCAACCACATTCTGACGTTCGATGGATGGGGCGGGACATAAAAACGCACTTTCTGGGATTGGTTTGTGCCGCTGCGGCGGCCTATCTGGGACTTTGCGGCTTCTCTTCGTCGAACAGCGGCGCTTGGTATTTCAGCCCGACACCATCGTGCTGGAGGGATCGCCGCCCGGATCGGGATATGAAACGCTGGCCGTTTCTGTCCCCGGATTGGGAATTCTCAAGAATTGGTGGATACCGCCTTCATCCGCAGAGATGCCGACCGTCATCTTTTTTCATGGCAATGCGTCCAGCCGGGCCGACTTCATTACGCTCGGCAACACGCTTCATCGGCGCGGATGGGGTGCGGTCCTGGCATCTTACCGGGGATATTCCGGAAATCCCGGAAGCCCTTCAGAAGCAGGCCTGATGTCGGACGCTCGCGCGACCATTGCGGCTGTGGCGCATCGTGCGGGCCTAATTATCGTTTGGGGGCACAGTCTGGGCAGTGGAGTCGCGGCGCGAATGGCCAGTGAAGGGCTCGCAGCGGGGCTGGTTCTGGAATCGCCATATACATCCATCGCGGAAATCGGTGCCCGGCAATTCTCCTATGTTCCCGTTCGGCTGTTGTCTCGCGATCCCTTCGACACACTGGCGCTTGTCGAGCGCATCAAGGTTCCTGTCCTTATTTTTCACAGTGAAGACGATCCGCAGATTCCGTTTGCCATGGGCCGCGAATTGGCCAACCGGCTGGGACAACGCGCTATGTTCGTGCCGATGAAGGGACTGGGTCATTACCCGCATCAAGCAGATCTGTCGCCTATGGTCGTGCAATGGGCAATGTCGCACGGGATCGGGCTCAATCCGCCGATACCGGCAGGAGAGCGTGGAAAATAATGCGATGTCCGTGCTTCCCGGATGTCCTGGCGAAACTCAGGGCGTCCTGACGGCCCAGATTGCCTTGCGGAAGCGGCTGAGATATCGGATTTCAGCCTCGGTTCTGCACAGGTGTCTCATGTCCGGTTCGCTCGCCACGATTTCCCGCCCTCTTCTCGGTGACGCTCTTTTCCCGGGGACGCGGCTTCTCAAGAACACGCTTCTGGTGATCAGCGGCAGCGCCGTGCTGGCGGTTGCGGCGAAGATTCAGGTTCCCTTCTGGCCGGTGCCCATCACCATGCAGAGCATGGTGGCGCTGTTGATCGGTGTCGCGTTTGGAAGTCGCCTGGGCGCGCTGACCATTTTGGCCTATCTGGCGGAAGGCGTTGCTGGTTTGCCGGTTTTTGCCGGGGTGGCAGCGGGACCGGCTTATTTGGCCGGCCCGACTGGCGGTTATCTGTTGGGCTTTCTGCTGGGCGGCGCTTTTGCCGGATGGGCGGCGGAACGGGGCTGGGGCCGCGATCTTTTCCGCACTCTGCCGGTGATGCTCTTGGGACAAGTTCTGATTTTCGCGCCGGGCACGCTTTGGCTGGCGGCGCTGCTGGGATGGAACAAGGCTTTGGCGTTCGGGATCGCGCCGTTCGCATTGGCCGCCCTGCTCAAGAGCGTTTTGGGCGCCGCCATTGTCGCCGGCTTGTGGAAAGTGGCCGCCGGGCGGCGCGCGGACTGACGGGCCGTCACGATCGCTCCGTGTATCCCGTCCGGGATTTGCAGGCCTTCCTGAACGGGCGGTGGCGCATCGCGCGGCGGATCAGCGACGCGCGGGCGGAACTGATGGGCCGCTTGACCGGATGGTCGGTCTTCACGCCATCGGCCGATGGGCTGATCCATGACGAGAGGGGCGATCTCAACTTCGGCGCTTACAGAGGTCCGGTCACCCGCCGTTATCACCTGATCGCGAATGGTTCCTCCTCCGGAACCGTGCGCCATGCGGATGGCAGCCTGTTTCACGCGCTCGATCTGGCATCGGGCATGGCCGATATCCTGCATGCCTGCGGCGATGACCGCTATCGCGGGCGATACCGGGTTCTGGACGAAAACCGCTTCACCGTATCCTGGCAAGTGACGGGGCCGCGCAAGCAATATCGTCTTGCGACCTTGCACCGGCGCGCCGAGGCTTGACCGACATATATCCTGCTGGTTATACATAAATCCATAGCTGTTGGGTTATGGATTGCAGATGCCGGCCGTTCACGACACGCTCTTTAAGACTCTCGCCGATCCCACAAGGCGGGCGATTTTCGAGCGGCTGTGCCGCGACGGCGAACAGACGGTGGGCGCGCTCACGGCCCGGTCTGGCGTCTCCCAGCCCGCCGTTTCCAAGCATCTGGGAATCCTGAAACAGGCCAAGCTGGTGCGCGACCGGCAGGATGGCCGCCAGATCCATTACAGCGCCCAGCTCGGCGCCCTGGCACCCTTGATCGATTGGACCAGCCGGATGACCGGCTTCTGGCAGAGCCGCTTCGACCAGTTGGAAGATTTGCTGAAAAGGATGGACCAATGAGCGAGACCAAAAGCGTGATCGTGGAGCGCGAGCTTCCCGTTGCACCCGAAAAGCTGTGGCGTGCGCTCACCCAGCCGCATCTGATCGCCGATTGGCTGATGCAGAATGATTTCGCGGCAACGACCGGTCATCGCTTCCGCTTCACCGCCGATTGGGGCAGCGTCGATTGTCAGGTGCTGACGGTCGAAGAGAACCGCATGCTGTCCTACAGCTGGGCCGCCATGGGGCTGGACAGTGTGGTGACCTTCACCCTGTCGCCCACGCGCACCGGCACGCATCTGAAGCTGGAACAGACCGGCTTCAAGCCGGGCATGGCACAAGCCTATGGCGGCGCCAGGATTGGCTGGAATAACTTCCTCGATAGGCTGGGCCACCTTCTGGAGAAACAGGCATGACCGTGAAGAAGAAATCCGCGCCCGCGAAAAAGAAAAGTGCCGCGCCGTCGGCGGGAAAATCCGCCTCCGCCGAGATCGATGCGCGGATCAAATCGCTGGGCGATTGGCGGGGCGAGATGCTGGCCCGGCTGCGCGGCTTGATCAAGGAGGCTGATCCTGACGTGGTCGAGACTTGGAAATGGCGCGGTGTGCCGGTGTGGGAACATGACGGCATGATCTGCACCGGCGAAACGTACAAGGCGGTGGTGAAGCTCACCTTCGCCAAGGGCGCGGCGCTGAAGGATCCGGCCGGGCTTTTCAATTCCAGCCTGGAAGGCAACACGAGGCGCGCCATCGATTTTCGCGAAGGCGAAAAGATCAACGAAAAGGCGTTCAAGGCGCTGATCCGCGCCGCGGTGACGCTCAACACATCAAAAGCCAAGAAATAATTCGCGCGCAAAGCCGGGAAGACCAGCCATGAAAGAGACCACCAAGCGCGCGATTTTCCGGACCGTCCATTTGATCCTGGCGATCCCCATTATCGGGTATATCTATAGCCCGTTCGAAGTCCTGCCCGACTATGCGTTTCCTACGCGGTTCGTGTTCTTACCGGCGATCGCGCTATCGGGCCTCTGGATGTGGAAAGGCCATGTGGTCCGCCGGTTGCTTGCGAAAAGCCGGCCCGAGCTCTCTTAGAGCAGGCCCAGGCTCTTGAAGCTGGCATGGCCGCTCCGGCCGATCACCAGATGATCGTGGATGGCGATCCCCAACGCCTTGGCGGCCGCCGCGACCTCTCGCGTCATCGCGATATCCGCCTTGGATGGCGTGGGATCGCCGCTGGGGTGATTGTGCACCAGGATGATCGCTGAGGCGCTGTGTTCCAGCGCCCGCTTGACGATCTCGCGAGGATAGACCGGCGTGTGGTCCACGGTGCCGCGCGCCTGCACTTCATCGGCGATCAGCACATTCTTGCGATCCAGGAACAGGACGTGGAATTCCTCGGCGGGGGCGCGGGCCATCACCGCCATGCAGTAGTCCAACAGCGCCGTCCAGGACGACAGCGCCGGTCGGCCGATCACGCGGGTCTGGGCCAGGCGCGCGGCGGCGGCTTCCACGATTTTCAGCTGGCTCACCACCGCATCGCCCACGCCGGGAATCTCCAGCAGCCTTTCGCGCGGCGCGGCGATCACATCGGCAAAGCCGCCGAACCGCGCCAGCAATGTTTTGGCCAAGGGCTTGGTGTCCTTGCGCGGCACGGCGGCGAACAATGTCAGTTCCAGCAATTCGTAATCGGGCATGGCGGCGGCCCCGCCTTTGACGAAGCGGGCGCGCAACCGTTCGCGATGGCCGGCATTGGGATCAGCTTTATCTATCGCTGAATCGGATTTCTTGGGCGCCATTACGCGATCTTCTGCAACAATCGCGGCGCGAGGAGTTTTGTTCGGTGGCTAGGAGCGTCGCGATAATAGCGCTCGTGGCCCGGCCGCTCGCTCATGCTCGCGGCGTTCGCCACTCTCGCAGGTCCACTGGACCTGCTCGCGCGCTCCGCGCGACATGGCTCACAGCACGCGCGACGACGCCAGCGGGCAAAAGACCTGCGCCCCTGATATTTGGCTTCAACCGTAGGGAGGCTTGTCGAGACCTTTGGGCGACAGAGTGAAGATTTCGACCCCATTCTCCGTCACCCCCACCGCATGTTCGAACTGCGCCGACAGCGAGCGGTCGCGCGTCACCGCGGTCCAGCCATCGCCCAGGACTTTGACGCCATAATTGCCCAGATTGATCATCGGCTCGATGGTGAAGAACATGCCAGGCTTCAGCGCCATGCCATGTCCCGGCTTGCCGTAATGCACGATGTTGGGCAGGGCGTGGAATATGCGCCCCAAGCCGTGACCGCAGAAATCGCGCACCACGGCGCAGCGTTCCTGGCCTTCGGCATAGCTTTGAATGGCGTGGCCGATATCGCCGGTGGTGGCGCCCGGCTTTACCGCCGCGATGCCGCGCATCATGGCTTCGTAAGTGATGTCGATCAGCCGCATCGGCTTCAATTTCACATCGCCCACCGGATACATCCGGCTGGTGTCGCCGTGCCAGCCGTCGAGGATGACGGTGACGTCGATATTCACGATGTCGCCATCGCGCAGCGGCTTGTCGCCTGGAATCCCGTGACAGACCACATGATTGATCGAGGTGCAGACCGTGTGGCGGTAGCCGCGATAGCCCAGGCAGGCGGGAAGCGCGCCATGGGACACGACATAATCGTAAGCGACCTTGTCCAGCGCCGCGGTGGTCACGCCCGGCTTCACCAGGGGAACCAGCAGGTCCAGCACTTCGGCGGCCAGGCGGCCGGCCCGGCGCATGCCTTCGAAATCCGCCGGATTGTGCAGGGTCACGGCGAAATGCGCCTTGCGGGCGGCTTCGAAGGAATCAGCGTCGGGAATAAGGGTCATTGGGCTTGAATATAAGCAAAAGCTGGGGTTTTTCTAGGGCCAAACCTGCCAGGAAAAAGTTTCATGACTGTTTCGACCGCGGCCATGCTGGTGATCGGCGATGAAATCCTGTCGGGCCGCACCCAGGACACCAACAGCAATTACGTCGCCCGCCAGCTGACCAGCCTGGGCATCGACCTGAAGGAAGTGCGGGTGGTGGGCGATGACGAGGATGAGATCGTGGCGGCGTTGAACGCGCTTCGCTCGCGCTATGATTTTGTCTTCACCACCGGCGGCATCGGACCCACCCATGACGACATCACCGCCGATGCCGTGGCCAAGGCCTTCGGCGTGGGCATCGGCTATCACCCGGAAGCCTATGCGGCGCTGGAAGCGCGCTATGAAAAGGGTCAGTTCAATGACGCGCGCAAGCGCATGGCCCGCATTCCCGACGGCGGCGCCTTGATCAAGAACAGCGCTTCGGTGGCGCCGGGATTTCAAGTCGGCAATGTTTTCGTGATGGCCGGAGTGCCCATGGTGATGCGGGCGATGATGGAGGAGATCGTCACCCGCCTGCCGCGAGGCGAGACCGTGAAGTCCGTCACCGTGTCGGCGGATCTGCCGGAAGGCGCCATCGCGCAAGGATTATCGGATATCCAGAAGGCGTTCCCGCAGACCGCCATCGGATCTTATCCCTGGTATCGGGACGGACGTTTCGGCGCGCAACTGGTGGCGCGGTCGCGCGATGCGGAGGCGGTCGAAGCGGCAGCGAAAGCAATCGAAGCGATGATCGTGGAGCTGGGCGCGGTGCCGGAGCGGGTCAGTCCAGCTTGAGTTCCTTGGCCTGCGCATCAAGCTCAGCCAGCACGTCACTTTTGCCGGCGAATGTCTTTCGCGCGGTAGTCAGCGCTTCCTGTGCCTCGGCGCGCTGACCCAAGACGCTGTAGGCGCGGATCAGGCGCTGCCATCCGGCGGCATCGTCGGGATTGTCTTTGAGGCGCGCCGCCAGGCCTGCCACCATCGCCTTGGGATCGGGGGCCCCGCCGCCGCCTTGCGCCGTCAACAGCGCGATGCGGTCGATCAATGTCTGGCGCAGGGGAGATTTGTCCGGCGTCTCCGCCAGCAATTCGTTCAGGATCGTCAGCGCGCCTTGCTTGTCGCCCCGCGCGGCCTGGGCCTGGGCGATGAAATACCGGGCGGCCTGTTCCTTGGGGTCCAGTTTCAACGCTGCGCGGAACGCGGCTTCGGCTTCGGCGCCCACTTCGCCATTGGCCTGGGCCACCAAGGCTTCGCCATAGAGCGTATCCAGCCCGGCATCGGGATGACCGCTGCCGTTGGCCAGGGCGACGGCGCGGCCATAGGCCTTGGCGGCATCGCCCGCGTCACCCACGCCCATGTAACCGCGGCCCAGATACACCCAGGCCTGCAGATCGTCCGGCGCGGCGCGGACACGCTTGATCAGAAGCGCGATCAGGCCATTGACGTCGCGGGTCTCGGTGCCTTGGGCGGAGCGCCAGGCGAGATAGGGCTGGCCCAGCATCCAATAGGTGCCGCCGCCGATGCCGAGCAGGAACAGCGCCAGCGCGGCGGCCAAAACAGGCCGCCCTTTTTGTTGGGTCGCACGGCCGGACGGCGAACCGGTTCCCACTTCGCCTGGCCGATGCTCCCTGGTGAGCCACAGCGGCATGACGGCGAAGGCGACCGCCGCCAGCACCACCACCAACACGCCGATATAAAGGACAGCGCTCACTTGTTTCCCATCAGCGGGGCTTGCCCCGGTATTTGTTTTTCGTCAGCGCCACGATCATGCCGCGAATGGTGCGGGTTTCCTGGTCGCTGAGATGCGAGCGCAAGATCATGGCCCGGACATTGCGCACCATCGCCTCTTTCTTCTCGGGCGGGAAGAAGAACTGGGCTGCGTCCAATTCGCGCTCCAGATGCTCGAACAGCCCGATCAGGTCGGCGCGGGAGGAAGGCAGGGCCGTGGTCTTGCGGGTGCGGACGGGGGGCGTGGCGTCGGCGGATTTCAGCCATTCATAACCCAGAAGAAGCACCGCCTGGCCCAGATTGAGCGAGGGGAATTGAGAGGTCGGGATGGTGATCGCGGCTTCGGCCAGCGACATTTCGTCATTGTCCAGGCCCGCCCGTTCGCTGCCGAACAGGATCGCGGTCTTCAGTCCTTGCGCCGTGGCGGTGCGCAGCCGCCGGGCCGCGGCTTCCGGAGTGAGAATCTCGCGCAGCACGTCGCGGCCCCGCGCCGTGGTGGCCAGCAGCATCCGGATGTCGGCCATCGCTTCGGCGGCAGTGGGAAAGACGCGGGCCGCTTGGATGATATCGCCCGCCCCCGAAGCCAGGATCATGGCGCGGTCGTTGGGCCATTCGCATTGGGGGGCGATCAACCGAAGGTCCGACAGCCCGAAATTCTTCATCGCCCGGGCGGCGGCGCCGATATTTTCGCCCATCTGGGGGCGGCTGAGGATCACGGCGGGGGCGGTCATCTGCGCCTTTGACGGGTGGGTTTCCACGGGCTATTTGAGGCCCCGCTATAGCCACTCCCGCCCCATCTTTCGAGGCCCCCTTCAGAGGAACCATGTTCATGGACAAGATCAAGGTCGCCAACCCGGTCGTCGAGCTCGATGGCGACGAGATGACCCGCATCATCTGGGATCTCATCAAGAAGAAGCTGATCCTGCCCTATCTGGACGTGGACCTGCATTATTACGACCTGTCGGTCGAGCATCGCGACGCTACCGACGACAAGGTCACGGTCGACAGCGCCGAAGCGATCAAGAAATACGGCGTGGGCGTGAAGTGCGCCACCATCACCCCGGACGAAGCGCGGGTGGAGGAATTCAAGCTCAAGAAGATGTGGAAGTCGCCCAACGGCACCATCCGCAACATTCTGGGCGGGGTGATCTTCCGCGAGCCCATCATCTGCAAGAATGTGCCGCGCCTGGTGCCGGGCTGGACCCAGCCCATCGTGATCGGCCGCCATGCCTTCGGCGACCAATATCGCGCCACCGATTTCCGCTTCCCCGGCAAAGGCACGCTCACCATCAAATTCGTGGGCGAGGACGGCAAGGTGATCGAACATGAAGTGTTCAAGGCGCCCGGCTCGGGTGTCGCCATGGCGATGTACAATCTGGACGACAGCATCCGCGACTTCGCCCGCGCCTCGATGAATTACGGCCTCAACCGCAAATATCCGGTCTATCTGTCGACCAAGAACACCATCCTCAAAGCCTATGACGGCCGCTTCAAGGATCTGTTCCAGGAAGTGTTCGACGCGGAGTTCGCCGCCAAGTTCAAGGATGCCGGCATCACCTACGAGCATCGCCTGATCGACGACATGGTGGCCTCGGCGCTGAAGTGGAGCGGCGGCTATGTTTGGGCCTGCAAAAATTATGATGGCGACGTGCAGTCCGACACGGTGGCGCAGGGCTTCGGCTCGCTGGGCCTGATGACATCGGTGCTGATGACGCCCGACGGCAAGACCGTGGAAGCCGAAGCCGCGCATGGCACGGTGACCCGCCATTACCGCGAACATCAGAAGGGCAAGTCCACCTCCACCAACTCCATCGCTTCGATCTTCGCCTGGACCCGTGGCCTGGCCCATCGCGCCAAGCTGGACGACAATGCCAAGCTGGCCAAGTTCGCGGCCACGTTGGAAAAAGTCTGCGTCGACACCGTGGAAGCCGGCGACATGACCAAAGATCTGGCGCTGCTGGTCGGCCCCGATCAAAAATGGCTGACCACCGAGGGCTTCCTCGACAAGGTCGACTCCAATCTTCAAAAGGCGATGGGCTAATCCATTTGGCTTCGATTTGAAAAAGGCGCGTCGAAAGACGCGCCTTTTTTATGGGAATTGCTCGGCGCGATGGATTTTGTGACCTGAGCAGGGTTGCCTAGCGACAGCGTAGGCAACGCGCGGCAACTGTCCTCGTAACCCGGCCGCTCGCTCAGGCTCGCGGCGTTCGCCATTCTCGCAGGTCCACTGGACCTGCTCGCACGCTGCGCGTGACATGGCTCACAGCACGCGCGACGAACTCAGGGCACAAAAGACGCGCGCCTTTATTCGGCTTTGCTCGCGCGTTTTTGCGCATACATCGCTTCATCGGCACGGGCGATGGCGGCGTCGGCATTGTCGCCGGCTTTCAGCTCGAAAGCGCCATAGGCGAAGCTGACGGGAATGGCATGACCGTTCCATTCGGCGGGCTGGGTCTGCACCGCATCGGCCAGCGCATCGGCCTTTTTCAGTGCATGATCGTAGGTGGCGTGCGACAGCAGGATGGCGAATTCGTCGCCGCCCAACCGGCCCACGCAATCGCTTTCGCGCACATGCGCCAGCAGAACCTTGGAGAATTGCGTCAGCACCGCGTCTCCCGCCGCATGACCCAGCGTGTCATTGGTGACCTTCAGGTGATTGAGGTCGAAATAGATCAGCGAAGCAGGCGTGTTGTAGCGGTCCGCGAAGGCGATATAGCGGGTCAGCTCGCGCACAAAGGCGCGCCGGTTGAGCAGGGGCAGCATGTGATCCTGGTCGGCGGCTTTTTCCGCTTCGTCCAAGCGGGCGCGGGTCTGGGCCAGTTCGCGGCGCAGATTGTCCACTTCGTTCATCAGTCCCATGATGGCGTCGCGCACCCGGGGCGTGAATTCGGCTTCGGGAACGCCCAACACGCTGGCGACCGGCAGCACGCCATCTGCCGCACCCGGCGCGGGCGTGCCTTCGGTCCGGCGGCTATAGGCTGCCGTGGCGGACCGGGCGGGCCTGGCGGCGGCCGGACGATCAATCTTCATGACGGGCGGCCCCCAATTCGCAACCGATGCTCAAAGCACACGGCTGAAGTGTAGCCCATAGGCAAATGAAGTTTAAATATGGCCTCTTTCCTTGGGGTTTTTGCGCCCTATACTGCGCCGCTTCCTGAGCCGGCCGGTCCCAGACTCGTCCGGAACCGCGACAAAGCAACAAAGTAGGCGATTCGAAGCATGCCCCGTCCTTCCATCGGTATCATCATGGGCAGCCAGTCCGACTGGCCCACCCTCAAGGCGGCGGCCGACATGCTGGACGCCTTGGGCGTCGGGTATGAGACACGCATCGTTTCGGCCCACCGCACGCCCGACCGGATGGCCGACTATGCCAAAAGCGCAAGCGAACGAGGCCTGAAAGCGATCATCGCGGGCGCGGGCGGGGCGGCGCATCTGCCCGGCATGGTGGCCAGCATGACCACCCTGCCGGTCCTGGGCGTGCCGGTGGAAAGCCGGGCTTTGAAGGGCCTGGATTCGTTGCTTTCCATCGCTCAGATGCCGGGCGGGGTGCCGGTCGCGACCTTCGCGATCGGCGAAGCGGGCGCCAAGAATGCGGCGCTTCATGCCGCCGCCATTCTCGCGCTTGAGGACGCCAAGCTGGACAAACGGCTCAAGGCCTGGCGCGCGAAACAGACCCGTTCGGTCGGCAAGTCGCCCAAATGAGTGACGCCAAAACGCTGGACAAGCCCGTACCGCCTGGCGGCACTATCGGCATTATCGGCGGCGGCCAGTTGGGCCGCATGCTGGCGATGGCGGCGGCGCGGCTGGGCCTGAAAGCCGCGATCTACAATGACGAACTGCATGCGCCCGCATTCCAGGTGACGCCGCTGCAGATCGCTGCGCCCTATGACGAAACCAACATGCTGACCGGCTTTGCCGAGATCTGCGATGCGATCACGTTTGAATTCGAGAATCTGCCCTCCGACGCCATCGCGCATCTGGCCAGCCTGAAGCCGGTGCGCCCCGGCCAGCGGGCCCTGGAAATCACCCAGGACCGGTTCAGCGAGAAGAATTTCGTGCGCGCGCTGGGATTGAAGACCGCGCCTTTCGCGGATGTGTCGTCGGCGGATGATGCCAAGGCCGCTTTCGCTGCGATCGGCGGGCCCGCGATCCTCAAGACCCGCCGCCTGGGCTATGACGGCAAGGGCCAGGCCAAGGTCGCAAATGCCGAAGAGACGGCGGCGGCTTTCGGGCGCTTCAAGTCCCAGCCGTCCATCCTGGAAGGCTTTGTCGATTTCGCGTTCGAGGCGTCAGTGGTGGCGGCGCGGGGTGCGGATGGCAGTTTCGCCGCCTATGACCCGCCGGAAAATATTCACGAAAATCATATCCTGCGCCGCTCCATCGTGCCGGGGCGGCTGAGCCGCAAACAGGGCGAAGACGCCAAGGCCATCGCCAAGACCATCGCCGATGCGCTGGATTATGTGGGCGTGCTGGCGGTCGAACTGTTCGTGGGCAAGGACGGTTCGCTCACCGTCAACGAGATCGCGCCCAGGGTGCATAACAGCGGCCATTGGACCATCGAAGCCTGTGCCTGTTCGCAGTTCGAGCAGCATATCCGGGCCGTGGCCGGCTGGCCTTTGGGCGATCCCGCCCGTCATGCCGATGCGGTGATGGAAAACATCATTGGGGCCGAGGCCCAGGCCTGGGAAAGCCTGGCGCGGGCGGGCGCCCTTCACCTCTACGGCAAGCGCGAGGCGCGGCTGGGCCGTAAGATGGGCCACATGACGCAGCTCAAGCCGTTGACGAAATGACGGCCCGCCCATAGGTTCCCCGCCCATGACGACGCGCACCACCACGACCAAGACGAAGACGACCAAGCCTGATGGGGCTGGGCGTATCGCGCGCGACTGAAAAAGTCAGAACAGCGAAACAGCCAAGCCCCGCTCCAAACCGGACGGGGCTTTTTTATTGCCCGAATTGGAAAAAAGAGGACTGAAGCCGTGAAGAACAAGACTGTTGCGATTGTGAGCGCCACTGGGGCGCCCCGCGGCGGCGAGCGAACAGTAGCCAGAGGTTGATGTGGTACCGCGGTGGCAGCGTGAGCGAGTGCCGCAATCAAACAAAAGGAAAAAGACGTGAAAAATAAAACTGTAGCGATTGTAGGGGCAACAGGCGCGGTCGGCCGGGAATTCATCGGCTGCATCGAAAGCCGGGGAATCGATATCAAGGCGCTCAAGCTGCTGGCGTCGGCGCGGTCGGCGGGAAAGGCCTATCCCTTCCGCGGCAAAGACCTCATCGTCGAGGAATTGACCGACAAATCCTTTGATGGCGTCGATATCGCGCTCTTCTCCGCGGGTAGCGGCATTTCCAAGCAATATGCGCCCATCGCCGTGAAGGCGGGCGCGGTGGTGGTGGACAACAGCTCGGCCTTCCGCGCCGATCCGGCCATTCCTTTGGTGGTGCCGGAAATCAACGCCCGCCGCATTGCGGATCACAAGGGCATCATCGCCAATCCCAATTGCTCGGCCATCACCACTTTGGTGCCGCTCTGGCCCATCCATCAGGTCAACCGCATCAAGCGGCTGATCGTCTCCACCTATCAGGCGGCGTCGGGCGGCGGCGCGGCGCTGATGGAGGAGCTGGAAGAATCCACCCGCGCTTATCTGGACGGCAAGGAATATGCGCCCAAGGTGGTGAAGTATCCCTACGCCTTCAACCTCTTCAGTCACAACACCGCCATCGACATGGCGACGGGTTACAATGACGAAGAGACCAAGGTGATCCGCGAATCCAAGAAGATCTTCGAAGAGCCGGACATGGCGATCAACGCCACCTGCGTGCGCGTGCCGATTTTGCGCGCCCATTCAGTCTCGATGACCTTCGAATGCGAACGGCCCATCACGCCGGAAGAGGTGCGTGAACTTCTGGCCAAGGCGCCGGGCGTGAAGCTGGTGGACGATTGGGCGAACAATTATTTCCCCATGCCGAAAGACGCATCCGGCCAGGGCGACGTGCTGGCGGGCCGCATCCGCCGCGATCTGTCGGATAACAGCGGCAAGGCGATCTCCATGTTCGTGGCGGCGGATCAGTTGTTGAAAGGTGCTGCTTTGAACGCGGTTCAGATCGCGGAATTGCTGTAACGATCATGTCATCCCCGGCGAACATTGCCCGCAACGCGGGTGATGTGAGGCCGGGAATGACAGCTAGGACTTCGGTTTTGCTTTCGGGGCTGCCCAAGCCGCGAAGGCGGGGAAGTTGGCGAGGGCTTCCTTGGCCTTTGCCTTGAACTTCTCGAACTGCATCACATTCTCGATGCGGGCGTCGAGGAAGGCTTCGGTGGCGCTTTCGTCCTCGCCGGTGTCATTGAACCAGCGCACCAGGGTCGAGCCATAGACCCCGGCCAGGATGCCGCGCTTGGTATAGAAATTGAAATCGGTGGAGGTGTCGCCTGCCGCGCGCCACATCGCGTCCACCGTGCGATACATCATCTTGCTGGCGAGTCCGGCGTGAATGGGAAGGGTCATCATCGCCGCCGCGCGGCGGGCCGCTTCCTTGTTGGGCGCCAGAAGCGCCAGGCGGGTCAGGACCGCCAGCTTGATGCGCTCGCGGATCTTGCGCTTGGAAAGGTCCAGCGCGCCCAGTTTTTCCTCCATCGCTTCATCGACCGAAGTGGAAAAATATTCGACCAGCGAGGACACGCCCGCCGGGAACAGGCGGGCAAGCGCGTCCTTGTCCGCGCCGGCTTTTTTCCCCGCCTTGGCCAGCATGGCGTCGGTGAAGCCGTCAAAGGCGGCATCCTTCAAGGCCTCTTTGAGGACGGCCTTTTTCAGCGCCGCATCGGCTTGTTCGCCGGCCTCCGGCTTGGGGGCGGCTTTCTTCTTTCGGGGCGTTTTTTCGGTCATGTCATCCTGCCGGCGTGAAATGACGAATTTCCGATTCGAAAATCAGCTTGGACAGATCCGTCATCCGGCCGGGATAAAGCCGGCCGTCCAGATGGTCTACCTCATGCTGCACGACACGGGCATGAAAGCCGCGGGCGGTCCGTTCGATCGGCTGGCCGTCCGCCCCAAGACCCCGGTAGCGGATATGGGCCGGACGCTCGACCCAGCCGCGCAGGCCGGGAACCGACAGGCAGCCTTCCCAGCCGCCTTCGGTTTTTTCATCCAGGACGGTGATTTCGGGATTGATCAGGACGGTGAGGGGGGCGGTGTGGTCGAACCGTTCATCGTCCGTGAGGCCGGGATCGGCGCGCTCGCCGGGGGCCTGGAACACCACCAGCCGGAGGGGAACATGCACCTGGGGAGCGGCCAGGCCGGCCCCATTGGCGTCGATCATGGTTTCCACCATGTCATTGATCAGGCGCTGGATTTCCGGCGCCCTGGGATTGGGAACCGGGGCGGCGATCTGGGCGAGAACGGGGTGGCCCATGCGGGCGATTTTGAGGATCATGGCCCGAAATATGGGGTCCGTATCCCGCCCGGTCAAAGCCTCAAAAGTGTTAACCGGCGCGGGTGGACAGGCCAAAAACCTTCTGATATCAACCGCGCCTTCCAATTTGGAGCCAGACTTTGCAGATCATCGTCCGCGACAACAATATCGACCAGGCGCTCAAGGCGCTGAAGAAGAAGATGCAGCGTGAAGGCATTTTCCGGGAGATGAAGCTGCGCGGCGCCTATGAGAAGCCTAGCGAGAAGCGCGCCCGCGAGCGGGCCGAGGCGGTCCGCCGCTATCGCAAGCTGCAGCGCAAGCGCGCCCAGCGCGAAGGCCTGATCCCCCAGAGCAAGCCCAAGGCCTAAAGCCGGGTCCGGAAGAGAGTTTGAAAAAAGCCGCTCCGTTTGGGGCGGCTTTTTTGTTGATTTTTTGGGGGCGCATGGCCGGACGGAGTTGCTGGCGGCAGCGTAGCAACCGGTTCGCGGCTCCCACTTTTCCTGGCCGCTGCTCCTAGGTGCAGTCCGCGCAAACCGCGACCTCGACCGTCACATGCGACAGATCGGGATAATGCTGGCGCAAGGACGCCTTGATCTTTTCCGCCGTGGTCGGATCGGGCGAGACCAAAGAGACGATCAGCCCGCGATGGCCGGGTCCCAGACGCCACAGATGCAGGTCGGCGACGCGCGCGCCCAGATCCTTTTCAATGGTGGATTTGATCGCGCCCGATAGTTTGGGATCGGCGTCGGCGTCCAGCAGCACCATGGCGCTGTCCTTGATCAGCCCATAGGCCCAGGAGCCGATCACTACGGCGCCCACCAGCGCCGCCAAGGGGTCGAGATATCCCAGGCCGAAATAATAGCCGCAGGCCAGCGCGATGATCGCCAGCACGCTGGTCGCCGCATCAGCCAGCACATGCAGATAGGCGGCGCGCATATTGTTGTCGCCGTGATGTCCGTGCGCAGCATGATTATGCGCGTCATGGGCATGAGAATGCCCGTGGCCATGGTCATGCTGATGCGCGTCTTTCAGGATGAAGGCGCTGATGAGATTGACGCAAAGCCCGATCACCGCGATCAAGAGCGCATCGCCATAAGCGACGTCCGCGGGGTGGATCAGTCTGGTGACGGATTCGATGGCGACGGCCAGGCCCGTGATGCCCAGCACGATGGCGCTGGAAAAGGCGGCGAGATCGCCGAACTTGCCCGATCCGAAACTGAAGCGGCTGTTGTCGGCATGGCGCCGCGCCAGCCAATAGGCTCCCGCCGCCAGGCCCAGGGCGCCCACATGGGTCGCCATGTGAATGCCGTCGGCCAGAAGCGCCAGCGAGTGGTAGATGAAGCCGGTGACGATCTCCACCACCATGAAAAGCGCGGTGACCAGCGCCGCCAGCTTGGCGCGGGATTCCGCGCGGTCATGGCTATGTCCCAGAAAGACATGGCCATGGGTCCAGATGCCGTGATTGTGCGGGTCGTGGGCATGATCGTGCGCCATGGCGCGATTGTATCGCGCGGCACTTCAAAGACGAAATTAATTTCAGCGCGCTTTGGGCTGTCGCCCGCTCGCTACTTGTTCCATGTCGACGCGACGTGCTCGGGATCGTCCTGGGAATCGCGTTCCGACACCAGAAAATCGTAATAGCCGCAGCTCTTGCCGCCCGGATAGGAGCGGCAGATTTCGGGCCGCGCCTCATAGATGGTGCAGCGGCGCTTGTCTGTGTCGAAAAAGCGGCAGATACGGCCGAAATGCTCGTCCGCCTTGCGGCGCATGGCATAGGGCTCGTCGCCATCCACCTTGGTGAATTTCTTGCGGGCGGTCTCGAAGTCCAGGCCGAAATGCCGGGCCAGGCGTTTCACATCGCGGCTATTCAAGGGGATCACGGGATAAGAACAGCAATATCCCGGACATTTCGAACAATCGTAAGCTGCCACAATACACTCTGACCGAACGGTTTCGTGAAGGCCGACAGCGATAGCACGAAGTCCGAGCCTCCATGCAAGGAAATCGGGGCCGGTCGCCGGATTTTCGCCACAGGGGTGTGACGGAATATGCGCGAGGGGACGCCTGTTCAGGCGGCGGTTTGGCGTATATTTGCACGGGCTGGAACTTGGCCTTCTGCATGACAGCGGCGCATGAGCAGTAAAAAGCCAGTATTCTTCGATGCCTCGGGCCGGCGCGCGGCGCGGCTGTCCGCGTTGGGATGGGCGGCGGCGCTGATCGGCACCGTGCTGGCGATCGGCTTTGTCGTCAGCCTGGTGGTGGCCAAGCCGGTGGCGACGGTGGATTTCCCCAGCCGGACCTATGCGCCCCCGCCCAAGGACCTGGCGAAAAAGGCCGTGGCGCCCGGGTTGCTCAGATCGGCGGTCCGGCTTGCGACCGAGGCGCAGAACCGCAGGCTGGAAGCCCGGCGGCTGCGCCGTCTTCGGGCCAGCCAGCCGTCGCGGGTGCTGCCCGCCATCCTGCAACCGCAGAAGGGCCGGTCGCTGGCCATCGGCTATTATGTCAATTGGGATACGGGAACCGGCGGTGCCAGCTTCGATTCGCTCAAGCGCTCGCTTTCCCATTTGGACTGGGTGATCCCCAGCTGGCTCTATCTCGACGGGCCGAAGCTGGATTTCAAAATCAATATCGACAGCCGTTCTCTTAATTACATACGCGCCCACAAGCCGGGCGTGGCGATCCTGCCCAACCTGCAGAACATCACCCAGGGCAAATGGGACGGACCAGGCCTCGCCAAACTCATGGCCGATCCGGCTCGCCGCGAAAAATTGGCTGACGACATCGTCAAGGTGCTGTCCACCAACAAGCTGCAGGGCGTTTCCATCGATTTCGAGAATGTGACCAAAGAGGCGCATCCCGACCTTCAGGCATTCCTTGCCCGCCTGTCGCAGCTTTTCGCGCCCCATGGCTGGATCATCGTCCAGGCGGCGCCGTTCGATGATCCCGATTGGCCGTATCAGGCCTATTCGCAGATCGTCGATTACACGGTGCTGATGGCCTATGACGAGGCCGACGATTCCGGTCCCGCGGGCGCCATCGCGGGCCAAGGCTGGTACGAGCGCATTCTCGACAAGCGGATGCGCGAACTGCCCGCCGATTCCACCATCGTGGCGATCGGCTCCTATGCTTATGACTGGGTCAATCGCGGGCAGGCCAATGTGTTGGGCTTTCGCGATGCAATGGGCTCCGCGCGCGACGCCGGCGCCACCGTCGCGTTCGATCCGGCCACCAACAATCCCCATTTCGCCTATCGCGAGGGCGATGGCACCTTGCACGATGTCTGGTTCCTGGATGCCGTCACGGTGTTCAACCAGATTCACGCCGCCGATCATTACCGGCCCGCGGGATACGCCCTGTGGCGCCTGGGTTCCGAAGACCCGACCGTGCTGCCTTTGATGGGGCAGCGCTACGACCTGCCCGCGCCGGCCAATCTCAAATACATCGCCGCCGACATGGAGAATGTGGATCTGGACGGCACCGAAGGCGAGATCCTCCGGGTCGAAGGCGATCCGCAGCCGGGTCTGCGCGAATTGCAGATCGAAAAGCAGACCGGCGCCATCGTCGATGAGCATTACAAAAGCCTGCCCACCGGATATGTGATCCACCGGGTTGGCCAGGTGCCCAAGAAACTGGCGCTGACCTTCGATGATGGTCCCGACCCCGACTGGACGCCGGCGATCCTGGACATTCTGAAAGAGAAGCACGTCCAGGCCAGCTTCTTCGTCATCGGCGCCAACATGCAGGCGCATCCGGGCCTGGTGCAGCGGATCCTGGATGAGGGCCACGAGATCGGCAATCACACCTTCACCCATCCCAATCTGGCGGACACGCCGCTGGCGGCGGTGCGGCTGGAGTTGAACGCAACTCAGCGCCTGTTCGAAGCCTTGACCGGCCGTTCCATGCGCATGCTGCGCCCGCCCTATCTGGGCGACGCCGAACCCAGCGACGCGGACGAGATCGTGCCCATCGTGGAAGCGCAGAAGCTGGGCTACATCACCATCGGCACCCATGTCGACACGCTGGACTGGCAGGAACTGCCGGTCGAGAAGATGATGAAGCTGGTCGAGAAGGAAGTGCACGATCCCAATCCCGACCTGCGCGGCAACATCATTCTGCTGCACGATTCGGGCGGCGACCGCACCCAGACCATCAAGCTTCTGCCCATCCTGATCGACCGGATGCGGGCGGAAGGCTACAGCTTCGTGCCCGTGTCGCAGCTGGGCGGTTTCACCTACGACCAGGTGATGCCCAAGCTGCCTTTGACGGTGATGCTCTATGCCGACCGGATCGTGTTCCTCACCCTCTCCTTCATCGGCCAGTTCCTTTATTACTGCTTCATCGGCGCCATCATTCTGGGCGTGGCGCGCCTTCTGATCTTGTGCGGGCTGGCGCTGGCGAACCGGGTTATGGGACGGCGCCAGCCATCGCCCGATATCGCCCATTCCGGCGACACCGTGTCGGTGCTCATCCCCGCCTATAACGAAGAAAAAGTGATCGCGCTGACGGTCGACCGCATTCTTCACAGCGATTACCGCAATTTGGAAGTGCTGGTGATCGACGACGGTTCGGCGGACCGCACGGCAGAGGTGGTACGCGAGCGGTTTGCCGGTGATCCGCGCGTGACCTTGATTTCCATTCCCAATGGCGGCAAGGCCAATGCCCTCAATCTGGCGATACGCCAGGCCACCGGCACGGTGGTGGTGGCGCTGGATGCGGACACCCAGTTCAACACCGATACGATTTCGCGGCTGGTGCGCTGGTTCGCCGATCCGGAGATCGGCGCGGTGGCCGGCAACGCCAAGGTGGGCAACCGCATCAACATGGTCACGCGCTGGCAGGCGCTGGAATATATCGTGGCGCAGAATCTGGAGCGCCGGGCGCTGGCGGCTTTGGACACGATCACTGTCGTGCCGGGTGCGGTGGGCGCCTGGCGCCGCGCGGCGCTGCTGGAAATGGGCGGCTTTCCGTCCGATACATTGGCCGAGGATCAGGACCTCACCATCGCCATTCAGGCCAAGGGCTATCGCGCGATCTTCGATCCCACCGCCATCGCCTGGACCGAAGCGCCGGCCACATTCAAGGGTCTGGGCAAGCAGCGTTTCCGCTGGTCGTTCGGCACCCTGCAATGTCTTTGGAAGTATCGCCGCATCACCTTCAATCCGAAATATGGCGAACTGGGCATGGTGGCGTTGCCGCAGGTCTGGCTGTTCCAGATCATTCTCACCACCCTGGCGCCGGTCGCGGATCTTTTGGTGGTGTGGCAGCTGATCGGGCAATGGATCGCCTACAAGCAGCATGGTTCGGAGTTCACCGACACCGACCTGAAGGTGATGGGCATTTATTATATCGTCTTCATCGTGGTCGACCTGATGGCCGCGATGGTGGGCTTTGTGATCGACCGGCGCGAGGACTGGAAACTGCTCTTCTGGCTGCCGCTGCAACGCTTCGGCTACCGCCAGCTGATGTATTATGTGGTGCTGCGCTCCATCGCCATGGCGCTGCGCGGCGCCGTGGTGGGCTGGGGCAAGCTGGAACGGCATGGCACCGTCAAGGCCGGGCCGGCGGCACGGAACGCTTAACGGCGGATTGCTTCTCTTTCTGTCCGTCGCTTGAAATGGTCCGGTGGACCATTTCATTCGCTTTGCGAACCGCTCCTCACCCTTCCGCAAGCTCAGGGAGAGGATAAGATTCAATGAAAATCCCGGCTGGGCGGCAGCACCCGCACATTGCGGGGATGGCGGTGCGTGGGCGGAGTGGGCGGCACGGCATCGCCGGACAGAATGTTGAGATCCGCACTGCGGTCGATCAGATGCGTCGCCATCAGATGCACCACGCCTTCGCTTTTCTGCACCGTGCCTTCCGCCAGAAGCAGGCGCGCACCCATCGCTTCCTTGCGGTATTGCCGGAACATCCGCTCCCAGATCACCACATTGCAGATGCCGGTTTCATCGGAAAGAGTGATGAACACGGTGTTGCCTTCGCCAGGACATTGGCGCACCAGCACCACGCCGGCACAGCGCACCGCGGCACCATCTCTCAATGCGCCCACGTCTTTGCAGGAAACGATGCCTTCCGCATTGAAGCGCGGTCGCAGAAATTGGGTGGGGTAACCCTTCAGCGACAAGCGGATGGTCTGATAATCGGTGAGCACATGCTCCGACAGCGCCATCGCCGGCAGGGGGGCGATCTGTTCGGTGCCTTGATCGGGCGCTGCTAAGCGCGCGAACAAGGGCAGCGGCTTGTCATCGGGCAGGCGCCGCACCGCCCATAGCCCTTCGCGGCGATCCAGGCCGAAGCCGCGAAAGGCGTCGGCTTCCGCCAGGATCACCAGGCTGCGTTTCGATAAGGCGGTGCGGCGAGCGAAATCGGCGAAGCCGCGATAGCCATGCCCGCGATTGTTCATAATGGCGTCGGCGTCCGCCTCCTTGATGCTGTCGATCTGGCGCAGCCCCAGGCGCAGGCAGATCGCGCCCGCCGCATCCCGTTCCAGGGTGCAGTCCCAGTCGCTGAAAGCGGCGTCAGGCGGCAGCACGGTCACCTGATGCTCGCGGGCATCGCGCACGATCTCGGCAGGGGCGTAAAAGCCCATGGGCTGGGAATTCAAAAGCGCCGCGGCGAAGGCAGCGGGATGATGTTTCTTGATCCAGGCCGAGATATAGACCAGCAGCGAAAAGCTGGCGGCATGGCTTTCGGGAAAGCCATAAGAACCGAAACCCTTGATCTGTTCGAAACAGGCCAGGACGAATTCCTCGGCATAACCGCGTGCCAGCATGCGGGTGACGAATTTCTCCCGGAATTTTCCGATGGTGCCGACATGACGGAAGGTGGCCATGGCCCGGCGCAAGCCGTTGGCTTCCTCGGCGGTGAATTTTGCCGCCACGATGGCCAGGCGCATCGCCTGTTCCTGGAAAAGAGGAACGCCCAATGTTTTTTCCAGCACGGGCCGAAGTTCATCTTGCGGATATTGTGGAGCCGGTTTTGGGAATTCAAAAACCTTACCGGGATTGTCCCTCAATTCTTTGCGCCGTTTCAGATAGGGATGCACCATGCCGCCTTGGATGGGGCCGGGCCGCACGATCGCCACTTCCACCACCAGATCGTAAAATTTGCGGGGTTGCAGGCGCGGCAGCATGTTCATCTGCGCCCGGCTTTCCACCTGGAAGACGCCGATGGCGTCCGCCTTGCACAGCATGTCATAGACAAGCGGGTCGTCTTGGGGAACCGTGGCGAGCGTCAATGGACGCGGTGGGCAGCCGCCATAGGTGTAAGCGTCGATCAGCTTGAACGCCTTGCGGATGCAGGTGAGCATGCCCAGCCCCAGCACATCGACTTTCATGATGCGCAGCACATCCAGATCGTCCTTGTCCCATTCGATGAAGCTGCGATCGTCCATGGCGGCGGGGCCGATGGGCACGATGGTGTCGAGTCGATCTTCGGTCAGGACAAAGCCGCCGACATGTTGAGACAGATGCCTGGGAAATCCCGATAATTTTCCCGCGAAATGCACCGCGCGCGCGATGGCTTCATTTCCGGGATCGCGCCCGCCCTGGCGCACCTGATGGTCTTCCAGCTCGCCCCCATGATGGCCCCACACCGTGTCGGCCAGCTTGCCGGTGACATCATCGGTCAGGCCGAAGACTTTGCCCACTTCCCGGATGGCGCTGCGGGAACGATAGCTGATAACGGTCGCGGTGAGCGCGGCGCGCTCGCGCCCATACCGGCGATAGATGTGCTGAATGACTTCCTCGCGCCGTTCATGCTCGAAATCCACATCGATGTCGGGCGGCTCCTTGCGCTCACTGCTGAGAAAGCGTTCGAACAAGACTTCGAATTTGTTGGGATCGATGGCGGTGACGCCTAGCAGGTAGCAGACCGTGGAATTCGCCGCCGAACCGCGGCCCTGGCACAGAATGTCCCGGCTCTCGGCGTATTTCACCACGTCATGCACGGTCAGGAAGTAATGCGCGATCTCGTGCTTGGCGATGAAACGCAATTCCTTCATGGCCTGGCGCGCGATCTTGAAGGGCGTGCCCTTGGGATAGCGGCACTTGAGGCCGGCTTCGGTCAGATCGCGAAGGTGTCCGTCCGCCGTTTTTCCGGGCGGAACGGGTTCGTGCGGGTAATTCTGCTTGATCTGGTCGAGTGTGAAGCTGATTTTGTCTGCGAAACGCAACGTCTCCGCGACAGCATGAGGCGTATGGCGGAACAGGCGCGTCATTTCCGTGCGCGGCTTCAAATGCCGTTCGGCATTGACTTGAAGCCGCTTGCCGGCCGCCGCCAGCGTCGCATGTTCCCGGATGCAGGTGACCACATCCTGCAATTCGCGTTGATCGGTATGATGGTAGAGCGCGTCGTTGGTGGCGATCAGCCGCGCCCCGGTTTCCCGTGCCAGTTTCAGCAAGTCTCTCAAGCGGCGGCGGTCTTCGCCCGTGTACAGCATGGACGCGGCCAGCCAGACCGGGCCATCGAATTCTGCCAGCACGTCACGCGCTTTCTCGACATCGGAAGGCGGCACGATGATCGGCAGAAGTCCGGCTTTGAATTTGGCGAAATCCTCGAAGCTTAAAAAACATTCGCCTTTCGGCGCGCGTGATTTTCCCAAGGACAGCAATCGGCAAAGCCGGCCATAGGCGGCGCGATCTTCCGGATAGACCAGGATGTCGGGCGTGCCATCCTGAAAGACCAGTCGTGCGCCGATCAAAAGCCGTGGCGGTGTGCCCGGTTTCAGCTGCTGCCAGGCATCATAGGCGCGCACGACACCGGCCAGGCTGTTGCGGTCGGCAATGCCGATGGCGGCATAGCTGAGCGCATTGGCTTGCCGGACGAACTGGCCCGGATGCGAGGCGCCCCGCAGGAAGGAATAATTGGTGGTGACGGCCAGCTCCGCATAACCGCTCATGAGAGGCACGCGCTGTAATCCTGAGGAGCAATTTCGCTTTCATCCTTCGGCAAGCTCAGGATGAAGCGAAATGGCGAAATTGCGTCTCGAAGGATCATGCGAACATGCCGTGCATATACCAGCGCGGCGCGAGATCGTTGTGAAGATGCTGTCCGTCGCGATAGACCCAAAAGCGCATTCCGGCGCGGGTTTCCACCCGGAAATAATCCCGGCTAGGCGGCACGGGATCCGGAAGCAGTTTGAGCTTGATGCGCTGCAGCCGTTCGGAGCTGGGAATCAGGCGTTTGCGCGGATTCTCACGCCACCAATCCATGGCGATGCGCTCGGGGCCTTCGGCGCGTATCACATCATGGCTGCACTGGCGCCATTGAAATCGCGCGGGCGGACCATCCGGAACCGATGCGGTGACGAAGTGGATTTCTTCCGGTTTTTCCAGCATGCGCAGGGGGCGCAGTGGAGGATCGCTTTCGCGGCGCTTGCGCGTCCAGGTGCCGTCGAAATCGTGGTCCTGGGCGGGCACCGCCACGCTTTGCGCTTCAGGAATGTGCGTGTCCTGAGGCGCGAAGCGCTGCACCCGATGTTCGCCGAAGCGGGCGGAAAGCCGGTCCGCCAGGTAGGCGATCTGCCAGCGGGCATTTTCATCGGCATCGAAACTGGCTTCGGCGGGATGGGTTTCTTCGGCGATGCGGGCTTCCAGCCGGATCAAGTCGAAACCGAAGCCGGGGTCCAAGGGATCGGCCAAGGCATCCAACTTCTGGTTCAAAAGCCGCAACATTACATCGGGATCGCGCAGCGGCGCGCCGGTGCGGATTGCGATGCGCTGCATCTTGCCGTCGGCGCGGAAGAACACCGCTTCCAGAAGGCGCAGACCCTGGCCCTGACGTTCAAGAGCCTCCGCCAATGCGATACTCAACGCGTGAAGGCTTTTGCGGATGACATCCTGAGTCACGATCGGCTCGGCAAAACGATGCGCGGCGCTGAGATCGGGCAGGGGCCGGCGCGGGGTGAGCGGCTTTTCCTCCGCCCCCAGCATCACATGCAGACGGGTGAGGAAGTCCATGCCCAGCCGCGCGGTCAGTTCGGCGCGGCCTCGGTCGGCTACCTGCGCGATGGTCTTGAGGCCGGCACGTTTGAGCGCTCGCAGCTTGTCTTCGCCGCAATCCAGCGCGGCGATGGGCAATGGCGCAATCACGGCCCGGTCCGCGCCGGAAGGCGCGATAGTACCTGCCGCGTAACGCGCCAGCGCGCGCGCCGCCAACGATGTGCCCGCGATAGCAGCCTGGACCGCGAAACCTTGTGCGGCGATTTTCTCCCGCACATGTTGAAGCATCACCGCTTCGCCGCCGAAAAGATGCGCAACGCCGCTGATGTCCAGCAGCAGGCCGTCGGGCGCATCGACCGCCACCAACGGTGTGAAGCGGTCGCACCAATCGGCGATGCTTTCCAGAAGCGTGAGGTCGGCTTTCTCGTCGGCCGGCACGACCGGCAGATTCTCGACCATGGCGCGGGCATTGGCCAAAGGCTGGCCACGATGAAGGCCCAACCGCTGCGCGGTTTTGTTCAACGCATAGACATAGAGCGCGTTGTTGGCGCGGCCCGCGACGACCAAGGGTGCATCTTTGGATGCTGCTTCAGGCGCGCTGCCGCAGAGGCGCCTCAACCGGTCGGTCGGCAGGCGCGGAAACCACAAGGCCAGAATGCGCCGCCGCTGGGTGGAAGATTCCATGTTCGCTGTCCCATTGCATGGTGAAATCGCCGAGATTGCCCAGCCGGTGCCGCGTCAGCCGCGCATGGAAGCGCGGGCTTCCCCAATCATCATCCTGCGGATCGGAGGCGAGGCTTTTCACTTGCCAGCGTGTGGCGGCGGCGCTGGGCTCGGGCTGCGCGCCTTCACGCAACACAAGCAATGTGACGCCGCTTTCTTCCGCCAGCAGGGTCAGTCGGCGGCTGGCCACCAGATCCAGACAGCGCGGCGCGCCGCAAAGCTCCAGCACCACCACGCCTACATGCGGGCAGGCCAGAATGTCGGCGGTGGCCGACAGGGCATCGGCGGCATTGGAGGCGCGGAGCAGGAACAGATTCCGGGGATCGCCCCCCAATTCCAAAAGCCCCGTGGCCGACAGGGCGCCATACTCCAGCGCCTCGTAATCGGGCCGGATCCAGAAAAGGGGTTTGGGTCCAGCGGCCATGATGGCAAGGCAGGCGGCAAACCCGCTCGCCCCCCAGTCATGGGCAAAGACTTCATGCACGGCACCCCGCCTGAGGCCGCCGCCCAGCACGGCATCGGCGGCGGGATCCCCCAGCGGGATGGGCGGCCGGTCGGCGGGAAGGCCGTAGCGCGCGAGGAAATGGCGTAAATCTGCCAGTTTTTCGCTTTTGTTCATGTTATGTTCTAGACTATTCCACACCAAAACAGAGTCAAGTGCGGCAATTGGGGCGATGCCGTCATGCCGCGTTGCAACTAGTCCCCGGGGCGCAGGTGTGCAAAAAGCAATCTGGCGCCCGTTTTTCCCTTGTCTTGGCAGGGATTGGCGGGTTGGGTGCGCCGAAAAGCGAAAATTTGGGGTCTGGCGATGGGTTTGCCGCCAAAACAGGGACTTTACGATCCGCGGCATGAGCATGACTCATGCGGTGTGGGCTTTGTCGCCAATATCAAAGGCACCAAGTCCCATGGGATCATCGGCCAGGGCCTCCAGCTCCTGATCAATCTGGACCATCGCGGCGCGGTGGGCGCGGACCCCCTGGTCGGCGACGGCGCCGGCATCCTGATTCAGATTCCCGACGCTTTGCTCCGCGAATGGGCCAAAGCCACCGGCGTGACCCTGCCGCAGCCGGGCCATTACGCCGTGGCGATGTGTTTCCTGCCCCGCGAAGCCAAGGCGCGCGAAATCGTCGTCAAGCAGTTCGAACATTTCATCAAGGTCGAAGGACAGATCCTGCTCGGGTGGCGCGATGTGCCCACCGATCCGGCGGGCCTGGGCAAAACCGTGCTCGACCAGATGCCGCTGATCCGCCAGGCGATCATCGCCATGGGCCCGCACACCAAGAGCCAGGACGCGCTGGAACGCAAGCTGCTCGCCATCCGCAAGCAGACGCAGAATCCGCTGATCGATCTGGCGAAGAAGCACAAGCAGCCCGCCATCACCCAGCTTTACATGCCCAGCTTCTCCACCCGCACGGTGGTCTATAAGGGCCTGCTCTTGGCGCATGATGTGGGCCGCTTCTATCGCGACCTCACCAATCCGCTCACCACCTCGGCGGTGGCGCTGGTGCATCAGCGTTTTTCGACCAACACGTTTCCCAGCTGGAAACTGGCGCATCCGTTCCGCTTCATCGCCCATAATGGCGAAATCAACACCGTGCGCGGCAACGTCAACTGGATCAATGCGCGCCGCCGCACCATGGAATCCGAACTGCTCGGACCCGATCTGGACAAGATGTGGCCGCTGATTCCGCACGGCCAGTCGGATACCGCGTCGCTGGACAATGCGCTGGAGCTTCTGGTCGCGGGCGGCTATCCGCTGGCCCATGCGGTGATGATGCTGATCCCGGAAGCCTGGGCCGGCAACAAGCTGATGGATGCCAAGCGCAAGGCGTTCTACGAATATCACGCCGCGCTGATGGAGCCGTGGGACGGCCCCGCCGCCATCGCTTTCACCGATGGCCGCCAGATCGGCGCCACCCTGGACCGCAACGGCCTGCGCCCCGCGCGCTATATCGTGACCGAAGACGATCTGGTGATCCTGGCCTCGGAATCCGGAGTGCTGCCGGTGCCCGAAGAGAAGATCAAGCGCAAATGGCGGCTGCAGCCCGGCAAGATGCTGCTGATCGATCTGGAAGAAGGCCGCATCGTCGAGGACGAAGAGATCAAGGCCAAGCTGGCCAATGCCGAGCCTTATGACGAATGGCTGCGCCAGGCCCAGTACAAGCTGGAAGAATTGCCGGACGTGCCGGAAGACCATCGCAGCAAGGCGAATGATTCCTCGCTCCTGCTCGATAAGCAGCAGGCTTTTGGCTACAGCGAAGAAGATCTGAAATTCTTCCTGGAGCCGATGGCGGCCCTGGGCGACGATCCCATCGGCTCGATGGGCGCGGACACGCCGATCGCGGTACTCTCCAAGAAGCCCAAGCTGCTCTACAATTACTTCAAGCAGAATTTCGCCCAGGTCACCAATCCGCCCATCGATCCGATCCGCGAGGAACTGGTGATGAGCCTGGTGTCGATGATCGGGCCGCGCCCCAATCTTCTGGGCCGCGACGCGGGCGCGCATAAGCGCTTGGAAGTGACCCAGCCGGTTCTGACCAATGCCGATGTGGAGAAGATCCGCGCCATTTCCGAACTGGTGGATGGGGCATTCCGCACTGCCACCATCGACTGCACCTGGCCCGCCAGCGAAGGCGCCGAAGGCCTTTCCAACGCCATTACCCGCATCTGCTACAACGCCACCGACGCGGTCCTGGCCGACAACAACATTCTGATCTTGTCGGACCGGGAAGTGTCGCCGGACCGGATTCCGGTTCCTGCGGCGCTGGCCACTGCCGCCGTGCACCATCATCTGATCCGCCAGGGCCTGCGCATGCAGACCGGCCTGGTGGTGGAAACCGGTGAAGCCCGCGAAGTGCATCATTTCTGCGTGCTGGCCGGTTACGGCGCCGAAGCGGTCAATCCGTATCTGGCGTTCGAGACTTTGGAACAGATCCGCGTCCGTTCCGATCTTTCGCTCAAGGCCTATGAAGTTCAGAAGAACTACATCAAGGCGGTGGGCAAGGGCGTGCTCAAAGTGATGTCCAAGATGGGCATCTCCACCTACCAGTCCTATTGCGGCGCGCAGATTTTCGACGCGGTGGGCCTGGCGAGCGAGTTCATCGAGAAATATTTCACCGGCACCGCTTCGACCATCGAAGGCATCGGGCTGAAGGAAATCGCCGAAGAATCCGTGCGGCGGCATCGCGACGCCTATGGCGACAACCCCATCTATCGCAATGCGCTGGATGTGGGCGGCGATTATGCCTTCCGCCTGCGCGGCGAGGACCATGCCTGGACGCCGGAAAGCGTTTCGCGCCTCCAGCATGCGGTGCGCGGCAACAATCCGGCCGAGTACCAGCTGTTCGCGCAGGAGATCAACGACCAGAATGAGCGCCTGCTCACCCTGCGCGGGTTGATGGCGTTCAAGCCCGAAGGCGCAGGCGTGCCGCTGGATCAGGTCGAGCCCGCGGGCGAGATCGTCAAGCGTTTCTCCACCGGCGCGATGAGCTTCGGCTCGATCAGCCGCGAGGCGCACACCACGCTTGCCATCGCCATGAACCGCATCGGCGGCCGTTCCAACACCGGCGAAGGCGGCGAGGAGCCGGATCGCTTCGTGCCGATGGCCAATGGCGATTCGATGCGCTCCAAGATCAAGCAGGTCGCGTCGGGCCGTTTCGGCGTCACCACCGAATATCTGGTCAATTCCGACGACATCCAGATCAAGATGGCCCAGGGCGCCAAGCCCGGCGAAGGCGGTCAGTTGCCCGGCCACAAGGTCGACAAGGCGATCGCCAAAGTCCGCCATTCGACAGCGGGTGTCGGCCTGATTTCGCCGCCGCCCCATCACGACATCTATTCCATCGAAGACCTGGCGCAGCTGATCCGCGACCTGAAGAGCGTCAATGCCAAGGCCCGCATCTCGGTCAAGCTGGTGTCGGAAGTGGGCGTGGGCACGGTGGCGGCTGGTGTCGCCAAATGCCGCGCCGATCATGTGACCATCTCCGGCTTCGAGGGCGGCACGGGCGCATCGCCGCTCACCTCGCTCACCCATGCCGGTTCGCCCTGGGAAATCGGCCTGGCCGAAACCCAGCAGACTTTGGTGCTGAACGGACTTCGCGGCCGCATCGCCGTGCAGGCCGATGGCGGCTTGCGCACCGGGCGCGACGTGGCGGTTGCCGCGCTTCTGGGCGCGGACGAGTTCGGTTTCGCCACCGCGCCCCTGATCGCGTCGGGCTGCATCATGATGCGCAAATGCCATCTCAACACCTGCCCGGTGGGCGTGGCGACCCAGGATCCCGTGCTGCGCAAGCGCTTCACCGGCCAGCCCGAGCATGTGATCAACTATTTCTTCTTCGTGGCCGAAGAGCTGCGCGAGATCATGGCGTCCTTGGGCTTCCGCACCGTGTCCGACATGGTGGGCCGGGTGGACCGCTTGGACATGAAGAAGGCGGTCGCGCACTGGAAAGCCAAGGGCGTGGATCTGTCCAAGGTCCTGCACCAGCCGCAAAAGAAGCCCGGCGTCGCCATCCATCACTGCGAACAGCAAAATCACGGCCTGGAATCGGCGCTCGACCATGACCTGATCGCGGCGTCCTTGCCGTCCATCGAACATGGCCAGCCGGTACGGCTGGAACGCAGCATCCGCAATGTCGACCGCACCGTGGGTGCGATGCTGTCCGGCGAAGTCGCCAAGCGTCACGGCCATGCTGGTTTGCCGGAAGACACGATCTCGATCCGCTTCACCGGTACCGCCGGCCAGTCCTTCGGCGCCTTCCTGTCGCGGGGCGTGTCGCTCGAACTGGTGGGCGATTCCAACGATTATGTGGGCAAGGGCCTGTCGGGCGGGCGCATCGTGGTGCGCCAGCCGCGCAACCTGCGCCGCGATCCCACCGCCAACATCATCGTGGGCAACACGGTGCTTTACGGCGCCATCGCGGGCGAAGCCTATTTCGAAGGCGTGGCGGGCGAGCGTTTCGCGGTCCGCAACTCCGGCGCCATCACCGTGGTCGAAGGCACCGGCGATCATGGCTGCGAATATATGACCGGCGGCATCGTGGTGGTCTTGGGCAAGACCGGGCGCAATTTCGCCGCCGGCATGTCGGGCGGCATCGCCTATGTTTATAACCCGGACGGCCAGTTCGAGAATTTGTGCAATCCGGCCATGGTCAAGCTGGAGAAGCTGGCGCCGATGAGCGGCGCGGAAGATCCGGAAATGCCGCGTCAGCGTTCCATCAGCGTGTCGGACACCGGCATGGGCGACCTGCTGCGTTTCGATGCGGAACGGCTGAAGATCCTGATCGAGCGTCATCTGCTGCACACCGGCAGCGCGCGGGCCAAGATGCTGTTGGACAATTGGGACCAGACCTTGACGCAGTTCGTCAAAGTGATGCCGACCGATTACGCCAAGGCGCTGTCCGACATGAAGATCGAACGCGCCAACGCTGTGGCGGCTGAGTGAGGCACGACCGCGAAGCGGGCAAAACGGTCCGGTGGACCGTTTTGAGTGACGAACGCCGCGAGCTTGGGCGAGCGGCTGGGATGAATAAGGACGTTGGTAATGGGTAAGGTTACAGGCTTTCTGGAAATCGAGCGTCAGGACCGCGGCTATGACAAGCCGGACGCGCGCCTCAAGACCTACAAGGAATTCGTTCATCCCTTGACGAATGCCGAGCTGGAAAAGCAGGCGGCGCGCTGCATGGATTGCGGCATTCCCTTCTGTCACCAGGGTTGCCCGGTCAACAATCTGATTCCGGACTGGAACAATCTGGTCTATCGCGACCAGTGGCGGGCGGCGTCGGACACGCTGCATTCCACCAACAATTTTCCGGAATTCACCGGCCGCATCTGCCCGGCGCCGTGCGAAGCCTCCTGCACATTGAACATCCAGGACACGCCGGTCACCATCAAGACCATCGAATGCCAGATCGTGGACCGGGCCTGGGAAGAAGGCTGGGTGCGTCCGCAGGTGGCGGCGAAGAAGACCGGCAAGACCGTGGCGGTGGTGGGCTCGGGTCCGGCGGGCCTGGCGGCAGCGCAGCAATTGGCGCGGGCCGGTCATTCCGTCACCCTGTTCGAAAAAGCCGACCGCATCGGCGGGCTGCTGCGCTACGGCATTCCCGACTTCAAGATGGAAAAGCATCTGATCGACCGCCGCATCCGCCAGATGGAAGCCGAAGGCGTGGCTTTCCGCACCGGCGTGGAAGTGGGCGTGAATATCTCGATGGCGATGCTGCTGACGGATTACGACGCGGTGGTCCTGTCGGGCGGCGCTGAAGCGCCCCGCGATCTGCCGGTCGAAGGACGCAATGTCGACGGCATTCATTTCGCCATGGATTTCCTCACCCAGCAGAATAAGCGGGTGGCGGGCGACAGCGAAGACAAGGCCGCGCCGAAGGGCACCATCACGGCCAAAGGCAAGCATGTGGTGGTGATTGGCGGCGGCGATACCGGCTCGGACTGCATCGGCACGTCGAACCGCCAGGGCGCGCTGTCGGTGACGCAGCTGGAAATCCTGGCCAAGCCGCCGGTGAAGGAAAACAAGCCCCTGGTATGGCCGGATTGGCCGCTCAAGCTGCGCACTTCATCGTCGCAGGAAGAAGGTGTGGCACGCGACTGGTCGGTGCAGACCAGGCGCGCCGTCATTGAGAATGGCAAGCTCGCCGGCCTGGAATGCGTCCGTGTCGAGTGGAAGCTGGGCGACGGCGGCAAGATGAATCTGGTCGAAGTCGCAGGCAGCGAATTCACCCTCAAGGCCGATCTGGTGCTGTTAGCGATGGGCTTTACCGGTCCGCGCAAGCAAGGCCTTTTGGAACAGGCGGGCGTGGCGCTGGATGCGCGCGGCAATGTTCATGCCGACACCAAGAGCTACAAGACCAGCGCCGCCAAGATTTTCTCCTGCGGCGACATGCGCCGGGGCCAGTCCCTCGTGGTGTGGGCGATCCGTGAGGGCAGGCAGTGTGCGCGGGGCGTGGATGAGTTCTTGATGGGATCGTCCGAACTGCCTCGGTAGTTTCTCGAAGCGAGCTCAGGCCGTTCGCACGGCTTGGTCGCCATGCTCACCCCTGCGCGCGCGTTAGCGCGCTGGCGGCGGGTTTGCGATCAAGCAAACCCAACGCCGTAGCACCGATCAGGTGCGAAGGCCGGACGGGGAAATTATCGCGTTACGATCAAACCCAGCGGCGGGACTTTTGCCGCGTTCAGGATGCGCACCGAACGGGCCATCAGGGGCGTGTTCAGCGCGTTCTTGCGCGATACCAGAAGCGTGGTGTCGCACAGCCGCGCCAACGCCCAAGTTTCCGGCGTGGCGGCACGGGCGCAGTCCATCACCACCATGTCGCAATTGTCGCGCAACAAGCGGATCAGCTTTTTCATCTGTTGCGAGCCGAACATGGTCGCCATGTTGGGCGGCTGGCGCGACATGGTGAGCACAAAGGCATCGCTGCGCGGATCGCGGGCCAGCACCTTGTTGAGCGGAATAAGACCCGACAGCACGTCGTAAAGCCCGCCGGGCGCGGCGACATGCATGGCGTTCTGCGCGGTCTGTGACGGATCGCAATCCAAGAGGATGACCTTCTTGCCCATGCTGGCGGCGGCGCGGGCCAGGGAAATGCCGATGGCGCTTTTGCCTTCATCGGAGGCCGCCGTGGTCATCGCCACCACAGCCGCGCCATCCTGGGACTGAAGGCGCCGCACCAGCGCCGCCATGCGGTAGGCGTAAGGGCTGCCGGGCTGATCCAACATCACATCCCCCGCTTTCAGCGAAACCGGATTGGGGATGTCGGCAATGATGGGCGGGCCGTTCCACAGGGCCGGGGCCAGTGGCGCGGACGGAAAGATTCCGCCTTCATTCTTTCGTGCTGTTTGCGGCCGCGGCGTGTTTCTGGGGCTAGGTGGCACCGGCGAAGACGGAGCGGGTGGGACGAAACCAAAACGCTCGTTGATCAAAACGATCATCACGCCCAGAAGCAGGCCCAACGGAACCGACGCCAGCACGATCAGGCTGCGCTTGGGCGAGGACGGCGTGTTGGGAGGGGAGGCGGCGGAGATCACGCGGCTGTCCGCCATCACCGCGGCGTTCTGGTCCTGGGTCTGGCGCAACCGGCTGACAAAGGCTTCATATTGGGTGCGGGTGGAATTGGCGTTGGCCTGCAAGGCATCCAGCTGCACCCGCGACATGTTCTGGGCGGTCTGCTGCTGCACCACATTTTTCAGGCTGGCTTCCAGGGAATTCAGATGCGCGCGCGCCACCGAAACATCGCTGGCGATGGAGCCGGCCAACCGGCTGACTTCCTGAGCGATCTTCTGATCCAGATCCGCCTTTTCGGCCAGGAGCGATTTCATCTTGGGATGCAGCGGGCCATATTGGGTGGAAAGTTCACCTTCCTGGCGGACCAGATCGGCCTGTTGCGTGCGCAGCTGCACGATCAAAGGCGAGGCGACCACTTGCGCGACATCGGCGCTGTTGCCGCCGTGCATCAAGCTCTGGACGCGATCATTCTGTGCCTGTTTTTCCGCCAGCTCCGACCGCGCCAGCACGATCTGGGCATTGATGCCCGCCATCTGCTGATCCACCAGCGAAGAGCCCGGCGCGGAATCGCTCAGACCATGCACTGCCTTGTAGGCGGCGATGGCCGATTGCTGTTGCTGCAGTTCTTCGCTGAGATCGCGGATGCGCTGATTCAGCCAGGATGATGCCGTGCCCGCCGCATTGCGCTTGATGGCGATCTGATCGGCGATATAGGCGTTCACCATTTCATTGGCGATGCGGGCTGCCTTGGCCGCATCGCGCGATGTCGCCGTCACGGTGATGGCGGTGGAAAGCCCGTTGGCGCCCGCGCCCACATGTTTGGCGAAATTGTCCAGCACGCGATCATGCGGGCGCTCAGCCCCGCCATTGTCGAACCAGTTGCGCGGATTGAGTACCGCTTTGAGATCGGTCAGCAACTGGCCCAGGCCCGGGCGCGCCATGGCGGGATTGAATTCGGGATCGTCTTCCAGCTTGAGCCTGGCGATGACTTTTTCGGCAAGCCCGCGCGAGGACAGAAGTTGAATCTGATTTTGCAGCGAGGCGGGATCGCCTTCGACCTGGGCCAGCACCTGGGACGGATCGGTGACATTGTTTTTGCGGGGATCCAGCATCACCACCGCGGAACTGGAATAGACGGTGGGCAGCGCCAGCGCGATCAGGATAGCGGCGACAACGGTCAGGCCCGCGACACGCAGGATCATGCCTTCCCGGGCGCGGATCAGGCGAAGGAAGTCCGCGGCCTGAAATGCCGGCGCCTCCTGGGCATAGCCTGTCATGGGCCGGTAATAGGTCATGAACCTTAAAAGCCTTCCCCGCGCGCGAGATGCGGCCGGGCGCCAAGCCCCCCACAAATCAGGAGAAATTTACGGGCCGCTGCCTGACGAATGGTTAACGGGAAGCTTTTCTTAACGGATCGGGCGGGGCCGGGCCGCACGGAAAGCCTGGGCCAGGGCGGCATGAAGGGGTTTGGGCCGAAGTTGGGCGTCGTATGGCAGGCGGCGCCCCCTCCAGCCCGACAACCTGAGCCGCCAAGACAGGGGAGGGTCGAGATAGCGGTCGGTCAGGCCCCAGGTCAGCACCGTGCCGACGGACAGATTGTCCAGGGCCACGTCCAGGAAGCGCCGGGTCTCGTCGGCCGCGGCCCGGTCGCGGATGTCCGGATCGCGGGGTCCGCCTTCGTCATCCACGTCCAGCTCTGTGATCAGGATGGCAAGGTTGCGGGCCGACAGCTCGTCCAGAAAAGCACCCAGCTTGCGCTGATTCACCTTGGGCCCGAAGGCGGGGAGATGGGCTTGCAGCCCCATCCCTTGAACCGGCACGCCGCGCTTGATCAGCCCGTCCAGCAATTCCAGCACATGTCTGCGGAAGAGGTCATGGCCGGGTGTGTCCTGCTCGCAGCCGGCATCGTTATAGACCAGGAGCGCGACGGGATCGGCTGCGCGCGCCGCGTGAAACGCCATGTCGAGATAATCGATGCCGAACACATCCCGCCAGAAAGAGGGCCGCCAGCCCGTGGCGCCTTGATCTGGCGGCACCAGCGCTTCATTGACCACGTCGAGAGAGTGCATGCGCCCGCGATAGCGCCGCGTCAGGGCCGTCACATAGCCGGTGAGAAGGCGCGGATCGCGGCGCGTGCGCACCGCGTCTTCCAGCCAGGGCGGATTGCGCTCGTGCCAGACCAAGGGATGGCCGCGCATCCGCATGCCGTGTTTTTGCGCAAAGTCCATCAGCGCGTCGCAGCCGGAAAAATCATAGACGCCCGGCGAAGGCTCGATCACATCGCGTTTCATTTCATATTCGGGCACCAGGATCGCGGCATCGCGGGGCAGAAGCGCGGCGAAATCCGCATCTTTGAATTCATATGTGGCGGCGGCGCTGCCGAACAAGATGCCTTTGTCCGCCGCCAAGGCCCGCAAGGATGAGGTTTGCGCGAAAACGGGCGCGGCCAATGCGGCCGCACCGGAGATCAGCGCCATGCGCCGGGTGATCATATCGGCTTGGGCGTGGCGTTTCCCGGCGCCTTGCGCAGCCAACCGATCACGACATCGGCGATGGCGCGATAGCTGCTCGCATTCAGGAAAACCTGCAGAAAGACGATCGCGCTGAGACGGGGGCGATAACAGCCGTGCAACAGCGCCGCCAGATAAAGGCGCAAGGCTTCCATCTTGCGGCCGTTATGGGCCAGCATCTTGGCGTAGGGCCAGCCGCGCCCGCCATGCCAGGCATGGGCGGTGAGAAAGGGCTTCATCTGCGTCAGCCACGCGCCGAACTCGTCCGCCTTGTTGCGGGCGGAGGCGCGGCTGGGATCGTCATGGTCGCGCCAAATTGCCCCCGGCGCTTCCAGCATCCGGAAGACGCAGCCTTCCAGAGCGAGGCGAATGGCGAAGTCGACATCCTCGGCGGCGCGCAGCTTGGGATGATAGCGCACGCGCTGCGCCATCTGCCGCGCCACCACGATGGTGATGGTGGGAACGAAGCCCCGCTCGCACAGCGTATATTCGCCCATGTCTTCATCGGGACGAATGGCGCGGGGCGGCTTCAGCATGGTGCGGCCATCGCCGCGATCGACCAGGATTCGGGCATAGCCGACCACATTCTCGGTACCGTCCAAAAGCGCCTTCATGCTTTCCAGGTGATGGGGCAGGAAGGTGTCGTCGGAATCCAGCGGCGCGATGAAGCGGCCCGATGCGGCATTGATGCCGGTGTTGCGGGCGGTACCGCCGCCCTGGTTTTCCTGGTGGATGAAGCGGATGCGGGGATCGTTCAGGCTTTCCACCACGGCGCGGGGATTGTCGCTGGAGCCGTCATCGATCACGATGATCTCGAAATCCTGGCAACTCTGGACCAGAACCGAGCGCAAGGTCGCGCCCAGCAGGGAGGCGCGGTTGAACACCGGCACGATCACGGAAAAGAAGGGCGTGGCCATCGCCCCCTGAGTCTAGGGGCGCAGGGTTAAGGAAATGTCGCGGGTTTTGAGGCTGGCCAGCATGACCAGAAAGGCGAACCACAGGCTGTTGTCGCTTTCCAGGAAGTCGGTCTCCAGGAAATTGTGCAGGAGCACGAAAACAAAGATCGCGAACAAAAGCGCCTTGAGCCCCGTGCGGGCGGGCTCCAGCGGCCAGAAACGATACAGCGGGTCCGCCACCATGGCGAGTAGCGCCAGGAAAAGCCCGATGCCGCCGGTGGTGGCCAGGATCTGCAGATAGCCATTATGGCTGTCGGCGATGGTCTCCACCCAATTGCCCCGGGCATAATTGTGCAACGGCGACAGGGTACCGGTATGCGCCATGGTGCCGAAGCCCGCCCCCAACAGGGGATGGTCGTGCATATAGGCCAGGATCGCCTGCCAGATTTCCGCGCGGCCGGTGAAGCTGGCGGGATCGGCGAGAAGCCTGAGCGCCAAATCCCAGTTCAGCAGCAGAAGGAAGGATGCGATGCCGGTTATGAGGATCGCGCCGCACAGGAAAATCGCGCGGCTGAGACTATCGCGCCAGGAGATTTTATAGGCGAGGCCCGCCATCAGCGCGACGGGAAACAGCGCCATGGATGTCTTGGACCGGGTCATCAGCAGAAAGCCCAGCGATGCGGCCGCGGCCAGCCAGCCGATCCAATTGCCTCGGCCGTTGCGGCTGAAGAGAAAAAGCAGCGCCGTCAGGACGCAGACGGCACCTGCCGTGTTCTTCTGCCCGTAAAGGCCCCGCCAATCGCCGATCAGGCTGGGATCGACCTCGCCCGGCAAGTGCACCGCCGTTTCGATCAAGGGAATGGAAAGCCAGTTCACGGCCAGGATGACGGCGAGCACGATGCGCCAGAGAAAGAATGCGCGCGGACCGCCGATCAGATCCACGCTGGCGATGGTTGAAATCACCACGATCGTTGCCAGGGCGGCGCGCCGCAAACTCACATCCGGCGCGCCCGACCAGCCGATGGAAAAAAAGCACCAGGCCAGCATCGCGATCAGCGCGAATGGCACGACGCGGAAAACGTCCCATCCCCGCTGCAAGGTTGACGCGAACAGAAGTGGAAAGAAGATCGCCAGGAAGACGATCTGGCGCAGAGCGTCTCCCGGCGCGGGCGCCGCCATGTTCACGCCGGTGGGCGAGGGCGGCGGCGCGAAGGGGCTCAAGCCCACGAACATCATCAAGAGAAGCGCGACGAACGCGATTTCGGCGATCAGGCTGCGCGAGACATCGCGCGGCGGGGCGTAACTCAGGGCAAAACTGTCATTCGCCATGGACCAGGGCATATTCGTTGTAGCGCATGCCCAGCATCGCCGTCAGTTTGCCCGCCGCCCGCATGAACATGACGAGCGGCGCGCTCCGGTGATTCGGGCTCAAACCGAGGATGATGGCCAGCGGCAGCGACAACAAGAGTGCGCCCAGGATTTTCAGACTTTCCAGAATGACGGGCATGAGGCTCTGCCGGTATTTGAGCAGCACCCGCATGTCGGAATTGCCGTTGGAATAGGCGCGCCGCATGGTCCAGCCGAGGCCGCGGCGCAACGCCGTCTGGCGGCCGAAAACCACAGCCTCGTTCGACCAGCCGAACCGGTATCCCGCACGTTTCAGCCGGACGAAGAAATCCAGATCCTCGCCGCCGGTCAGCCCGAAGGCCGGGTCGAACCATGGGGTGGATGTCTGTTCCAGGACTTGGCGGCGGATCAGGAGATTGCCCGCGCCTTCCAGCATTTCGACGGGGCCAGTGGCGTGGCAGATATCGGAGACGGGACCCGCGCCGGCGCGATCGCGCACGAACAGAATGGATCCTTGCAGAATATCGGCGCCCGTCTGTTTCTGCGTTTCGAGGAAATGCGTGATCCAGTTGGGGCCGGGCCATTCGTCATCGTCGATCATGGCGATGAATTGGGCCTCACTTCGCAAAGCTTCCGATACCAGCCGGTTGCGGCCCGCGGCGATGCCGCGCTGAGGTTCGATGACGGCCCTGAGCGGCCAGCGATAATCCGGAGCCAGGTGCCGGCAGAGGTTGAAGCCCCGATGGCCTTCCGCATCATTGTCGACCACAAGCACGGAGATATCGGCGCTGGTCCTGAGCGCGGCGATGGCGTCCAGAAGCCGGGCCAGGCTGTTGGGCCGCTTGCAGGTGGGGATGGCGATGATCACGCGTTCAGCCATGACGCGCCTCCCATCCCGTCACCGCCCGCTTCAGCAGCGCCACGATCACGATTTCACCGGTCAGAATGCCCAAGAGGGACGCGGCCGGACCCCATGCAAGCAGGAACGCCAGGGTGAGGAGGATCGAGACCGGGCTGGTATAAGCGGCGATATCCGCCAGCGCCTTCAATTCCCCGGCGGCCTGCATCAAGGTGGCGGGCGGGGTGCGAAAGCAGCGAACCAGCATGATGGCGCCGGTGATGACGGTCACCAGCAGCGCGTCGGACACCGAATAGGTGTTCTTCAGCAATAGCTGTGGCGCCCAGATCAGGATCGCCGCTGCCAGGATCACTGTTGCGACCCACACCGCCAGCAGCACCAAACGGAAATTTCCCAGCAGCCGCGTGCGCTTGATTCCGTCCTGAGCCGCGATGGCGCGGGTCATGGCCGGACGCTCGACATCGGGCAGGGCGCCCTGCACCAGGGAGGCGGGACGCATCAGGATCTGGCCTACCGCCAGAAGCGCGAAGGGGCCGGGGCCGGAAATGAATGTCACCAGATAGGCATGGGCATTGACGGTCAGTTCGGTGAGGATCACGCCCATCAAGGACCAGCGGGTGATGTCGCGGAATATGCCGCGATAGTCACGGATGCGGCCGCGTCCCAGCGCCTTGATCTGGTCGCGGAAAAACCGCGCGCCGAAGGGCGTCAGGCTGACCAGCGCGGCCACCAGCAGCAGAAGAGCGCCGGCACGGAATTGGACGGCATGGCCGGCCCGCATCGCGACCAGGCCCGCCAGCAGGGAAGCCGCATAGATCATGTCCGACAGGATCGCAGGTCCGGTCCGGCCTTTGACGAAGGAAAAGCTGCGCGCGAACCAGCGGAAGGTGAAGACGGCACCATACGCCGCCAGCAGCAGCGCGGCCGGGACCGGCGCCCGCGCGCCGGTCAGAAAACCGAACAGAACAGCACCCGCCAGCACTGTCAGGATTGCGTTCATCTTCAGGCATGTCGCTTCGATGCGGGCGCGCTCCTGCGGTGGCGCGGCCAGCGCATGGTTCACCGGCAGCACCAGGAGCGCGGCCATGATGCTCATGCAAAAAGGCACGATCACCAGCACGAAAGAGAAGATGCCGAATTCGGCAGCCGGCAGATTGCGCACAAAGATCAGCGAGGCGAGGAAATGCGCGCCGGACGTGGCGATCGGACCGCTGATGGGAAGGCCGTAACGCCATGCCGCCGCCATCCAGCCCGGAGCGCGGGGAGCAATTGCGGGAGCGAGCGGCTGGGCCATGTCCTGCCCCGTCACGCCGCGGTGCGAACCGGCGTTACCAGGATCGGCAGGGATGCGCCCGGCGCCAGCGTGCTGGTGCGGGTGAGAAGACAGAATAGCGCCAGCGGATTTGTCACCGCATAGCGCCAGAACAGCCGCTTGGGCTCGCGCCATATCCGGTGCAGCCATTCCAGGCCCACCTTCTGCATCCAGCGGGGTGCGCGGATATAATCACCGGAGACATAGTGAAAGCAGCCGCCGCAAGTGACCAGCCAGCCGGCCTTCAGGCGATTGCGGTTGCGGACAGCGAATTCATATTCCAGCGGCACCGACAGGCCCGCCCAGATCACATCGGGCTGGGACAGATTGATCTCATCGCAGATATCGTCTTCGTCCAGGATGGAAAAATAGCCGTGCCGGCGGCCCACGATCTGAAGTCCCGGATAGGTTTCGCGCAGGATTCGGGCAGCTTTCTCATTGGCTTCCTCGGTGGCGCCCAGAAGGAAAAAGCGCAAGCCATGCTCAACCGCGACTTTCGCCGCATCGTGAATGAAATCGGTGGTGGCGCTGCGTTCGGGAACCGGAGTGCTGGTGAGCAGATGCGAAGCGAAAACGCCCGCCTGGCCATCGGCATGAACGATGTCGGCGCGCTGGAATGTCTGACGGAATTTGTCGTCCTGGGCGGCGAGCGCAATGGTGTGGCCGTTCAAGGCGAAGACCAGCTTGGGATGTGTTCCTTCGATGTCCCGCGCGGCCAAGCAGTCGATCAGCATCATGCGGCTCAGTTCGGCGCGCGACAGGCATGCGGTCTTGATGCCGCCGAGTATCACTTCTTCATAGGGGTCGTTGGCGTGTTTCGGGGGCGTCCGATGCGCTTCGAAGGCGGGCGGGATGCGGAGAAGCGAGCGCATTACACGGCGTTCCTTCGGCCCAGGACCACGAGAGGCGTGCGCGCCAGGATTTGCAGATACAGCCACAGGCTCTCGCGCTCGACATACTGGATGTCGAAATCGATGCGGGTCTGCATGTCGGACAGAAGCGGCGTCGCGCCCCGTGCACCATTGATCTGCGCCCAGCCGGTGATGCCCGGCTTGACGGCATAGCGCAGGTGATAATTCTGGATCAGCGCGGAATAATATTCGTCATGGGCGATGGCATGCGGACGCGGTCCCACCAGCGACATCTCGCCTTTGAGGACATTCCACAGTTGCGGCAGTTCATCGAGGCTGGTGACGCGGAGAAAATGGCCGATGCGGGTGATGCGCGCATCGCCCTTGAAGGCCTGCACGATCTCGGCACCGTCTTCCAGCACATGCATGGTGCGGAATTTGTAGATGTTGAAGACTTTGCCGTGCCGGCCGATGCGGCGCTGGCGGAAGAAAACCGGCTCCCCGGAATCCCACACCACGGCCAGCGCGATCGCGCCGAATACCGGCAGCAGCAGGATCAGGGCGATCAGGGACAGGATCACGTCCAGCACGCGCTTGACGGACAGGACCGGCCCGCCCGCCCTGGTGACATTGATGCGATCCGGGGCGGGGAACGCCGCACCCGAAGCGGAGAAAGATTGGTCCTGAATGGTCAAGGCTCCAGCCGCACAACACAAAGCTACGGCTGGATGGGTGCAGGATCAGGGCCAGTGCATCGGGGCGATCCCGGCCCGTTCCGGCACAAAATGGCGGTTTTTTAATCCGCGCGGAGGGGTGAGTCCCAATTCGGGATTACCAAATGGCAATCTTCCGGAAAGGCGACAGCTCCGGTCAGGCCAGGAGGTGATGGAGAAACGCGCTCACATGCCCGACCAGGGCAAACCCTTCGATCCCCAGAAAAAGGAGGGCAAAGGCCCAAAGGACGGCCGAGGCCGCATTGGCGATCTGAAACGGCCAGAATTCCAGCTCGCTCATGCCCGCGACCAAGGGAACGGTGGCGCGAAACGGCCCCAGGAACCGGCCCAGAAAGATCGCCCAGGTGCCGAAGCGGTGGAAGAAATGCAGGCCCTTTTCCAGCTGGTCTTCGTAATTGCGGAACGGCCAGATGTGCAGGATCCGGTGATGATAATGAAACCCGATCCAATAAGAGATCCAGTCGCCGAGAATCGAGCCGATCACGGCACCCGCCCAGGCCGGGATGATACTAATGTCACTTGCGCCGATCACACCACCGAGAGCGGCCAGCAACGTGGTGCCGGGAATGATGAACGAAACGCCGACAAAGGATTCCGAAAACGCCACCAGGAACGCGATGGGAAAGCACCAAATCGGATGGGCTTGCGCGACGCCCGTGATCCAGGGATTGAGATCGGTGGAAAACCAATGGACAATCTGGTGGAACACGCGTTCTTTGCCTCTAATTCGCAATAGCCGGGATTTGCAACCAACCGGAGCGAGGCGGGTACATACAGCGCCCCGCCAATGGTAGCCAGAGGCGGCGACATTTTCGACAAATTTACAATTTAGGTCGCTGCTAATGGATCGGCCGCGGCGTAAAGTGCCGGTCAAGCCTTGGAGAGGGCGCCATTGCTGGTGGCATTCGCATAGGTCGGCAGGACTGGGACCGATGCGGTTGTCAATTCATGGAATTTGAAACAGATGAGCATTGAAGGCACCGACAAGGGTCTATCGGCACGCGACGCTTATGCGGGCGCGCAAAGTGGCGGCGACTCGCTCTGGCAGCGGATCAAGCGTTGGAGCAGCAACAATCCGCGGCTGTCGCGGGTGGTGTGGATCGCGCTGGGTCTTGGCCTTCTGGCGCTTCTGGTCTGGGCGATTTATCCCAAGCCGGCGGTCAACAACCGTTTCAACCAGGGCGCGCAGCCTGTCGGCGTCGCCACGGCCGTCAATGGTCCGATCCGCATCACGCTCAATGCGCTCGGCACCGCCACGCCGCTGGCGACCGCGACGGTGCGCCCGCAGGTGGGCGGGCTTCTCACCAAGCTCTATTTCACCGAAGGCCAGATGGTGAAAGCAGGCGATCTTTTGGCGCAGATCGATCCCAGGCCCTATCAGGCGGCATTGGATCAGGCCAAAGGACAGCTTGCGCGCGATCAGGCCACTTTGGCCAATGCCAAGGTCGATCTTGCCCGCTATCAAGCATTGGCGGCGCAGAACGCGATCTCCAATCAGCAACTCTCCGCGCAAGGCTCGCTGGTGCGCTCCACCGCCGGCATCGTCGAAGCCGATCAGGCCAATGTCGAAACCGCGTCCATCAATCTGGGTTACACCCGTATCGTCTCGCCGGTCACCGGCCGCGCCGGCCTGCGCCTGATGGATATCGGCAATATCGTGCAGGCCGGACAGGCCTCCGGAATCGTGGTGGTGACGGAATTGTCGCCCATGTCGGTGATCTTCACCGTGCCCGAGGATAACGTGTCGCGGATCATGAGCCGCGTTGCGCAAGGCGCGGCTCTGGATGTCGATGCCTGGGATCGCGGCCAGACCGCGAAGATCGCGTCGGGCAAGCTCGCCACCGTCGACAATGTGGTCGATCCCACCACCGGCACGGTCAAGCTTCGGGCCATGTTCGACAATAACGACAACAAGCTGTTTCCCAACCAGTTCGTGAATATCCGCCTTCTGGTGGACACGCTGCCGGATCAGACCGTGATTCCGGTGGCGGCGATCCAGCGCGGCGCGAGCGGCACGTTCGTCTTCATCGTCAGCCCCGACAAGACCGTGGCCCAGCGCAGCGTCAAGCTGGGGGTGCAGGATGGCGATCAGGTCGCGATCCTGGAAGGGCTGAGGCCCGGCGACACCGTGGTGGTGGATGGTGCCGACCGTCTGCGCGACGGTTCGGAAGTGGTGATCCCCGATCCCACCAAGCAGAAAATCGCCGCGCCTTCCACCGGCGCCGCCGCCGATGCGGAACGCGCGGCGGCTCGGGCCAAGGCGCAAGCGGCAATCGCCAAATCCTGCAGCGCCGATATCAGCAAGCTTTGCAGCGGCGAGACCGGCCGCGGCGCGATGCGCTGCCTGGCCCAGAACCGCGATTCGCTGTCCGCCGATTGCAAGACGGCGTTCGCGGCATTGCGCAGAGGCGGCGGACGTCCGGGCGGTGGCTTCGGCGGCACGCCCTGATCCGGCCGGTGCTCAGATCATGAACCCGTCCGCACCCTTTATTATCAGGCCGGTGGCGACGTCGCTGCTGATGATCGCCATCATGCTGGTGGGCCTGGCCGGTTATCGTTTCCTGCCGCTCTCGGCCCTGCCGCAGGTGGATTATCCCACCATCCAGGTGCAGAGCTTTTATCCGGGCGCCAGCCCCGACGTGATGACCACCTCGGTCACCGCCATCCTGGAACGGCAGTTCGGCCAGATGCCGGGCCTGAAGGAAATGTCGTCGGTATCCTCGGCGGGATCATCGGTCGTCACGTTGCAGTTCGACCTCAATCTCAGCCTGGACGTGGCCGAGCAGGAAGTACAGGCGGCGATCAATGCGGGCGGCAGCTTGCTTCCGCAACTGCCGTCGCCGCCGGTCTATGCCAAGGTCAATCCGGCCGACGCGCCGGTGCTCACCCTGGCGATCGAATCCACCAGCCTGCCCATCACCACGGTGCAGAGTCTGGCCGATACGCGCATCGCACAGAAAATCTCCCAGCTTGCCGGGGTCGGCCTGGTGAGCATTTCGGGCGCCCCGCGCCCCGCCGTGCGCGTGCAGGCCAATCTGCAGCAGCTGGCCTCTTACGGCCTCAACATCGACGACCTGCGCACCACCATCAGCAACAACAATTCCAACGCCCCCAAGGGCAGTTTCGACGGCGCGTCCCAGTCCTACACCATCAACGCCAACGACCAGCTGCAGAATGCGGAGGATTACGCCAATATCGTGATCGCCTACCGCAACGGCTCGCCGGTGCATCTCAGGGACGTGGCGAAAGTCATTGCCGGCGCCGAGAATGACAAGCTTGCGAGCTGGGCCAACATGACCCCGGCCGTGCTCCTGAACGTCCAGCGCCAGCCCGGCGCCAACGTCATCGCCGTGGTGGATTCGGTCAAGCAGATCCTGCCGCAGATCGAATCGGGCCTGCCGGGATCGATCAAGGTGAGCGTGCTCACCGACCGCACCAACACCATCCGCGCCTCGGTCGCCGATGTGCAGTTCGAGCTGCTCCTGGCGGTGGTGCTGGTGGTGCTGGTGATCTACCTCTTCCTGCGCAACCTGCCCGCCACCTTCATTCCCAGCCTGTCGGTGCCGCTTTCCATCGTCGGCACCTTCGCGGTGATGTATCTGCTGGGCTACTCGCTCAACAATTTGTCCTTGATGGCGCTGACCATTTCCGCCGGCTTTGTGGTGGACGACGCCATCGTGATGATCGAGAACATCACCCGCTATCTGGAGGAAGGCGACACCCCGTTCGAGGCGGCGATGAAGGGATCGGGCGAGATCGCCTTCACCATCGTGTCTCTCACGATCTCGCTGATCGCGGTCTTGATCCCGCTTCTCTTCATGCAGGAAGTGGTGGGGCGGCTGTTCCGCGAATTCGCGGTGACCCTGGCGATCACCATTCTGATTTCGGCGGTAGTGTCGCTCACCCTGGTGCCGATGCTCTGCGCCAAGCTCTTGCGCAGCCATGCCCAGGAGGAAAAGAACCAGACCGACTTCCAGCGCAAGGTCGAAGGCTATTACCAGGCCTTCATCAACGAATATGACCGGCTGCTGCGCTGGGTCCTGGTGCATCAGCCGCTCACCATGGCGGTGGCGGTGGGCACCTTGGTGCTGACGGTCCTGCTCTATATTCTGATCCCCAAGGGCTTCTTTCCGGTGCAGGACACCGGCTTCGTTCAGGCCATCACCTCGGCGGGCCCCACCGTTTCCTTCAGTGAAATGGCCAAGCGCCAGCGCGCGGTGGCCCAGAACATCCTCAAGGACAAGGATGTGGCGAGCCTTTCCTCCTTCATCGGGGTCGACGGCACCAATGTCACCCTCAACAGCGGGCGCTTCCTGATCAATCTGAAAGACAAGAGCGATCGCGACAGCCTGGCGGAGATCATGGACCGGCTGGCGGCGGATGCCCATGCCGTGCCGGGCATCACATTCTATCTGCAGCCGGTTCAGGACCTGACCATCGATTCCACCACCTCCAGGGCGCAGTACCAGTTCGTGCTGCAATCGGCGGCCACCTCCGCGCTGAACGATTTCGTGCCCAAGCTTCTGACCGAATTGCAGAAGGCCCCGGCGCTGCGCAATGTTTCGACCGATTTTCTCGACAAGGGGCTGTCGGCCTATCTCACGGTGGACCGCGACACCGCGGCCAGGTTCGGCATTTCGGCCGCCACCATCGACAATGTCCTGTATGACAGTTTCGGCCAGCGCATCATTTCCACCATTTTCACGGATTCCTCGCAGCACCGGGTGATCATGGAGGCGGATCCCAAGCTGCAAAACTCCATCTCCACGCTCAACGATATCTACCTGCCGTCATCGCAGGGCGGTCAGGTGCCGCTGTCGGCCATCGCCCATGTCGACCAGCGCATGGTGCCGTTGCAGATCAATCATTTGAGCCAGTTCCCCGCGGCCAATATTTCGTTCGACGTGGCGCCGGGTTATTCCCTGGGCGCGGCCGTGCAGGCGGTGAAGGATGCCGAAGCCGGCGCCGGATTGCCGCCGGGCATTACCTCACAATTCGAAGGCTCCGCCGTGGCCTTCCAGGATGCCTTGGGCAATGAAGTGCTTCTGATCCTCGCCGCCCTGATCACGGTCTATATCGTGCTGGGCGTTCTCTATGAGAGCTTCATCCATCCGGTGACCATCCTCTCCACCCTGCCGTCGGCGGGGGTGGGGGCGCTTTTGTTCCTGATCCTCACCGGTCACGACCTCAATATTGTTTCGATCATCGGCATCATTCTTCTGATCGGCATCGTGAAGAAGAATGCGATCATGATGATCGACTTCGCCCTGGAGGCCGAGCGCAAGGAAGGCAAATCGCCCACCGAAGCGATCCATCAGGCGGCGCTGCTGCGCTTCCGCCCTATCCTGATGACCACAGTGGCGGCCCTGTTCGGCGCCCTGCCGCTGATGCTGGGCTCGGGCATGGGCTCGGAGCTGCGCCATCCCCTGGGCATATCCATCGTGGGCGGGCTTCTGGTCAGCCAGTTGCTAACGCTTTTCACCACGCCCGTCATTTATATCTATTTCGACCGCTGGGGCCGCGAATTGCGCGAATGGCGCGCGCGGCGCAGCGGCGGTACCGCCACCGCAACGCCCAACTGAGAAAGCGGCATGAACATCGTCGCGATCTTCACCGGCCGTCCCATCGCCACCACGCTTTTGGCGATCGGCATTGCGCTGGCCGGATTCGGCGCCCTGTTCCTGATGCCGGTGGCGCCGCTGCCCAACATCGACCTGCCGGTGATCGTGGTCAGCGCCAATATGGCGGGCGCCAGCCCGGAAGTGATGTCGAATACCGTGGCCACACCCTTGGAGCGGCATCTGGGCGCCATCGCCAATGTCAACCAGATGACCTCGCGCAGCTCTGTGGGATCGACCTCGGTCGTGCTGCAGTTCGACATCAGCCGGAATATCGACGGCGCGGCGCGCGACGTGCAAGCGGCGATCAATGCGGCCCGCGCCGACCTGCCGGCGGCGCTGCGCTCCAACCCCACCTATTTCAAGTTCAACCCTTCGTCCTTCCCCATTGTGGTGATGGCGCTCACGTCCAAAACGCTGACGCCGGGGCAGATCTACGACCAGGCTTCGAACATCCTGCAGCAGAAATTGTCGCAGATTTCCGGCGTGGGCGATGTGTCGCTGGCCGGCGCGGCGCTTCCGGCGGTCCGGATCGAGCTTAATCCCCGGGCGCTTTTCAAATACGGCATCGGGCTTGAAGACGTGCGCGCGGCGGTGTCCTCCGCCAATGCCGGCGCCAACAGCCCCAAAGGCGCGATCGAGCAGGGCGCCCAGCGCCTGCAAGTCTATTCCAACGACAATGCTTCCCAGGCCGACGAATACCGGTCGCTGATCATCGCCTATCGCAACAACGCACCGGTCAGGCTGGGCGATGTGGCCGAAGTGGTCGATGGCGTGGAAAATATCCGCAATATGGGCATGGCTAACGGCCAGCCCGCGGTGCTGGTGACCATTACCCAGCAACCCGGCGCCAATGTCATCCAGGTGGTCAACAACATCAACGCCATGATCCCCCAGCTGCAGCACGGGATCCTGCCGCCCGCCATAGACTTGACCGTGATCCAGGACACCACCACCTCGATCCGCAATTCGGTGCGTGATGTGGAAATCACCTTGATATTGTCCACCGTCCTGGTGGTGCTGGTGGTGTTCCTGTTCCTGCGCAATCTGCGTGCCACCCTGGTCCCCGCCGTTTCCGTGCCGCTGGCGCTTTTGGGCACCTTCGGCATGATGTATCTGCTGGGCTTTTCGCTCGACAATTTCTCGCTGATGGCACTGATCATTTCGACCGGCTTTGTGGTCGACAACACCATCGTGGTTCTGGAAAATGTCACGCGCCACCTGGAGATGGGCGAGGGGCGCTACCAGGCGGCGCTGAAAGGCGCCCAGGAAGTCGCCTTCACGGTGCTTTCCATGAGCATCTCGCTGGTGGCGGTGTTTCTGCCAATCCTGATGATGGGCGGGATCATCGGCCGGCTGTTCCACGAATTCGCCGTGACCTTGACCCTGGCAATCGGCATGTCGCTGATCGTGTCTTTGACCGTGACGCCGATGATGTGCGCCTATCTGGATTTCTCCAAGGAACGCGAAGGCCGTTTCACCCGGCCGATGCGCCGAGCCTTCGAAGTCAGTCTGGATTTCTATCGCCGCTCGCTGGCCTGGTCGCTCGACAATCCCAAGACCATCATGTTCACGCTTCTGGTCGCGATCGTGATGAATTTCTATCTGCTCAGCATCATTCCCAAGGGATTCTTCCCGCAGACCGATGAAGGGCGCATCTTCGGCAATATCCGCGGCGACCAGAGCATCTCCTATCAGGCGATGGAGAAGAAGTTCGTCCAGTTCGGCAACATCATCAAATCCGATCCGGCGGTGGCGCAGGTCGCGGGCTCGATCGGCGGCGGCGGCGGCGGCCGGGGTGGCGGCGCCACCAACACTGGACAACTTTTCATCACCCTGAAGCCGCCGGCCGACCGTGGGCATGTCAGCTCGCAAGACGTGATCGACCGGCTCAGGCCGAAGCTGAACGCCATTGCCGGGGCGCGCATGTTCATGACGCCGATGAGTTCGACGGGCGTCCGGTCCGGCGGCCGCCAGGGTAACGGGTCGCTGCAATATACGATCCAGGCCGACTCGCTGGACGAGCTCAATCTATGGCTGCCCAGGATCACCGAAGCCCTGCAGACGGTGCCGGAATTGCAGGACGTCAATTCCGACCAGCAGGACAAGGGGCTGGAGGTGGATCTCAAGATTGACCGCGTCACCGCCTCGCGCCTGCGCCTCACCACCAGCCAGATCGATTCAACCCTGTATGACGCCTTCGGCCAGCGCCGGTTCTTCGATGATCGAGGGAGAAGTTGCCACCGTTCCTACACCTTGTCTCAAGCCCTGTTGCCGCCCAGAGGTATGCCCAACCCCTGAAAGCTCATCGCTTGCGACGGTGCGGCGCCTGCGGGCGCCACGAACCAGCGGCTCATCTACCGGCCGGATGACCCGGCCGCAGGAGTTGGCACCATTCCGCTGCGGGATTTCTCGTAAAACCCCACGCGGCGGTTGCCCCGGCTTCTAAGGGCCTTTCCCTCAGCCGGTCTAGATGAGCACGGGAATTGTAGGGTTTGGCCGGGTGTGGCGTCAAGCCAACGGGGCTTGCACGCGCCCTGCCAATGCATTAATGTATTAACACGTTAATACAGCGAAGCGCCGATGAAGAACAACCGTCCGATCACTCCGCGGCAGGAGCAGCTGCACGAGCGCGCCTTGTGCAATGCGATCCTG
>CALMGU010000008.1 GCA_937865685.1 uncultured Alphaproteobacteria bacterium | reverse complement strand
CGCCATCGCTCCGTAATAGGCGTTCGGCCTGACGACGTTGAAACACCGGCGCAGCACGTCCAGCGGCTCGGGCAACATCGCTTCCCAATCCATATCCGCGAACCAGCGCGCTTTGCGGCCATGACGCCAGGCTTCAATGACGGCCCGGCGCGCTGCTTTGCTGTCCAGCTTGGAAAAGCCCATCAGCACGATCAACGCCATGCCCAGATTGCCGGTATGCGGATACATGAAAGCGAGCAGGCACAATTCGCCCAAGGGATCGCGGCCATAGCCGGTGAGGACATGGGTAAGATCGTGCATGTCGCGCATCCGGTCGCGAAACAGCGCCACATCATCCGACACCACATCGTCGCGATAGGCTTGCGACGGCGCGACCAGGCCTTCGGCGGAGAGATTCTCGGACGCCATGAAGCGATGATAGGCGAGGCCCAGGCTTCCCTCCGGCAACGCGGCAAGGGCCGGCGTGTCGGACAGGGTGGCGAACAGGCTGCGCTTCTCGTTCAGGATGCGGGCACCCATCGGGCTTTGGGTGAAACGGCGGAACAGCGCGATGCCCGAACGGCCGCGCATGGCGCGAAGGATCACAAAGACTTCCTCGGTCGCTTCGGGATTGGCCATCAGCCGGCGCACGGCCTTGACGGCCTCAAGCGGGCGGAGCCGAGTATCGATGGTGGATTGGGCGAACATGGGGGCGTCCTTGCTTCGACGCCGGGACCATGCCTATTATCTACAATATTGTCAATAGTGAGATTGAGAAACTTGGCAAAGACAAAATCAGAGAATAAAAACAAACGCATACGCCGAAGCCCGGCAGATGCACGCCAATTGATTCTGGAAGCGGCGGAAGCCGGTATGGCGGCGGCGGGGCCAGCGGGCCTTCGATTGCAGGAAGTCGCCAAGGCGGCGGGCGTTTCCCATCCCACCATCCTGCATCATTTCGGCAGCCGGGAAGGGCTGATCCAGGCCCTCAACCTCAAGACCATCGATCATTTGAAAACGGTACTGCTGGATGGGATGCGCGCGGGGCCGTCCACCAGCAAAGATCCGATCGCATCGGCGTTCGCGGCGTATCGCGATGGGCTGGCACAACGGATGATCTGGCTGATGCAAAGCAATGCGCCGATGGGCGCGGTGGGGCTGCCGGCTTTCGACGAACTGGTGGAAGCGCTGCATGCCATGCGGCTGCGCATGACGGAGCTGAATCAGGATTTCGACATCGCCGACACCCGCGCGATCGTGCACCTCACCACCATCGCCGCATTCGGCGACGCCATTCTGGGCAAGCGCCTGCGCCGGGCTCCGGACGAGAACGAGGAAGTCGCCCGCCGGGACTGGTTCGAGGATTGGTTTGGAAATGTTCTCAACACGTATATGACGCGGAAAGCCTAACGCCGCCTGAAGCACGCTGGTGGGGGAGGATGAGTAGCGCCAGCGTGCGAACGTAGCACCGAATTAGGTGCGAAGGCCGGAGGGGGAAAGATAAAACTAATGCGACTGCTTTTCGGAACTGTTCAGCGACAGCGGATCCGAGCAGAGATAATTGACCAGGTTCACGCCCAGGAGAAACAGCACGGCGATGAAGGGCCCATAGGACCAGTTGCTGCTGTAGTTCCACACCGGCGCGACGGCGACCAGCATGATGGCAAGAGCGACGAGAAATTTCTGATACATGGCGTGCCTGTTTGACAGGTTCCGACGTCACCCTGATGACGGTGGAATGTCCAACGGCTTTTGCGGATATGGCTAACGCGCGCCGGATGCGCCATCCGGCACATAAAGAAGGCGGGTTGCCCGTCGAATGCGCGATCCATCCCGGACGTGCGAAAAGTCGAGTGTTTTTGCGACAATTTCGAATGACGGCATGCGGGGTTGCAGCCCTGCGAAGCTTGAACCTTGAAACAACCCCCTATAGCCTTTCGATCAGACCATGCCGGCTCGGGGGAGCAAGGCATTCGTGTCGCCGCTTCCCTGTTTGCTGATTTGCGTACGCGTTCAGGCAACCGTCACAAGCAACCACCTAGGGAGAACCGAGAATGAAAATCTCTGAAGAATTAAAAGACGATCTGCTCTCTCGCGGTTATTCGCGGCGGCAGATGATCCGGGCCGCCGCGATGTTCGGCGGCGCGGCCACGGCGTTGACCTTGAGCCCGGAACTCGCCTTCGCGGCCGACGCCAAACGGGGCGCGGTGCGCATCGGCCAGAATGAATGCTGGACCGGACCGATGGCGCCCGGCGCCGCCGCCGCCGCCGCCGTGATCTCGCAATCCAACCGCTATGTCCCCAACAATGAGCATGACGATCTGGTCAAGACCATCGCCGCGATCGAGAAGGTCCCGGCCGATCACATCATGACCTGGCCGGGTTCGAACGAAGGCCTGGCGCGCAGCGTGGTGGCGTTCTGCTCGCCCACCAAGAGCCTGGTGCAGGCCGATCCCACCTACGAGACCGCGGCAACGGCGGCGAAGTTCCTCAAGACCCCCATCAAGGGCATACCGCTGAAGGCCGATTACAGCCACGACATAAGGGCGATGGCGGCAGCCGATGCCAATGCCGGCGTGATCTATGTCTGCAATCCCAACAATCCCACCGGCACCATGACGCCCCAGTCGGAGATCGCGTGGATCGTGGACAATAAGCCCGCGGGCTCGATCGTGGTGCTCGACGAAGCCTATATCCATTGGACCAAGGACTATCCCAACAACACCAATTCGCATCTGGTCGCGGCGGGCAAGGATGTGCTGATCATGCGCACCTTCTCCAAGATCTTCGGCATGGCCGGCATGCGGGTTGGCTATACGATGGGCCGTCCCGAACTTCTGGCCAAGCTCAAGCTCCATGACGGCGGCAGCCTTTCGGGACAGCTTCCGATTCCGTCGGCGGCCTGCGCCATCGCCAGCCTTACTGCCAAGACCATTATCGATCAGC
>CALMGU010000007.1 GCA_937865685.1 uncultured Alphaproteobacteria bacterium | reverse complement strand
GTGCCGCCAGGCCTGCGCCCGCGGCCGCCGCAAGCGCGGCTGCTGCCGGCAGCGGCGTCGGTGTCGCGCCGTTGCCGGACGCCAAGCTGTTCTACAAGCCCGAGGATTACGAAGAGATCCCACACGATTCGATGCGCAAGGCCATCGCCAAGCGCCTGACGTCGGCCAAGACCCTCATTCCGCATTACTATCTCAGCGTCGATTGCGATCTGACCGCTCTGATGGCGGCGCGTGAAGCTTTGAACGCGGCGGCGGGCAAGAATGCGGCCTATAAGCTGTCGGTCAACGATTTCGTGATGAAGGCATCGGCCATGGCGCTGATGAAGCATCCCGACGTCAATGCCAGCTGGACCGAGAATTCGATCATCCGCCATAAGCATGCCGATGTCGGCGTCGCCGTGGCGCTGGATTTCGGCCTGATCACGCCCATCGTGTTCAAGGCGGAAACCAAGGGTCTGGCCGAGATTTCCAACGAAGTGAAGGCGCTGGCCGCCCGGGCCAAGGAAAAGAAGCTGAAGCCGCAGGAATATGAAGGCGGCAGCTTCTCGGTCTCCAATATGGGCATGTTCGGGATCAAGAGCTTCACCTCCATCATCAATCCGCCCCAGTCCTGCATCATCGCGGTGGGTGCGGGCGAGGAACGGCCGGTGGTCAAAGACGGCAAGATCGAGATCGCCACCGTCATGACCATCACCATGTCCTGCGATCACCGGGTGGTGGACGGGGCCACGGGCGCCAAATTCCTCCAGACCCTCAAGCGGTTCATCGAGGCGCCGGCCTCGATGTTGCTGTGAGCGGCGAAGGGGAAACCGCAAATGACTGACACATTCGACGCGATCGTGGTGGGCGGCGGCCCGGGCGGCTATGTCTGCGCCATTCGCTGTGCCCAGCTGGGCATGAAGACGGCCGTGGTGGAACGCGACCGTCTGGGCGGCATCTGCCTGAACTGGGGCTGCATTCCCACCAAGGCGCTGCTGCGCTCGTCGGAAATCTGGCACCTGATGCACCGGTTGGACGAGTTCGGCTTCAGCGCCGACAATTTCAAGTTCGACATCGCCAAGATCGTCGCCCGCAGCCGGGCGGTGTCGCAGCAGCTGTCCAACGGCGTCGGCTTCCTGATGAAGAAGCACAAGATCACCGTCATCGCGGGCGAGGCCAAGCTGGCGGGGAAGGGCAAGCTTTCCGTCACCAAGGACGGCAAGGCCACCGACTACGCCGCCAAGAACATCATCCTGGCCACAGGCGCCCGTGCGCGCACCCTGCCGGGCTTGGAACCGGACGGAAAACTGATCTGGACCTATCGCGAAGCGATGGTGCCGCCATCCTTCCCCAAATCGCTTCTGGTGGTAGGCTCCGGCGCCATCGGCATCGAATTCGCCAGCTTCTATCGCACCCTGGGCGCGGACGTGACCGTGGTCGAAGTGCTGGATCGCGTCTTGCCGGTGGAAGACGAGGAAATCTCCACCTTCGCCGCCAAGGCTTTCAATAAGCAGGGCATGAAGCTCAAGGTCGGCACCACCGTGACCGAGCTGAAAAAGGGCGCGGACAATGTGACCGCCACCTTGAAAGCGAAAGACGGCAAGACCGAAACCGTCACCGTGGACCGGGTGATCCTGGCGATGGGCATTGTCGGCAATGTCGAGAATATCGGCCTGGAAGCGGCGGGCATCAAAGTCGACCGCACCCATGTGGTGACGGGAAAATATGGCGAGACCGGCGTCGATGGCGTCTGGGCGATCGGCGATCTGGTCGGCGGTCCCTGGCTGGCGCACAAGGCCATGCATGAAGGCGTGATTGTGGCGGAAAAGATCGCCGGCGTAAAAGGCGTGCATCCGCTCAATACGTCCAATGTGCCGGGCTGCACCTATTGCTGGCCGCAGGTGGCCAGCGTCGGCCTCACCGAAGCCAAGGCCAAGGAAACCGACCGCAAGATCAAGGTCGGCCGTTTCCCCTTCATCGGCAACGGCAAGGCCATCGCCTTGGGCGAAGCCGAGGGCCTGATCAAGACCGTGTTCGACGCCGAAACCGGCGAGCTTTTGGGCGCGCACATGATCGGCGCGGAAGTCACTGAACTGATCCAGGGCTATGTCATCGCCAAGACCGGCGAACTAACCGACCAGGAGCTGGCGCACACCATCTTCCCGCATCCCACGCTCTCGGAAATGATGCATGAGGCGGTGTTGGCTGCGGACGGCGGCGCACTACATATCTAACGCCAGTGTCATCCCCGGCGAGCATCGGACGCGACATCGTACGATGTGAGGGAAGGGGACCCAGGTGTTTTCATTCTGCACCGATCCCGCAAGTTCAAATGCCTGGATCTCCTGGCCTGCCTTTCGCTCGCGCTCCGGGCGTTCGTCGCTTTCGCCGGTCCACTGGACCGACTCACACGCTTCGCGTGCCGCTCCTCACCCCTCGCGGCTGAACGCCGCTCGCCGGGGATGACACGTTTATTGCTTCCGCAATAAACGTGTCACATCATCCGCCATCACCGCGGGATCGCTGGTGTCGGTGGTGACCAGCCGGATCCGGCCGGAGCGATCGAAAAAGAACACCGCATTGGAATGCATCACGGTGTAAGGCGGCTTGGCATCGACCGAATAGGCGACGCGGTAGCGTCGCGCCAGATCGGCCAGTTGATTGTCCGTGCCTCGCAAGCCCTCGATCTGGGGCGAAAAGGCCTTGGCATATTGGTCGAGCAGCTGGGCAGTGTCGCGATTGGGATCGACCGTGACGAACAGGACCTGCACGTCCTTGCTGTTCAGCCGCTGCAGCATGGCGGCGAGATTGGCCAGGGTGGCGGGGCAGACATCCGGGCAGTTGGTGTAGCCGAAGTAAAGCACCACCACCTTGCCGCGATAGGTTTCGCCGCTCACCGCCCCGCCGTCGCTGGCCCGTGTCATATGCAGGTCCAGCCGCGGCATGGCGCCGGAAATATCGGTCATGTGAAAGTCGGAACGGCCACAGGCCGCGAGCATCAGGGCCAGGAACAGGGCGGCATATCGCATAGCCCGCGTCCTTATCACGCTTTGGCGGGGGCACGAACCGCGCGTAAGGTCGCTGTCTCTCTTTGTCTTGTCGCGGTTCCGGACGGAGTTGCCTAGTGTCCGCGTCGTGGCAACGGCGTCACACTTTTCCTGGAACCGCTCAATGACGCGGACGTCTTCCTGGGCCTGGTACGGCCTGTTGCTGTTGGCCGGTGCGGCGCTGTCCGTCACCGGGCAATTGTTTCCCGCGCATCTTCCGCTTTTTCTGCCCTGGGAATTCCATTGGGTGGAATTCCTGGCGACCTTCTTGGCGCTGGCCTGGTACGGCCATGGGGTTCAGATCCTGCCCAAGGCGGAGCGGCCGGCCCCGTGGCGGATCGCCTGTTTTGTCCTGGGCGTTTTGTCTTTCTATGTCGTGCTGCAGACCCGCGTCGACTATTACGCCCAGCATCTGTTCTTCGCCCATCGCTGGGCGCACTTCGTGCTGCATCACGCCGGGGCGTTCCTGATCGCGATGGGGATGGGCGGCTCCGCGCTCTATGCCGGAATGCCGGGATTCCTTCGTCCGCTGGTGACCGCGCGCCCCGTCAAGGCCGTGCTGGATGTGCTTCAGCATCCCGCCATCGCGCCCGTGCTTTTTGTCGGGCTGCTCTATTTCTGGCTGATCCCGTCGATCCATACGCGGGTGATGCTGGACGAAAATCTCTACATGCTGATGAACTGGACCATGGCGATCAATGGCGTAATGTTCTGGTCGCTGGTTCTGGACAGCCGGCCCAAGCCGCCCGCGCGCCTGTCTCATCTGATGCGGGCGCTGATGATCCTTTTGATCGAACTGCCGCAGATGGTGTTGGGCGCGATCCTGTCGCTCTCGATGACCGACTTCTATCCCGTCTACAATATCTGCGGCCGGGTGGTGGACATGACCCCGCTCAACGACCAGCATTATGGCGGGTTGATCATCTGGCTGCCCGGAACGCTCACCAGCTTCGCCGCCATGATCGTGGTGCTGGTGACCATGCGGCTTAATGAAGAGAAAGCCGAGCGCGAACGCCCGGCCTGACACCGTCAGGAGTTTTGCACCTCGGCGAAGCTCACATGGCAACTGCCGCCATGTTTCTGGAAATAGCGCTGGTGATAGTCCTCGGCCCGCCAGAAGGCGGGGGCAGGCTCGATCTGGGTGACGATGGGGCTCTTGTAGCGGCCGGACGCTTTGGCCGCTTCCAGCCGGTCGGCGGCGATGCGGGCCTGTTCGGGACCATGGGTGAAGATCACCGAGCGGTATTGGGTGCCGAAATCCGGTCCCTGGCGATTGAGCTGGGTGGGGTTGTGCATCTTGAAGAACAGGTCGACCAGCGCGGCATAGGAGACCTTGGCCGGGTCGAAAGTCACTTCCACCACTTCGGCATGATAGGTGTCGCCCGCGCAGACTTGCTTATAGGTCGGGTTCTGGGTGGTGCCGCCGGCATAGCCGCTCACCGCTTCGCTCACGCCGGGAACCTGCAGGAAGAAATCTTCCACGCCCCAGAAGCAGCCCGCGCCGAACAATGCCTTTTCCATCTGTCTCTCCTGCCGGATTTTCCACCCGTCCGGAACGCGGACGAGGCCTGCCGTCAGATAGGTATAAGACCGGCTCTTTTCGAGTTATAGCCGGGGCATGAAGATCCTTGTGATTGGGGCAGGCGTGGCCGGCCTGGCCATCGGCTGGCGGCTGGCAGAAGCCGGACAAGAGGTGCTGATCCTGGAACGAGGTCAGCCCGGACGCGGAGCGACCTGGGCCTCGGCCGGCATGTTGGCCGTGACAGCGGAATTGCAGAATTCGCACCCCGATGAAATTGAGTTCGCACGTTATTCCAATGTCTTGTGGCCGAATTTTGCGAAACAAATTGAAGATCTGAGCGGTCAAAATATCGGCTTCGCGCCGCATGGCGCGCTGATCCTGGCCGAGGATGTCATCGCCTTGGCGGGACTGGAGCGCCAGATCGTTCAGCCGGATTCGGTATTGGTTGGGGCAGATCGGGTTCGGGAGATTGCGCCCCTGGTGACCGCTGGCATTGCCGGCGGGCTGTGGTCGCCCCATGAGGCTTGGGTGGACAATCAGCGGCTGGCCTTGGCTCTGGCGGCCGCGTTCCACAAATCCGGAGGACGCGTCCTGGCCAACGAGGCGGTGGTGCGGATCGAGCGCGATGGCGGCCGGGCCGTGGCCGTCCGGACGCCCTTCGGACTCTATCCGGCGGACGCCATCATTCTGGCGGCGGGAGCCTGGAGCGGACTGGTCGAACCGGCTGTGGCGCCCGTTGTCCCGGTGAAGGGGCAGATGATCCTGTTGACGCCGCCGCCTGATCAGTCGCCGCCCGCCGCCGTGATCTGGGGCAATGGGATCTATGCGGTCCCCCGCGGCAGGGCGCTGGCGATCGGCGCCACGGTGGAAGCGGTGGGCTTCGACACCGCGCTCACCGACGAGGGGCGGGACGGATTGCGCCATGCGGCGGAAGGCTTGATGCCGGCCCTCAAGAACTGGACCCTGAGCGACCATTGGGCGGGCTTGCGTCCCCGCTCGCCGGATGGATTGCCCTTGTTGGGGCCCACGGCGGTGGATGGGCTGTGGCTGGCCAGCGGCCAATATCGCAATGGGATTCTTTTCGCCCCGGCGGTGGCGGAAACCATGTGCAATCAGATCCTGGGGCGTGCATCTGTCATTCCCGCATTCGATCCCCGCAGGTTCGCCGCATGACGTTCGCTCTCAATCCCCGTCTGGAGGCCGACACATTTTTCGTCGCGGACTGGCCGCTTTGCCGGGTGCTGCTGATGAATGACGCGCGGTATCCCTGGCTGATCCTGGTGCCGCGCCAGGACGGGATGACGGAGTTGATGGACCTTTCGGCTGCCGACCGCGTCTTGCTGACCGAGGAAATCACCAGGGCCGGCGCGATCCTGCGCGGCCGTCCCGGTATCACCAAAGTCAATGTGGGCGCCCTGGGCAATCTGGTGCACCAGCTGCATGTCCATGTCCTGGGCCGCCATCCCGGTGACCCCGCCTGGCCGGGACCGGTCTGGGGGCACAGCCAGGCTGTTCCATATGAAACAGCCCGCCGGGACGCGCTGATCGCCGAAGTAAGGTCTCTTTAACCATAAGAGGCGATGTTGGCCCCATGCAGGTCGGGGCACCTATCGACACCAATACCATTGTCGCCGCGCTGAAAAATGCCGCCGCCGCGACGGGTTCGGACTTCCATTATCTGCTCGGCACCGCGATGCGGGAATCCAGCCTGAAGGCCAACGCCCAGTCCAGCACATCCTCCGCGGCCGGACTGTTTCAGTTCATCGACCAGACCTGGTTGGGACTGGTGAAAACCCATGGGGCCAGGTACGGCCTGGGATCGCTGGCCGGGGCGATCAGCACCACGCCGGATGGCCGTTATCATGCCGCCAGCGATGCCGACCGCCAGACCATTCTGGCCCTGAAAAAAGATCCGCAAGTGTCCGCGCTGATGGCGGGCGAATATGCCCGTTCGACCCAAGGCGCGATGGAAGCCAATCTGGGCCGGCAGGTCTGCGGCGGCGAGCTTTATGCCGCGCACTTTCTGGGCGCCGATGCCGCCTGCAAGCTGATCCGCACCAGTCAGACCAGCCCGTCCGCCAACGCCGCGCAGATTTTTCCGCAGGCCGCCGGCGCCAATCGCAGCGTCTTCTTTCATGCCGATGGCACGGCCAAAAGCGTTCGCGAAGTTTATGACTGGGCGATGCAGCAGCCGGGCAGCAGCGCGACGCTTGCCAGCGCGCCATCCGCGGGCATGACGGCGGGCGAGGCGCCGGCAAATCCCGCGACCGCTCGCAGGATCGCCGCCCATGCGGTCGACGCCAATATCGAAACCTTGCTGGCGGGTGTGATGAACTGGCAGCCCAGAGGCTTTTTCGGGTCTCAGTCCAGTTCGCCTTTGTCGTTCGGGTCGGGGTTGCTGGACCTGTTCTCGTCGATGCGCGGCGACAGCTAGCCGCCCAGCGCTTCGGCCACGCGGGCTTCCAATTCCTTGGACAGCGCCAGCGCCACCTTGTTCGACATGTCCATCACCTTGTCGCGATAGATCACATGGATTGCGTTGACATGTGCATCCACCAGACCCAGCGAAAGCTCGGCCGTTTCGGGCAGATCGTGGATCAGATGCGAAAGGGAGCCCGCCACCTGTGCGATCAGGGGATAATTGAAGGTGGCGGCCTGGCCTTTCATGTCATGCGCGGCGCGCAAGAGGCCGGCCCGGGTCGTGCTTCCAGGCTCGGCGGCGAAGGCGTCGCGCGCCGCCACCAGGCGGCGGACATCGTCCTGGGCCCAATCGGCGAATTGGCTTTTCAATTCCTCCATTGCGGCTTCGGCGCGGTTGATGGCGGCCATGTCCAATCCCACAAAGCTGCCGCCGACCTTCGCCTTCAGCATGTTGGGAGGCATGAAAAGCTCGATAGGTTGCTGGCGAGACATGGCGCCTCCTATTCCGCCGCAATGGCGGTCTTCTCGGTGCGGCGCTCCGGGCCGCGATATTCCGGATTGCCGCGCCGGCGGCGGCAAGGCCCGAAATAACTCTTTGTACGGACGAAAGGCCGGGGATTTTCGATCACCGACATCAGCCGGCTCATCATAATCTTGACCGAAACGGGCTTGGCGATGAATTCGTTGATGCCGGCGTCGCGCGCCTGGCGTACCCGGTCGATACTGGTGTGGCCGGTCAGCATGATCACCGGCACAAAGGGATTGGGGGTCTGAGGATCGGAGCGGATCATCTGGACGACGTCCAGCCCGGACAGGCCTTCCATCATCCAGTCCAGCACCACCACATCCGGGTTGGACTCGCGCAGGACCGCCCAGGCGCGCTCGCCGCTTTCGGCTTCGAAAATATGAACCACGCCGAAGGCTTGCAAGATGGTGACGACCAGCTTGCGCATATGGACATTGTCGTCCACCACGAGAATTTTAAGTTTGTCAAAGCGGTACGCGCTCATCCCAGCATCCAGCTTGCCGCTGCCCAGAAAAGGGGCGCGATGCCGGAAAATATAGCTTAACCCCCGTTAACGGCTGGTGAAGTCGCGGGCGGGCTATCCGCCGATTTAGTCGGAAAATTGTTCCGCAAGGATACGTTCATCGAGATTATGGCCGGCGTCATAGAGCATGGTCATGGCGACGGACCGGTCTTCCGCCACATCGACGGCGCTGACATCGCGGACCTCGAAATCGTCGGCCACGGCGCTGACCGGACGTTTGGCGCTTTCCAAGATCTCGAACCGCACCCGCGCGCGATGGGGCAGGAGCGCGCCCCGCCAGCGGCGGGGACGAAAGGCGCTGATCGGCGTCAAGGCGAGAAGCGCCGCGTCGATCGGCAAGATCGGTCCGTGTGCGGAGAGATTATAGGCGGTCGATCCGGCGGGCGTGGCAACCAGGACGCCGTCGCAGATCAATTCGGCGATGCGGATGCGTTCGTCCACCAGGATGCTGATCTTGGCGGCCTGGCGGGTTTCGCGGAGCAGCGAGACCTCGTTGAACGCCAAGGCTTCGGTGACGCCCTTGGTGCCATGCGCCTTCATCCGGAGGGGATGGACGATCGCCCGTTCCGCGGCGGCAAGGCGCTCGATCAGTTTTTCGGCGCGGTATTCGTTCATCAGAAAACCCACCGAGCCCAGATTCATCCCATAGATCGGCTTTCCGGTGCCCAGAAAGGCGTGCAGGGTCTGCAACATGAACCCGTCGCCGCCCAGCGCGACCACGATATCCGCATCCTTGGGGCCCGCATCGGGATGGCGCTTGCGCATGTCGGCCAACGCCTCGGCGGCATCCGGCGCCGCGGTGAAATGAAGCGCTGGCATGGCGCGGGTCAGCCCCCGGTCATCGACATGGGGCGCGCAAGCGCGGGCGCGGCCGAGCGGCGGTCGATCACGAAATCATGGCCGCGTGGCTTGTGCCGTATCGCGGCCTCGATCGCGGCATGGAGCGGCTCATCGGACGCGGAAGCGCGCAGCGGCGCGCGCAAATCCGCGCTGTCTTCCTGGCCCAGGCACATGTAGAGCGTGCCGGTGCAGGTGACCCGGACCCGGTTGCAGCTTTCGCAGAAATTGTGGGTAAGGGGCGTGATCAATCCAAGCCGCCCGCCGGTTTCGGCGACATCGAAATAGCGGGCGGGCCCGCCGGTGCGATGCGTGCTGGGCGTCAAAGTTACTTCGCGCTCCAGCCTGGCCCGCACCAGCGACAAAGGCAGATAGCGGTCGACCCGATCCTCATCGACATCGCCCAGCGGCATGGTTTCGATCAAGGTGAAGTCGAACCCCTGGGCATGCGACCAGCGCATCAAATCCGGGATTTCGTCTTCGTTCTGGCCCCTGAGCGCCACGGCGTTGATCTTGATATCGAGGCCGGCTTTCGCCGCGGCCTCGATGCCATCCAGAACCTTGGGCAATTCGCCCCAGCGGGTGATGCGCCGGAAGAGTTCGGGATCGCGCGTGTCCAGCGAGACATTGACCCGCCGCACCCCGGCATCGGCGAGGCCCTGCGCATAACGGGTGAGCTGGCTGCCATTGGTGGTGAGGGTGACTTCCTTCAGCCCATCGCCGATCCGCCGGCCCAGCCGTTCGAATAGCGTCATCACATTCCTGCGCACCAGAGGCTCGCCGCCCGTGATGCGCAGCCGCTCCACGCCCTTGTCCACGAAGACCAGGCAGAGCCGCTCCAGCTCTTCAAGCGTGAGCATCTCCGCCTTGGGCAGGAAGCTCATATGCTCGCTCATGCAATAGACGCAGCGGAAATCGCAGCGGTCCGTCACCGAGACGCGCAGATATGTAATGGAACGGCCGAAACTGTCCTTCATGCCGGACAGAATAGCATGTTTTGGCGACGAGAAAGCCCTAATGGACCCGAAAGCCCTGCATCTCTTCCAGCGCCGCCGCCCGGGTGAAGCGGCCAAAAACCAGCTCAGCTTCTTCCATGTCGGAGCGCCCCAGGCTGGCCATTTCCTTGCGGGCCTGGCGCGACAAATTGAACACCGTGGCGAATACCGATTTGTCGATCCCGGCGGCCCGGCAGGCCAGCGCCACCTGCGACACGCCTTGCCCATAAAAGGCCTGGCGGAACCGCATGACGTCCATGTGCAGAAGGCGTGAAAAGGCGAGATCGAACAGGTCGATCTGCCCTTGGCTCAATACCCGCATCAGAAATCCGGCTTTGAGCTGGCCGGAGGCAGCCAGCTTGTCGATCAGCTTTTGGGCGCTGTCGGCGGGCGGATCCTGGGGGCCGGGCGCGGCATGACCCAGCGCACCCACGGCTTCGGCCAACGCCGCATCCACGTGTCTGGGCGCGATCTTGTAATTGTTGGCGATATGAATCTTCAGCGCATCCGAAACCCAGGCGCACATGCTGTTGGCCAGTTCCACGGGCAGGTCGGCGCGGCTGATCAAAGGTTCCTGCAAGCCGGTGAGGGCGCGCGAGCGTTCCACCAGCGTCTGATACGCGGTTTCCGAGATGCGGGCGGTGGCGTTGCGCACCAGCGCGACCAGGACGGATTCGGATTCGCAACGCACCAGCGCGTCCGTGACCGGAATGCCGATATGTGCGCGGCCGGCAACCGCTTCCTGGTGGCCGGCGCCGGCTTCGGCGATCAGGCGCAGTGCGTCTTTTTCCGTGAGCAGGGGGCTGCGCAGAATGAGCGGGCGCGCTACTTCGATCGTGTCGTCGACCAGAAGCAGGATCAGGTCGTGCGGCGCGCTGTTATCGTCGGCAAGGCGCTCGGCCAGGGCAATCCGGATCGCCATTTCCACATCGCGGGTAAGGCGGCGCAGGATTTCGCGCATCAATTCGCGCTCGCGATTGTTCAGGTTGTTGCCCTGGACGCGATAGAGCGAGGCGATCGCGAGATAGATTTCCTCGCGGCTGGCATCTTCCCTGGGATTCATCGCGAGATGGGCCAGCCTGCCCATGTCGCTCATGTCTTTCGCCGTCAGCCCCAATTGATCCTCGATGCTTTCTGCATTCGCGGGGCTCGAGCCCCCACACGCTACTCGCGGAAGCTTGCATCCAGGCCCTTAATGGCGCGTTAAGTACCGCCCCGGACCTTTTGAAATAACCTTGCAATTCCTGGCTTTTTCGAACCGCGGCCGGAAAGCTCCGTCTACGGCCTATTCGCCGCGCAATAAATACGTCGCGTACTGCGTACAATTCCCGATGTTTTATTGCGCTGCAATCATTGCGCCGCCGCATCGCATGGCAGCTCTGCGACCAAAGGCGGCACCACCGCCCTGCGAGTTGACAATGTCTCGCACATACCGAAAGTCGCGGGTCATGGACAGTGCCATCGTAAACACCGCCGAAATCAAAGACCGCAAAGCGCGGCGCAAGCCCGAGAGTCTTTCCAAGATCAAAAGCGCCGCACGCAAGCTCTTTGTCGAGCGCGGCTACGACTCCACGCGTCCTCAGGACATCGCACGCGAAGCCGGACTCGGCCATGGGACGTTCTATCTTCACTATCCGGACAAGCGCGCTTGCTTTCTGGCCTTCGTCGAGGAAGCGCGCCAGGAAATGGATGTTCATTTGCGCGATGCGCGCCGTCCCGGCCAGGGCCTGGAACAGGTGATCGCCGCCACCTTGAACGCGATCTATGATTACTGCGACAGCCATCCGGGTGTGCTGCGCGCCGCCATGACCGATGCCGCGGTGATCGATGCCGGTGGTGGTCCCGACACGCCGCTGATGGCGCGCTGGGGCGAGGAATGGAGCCAGATCATTCGCGAAGCTGCCGCCGGCGGCACGGCCTGCGGTTCTTATGACGCCGCCATCATCGGACAGGCCATTGCGGGCGCCCTGCATCAGGCGGCGAAAGAGGGGGCACGGGGGCAGCAATGCCGCCGGGCGCTGGCCGACAATCTCACCCGGTTCCTGGTCCGGGCCTTGCGGCCGGACTGATCATTCTCCGGCTATTTTCGCCGGCCCTGGCGGTTTTTCCTGAAAATCCGGCTTTTCCGGCTTCTTAAATTTCGCCAATAGAGAGTTCCGGCTCTGTACTTGAGAATGAGTTGCATCTATAAAGCGGATGAAACTCATTTGCCGGACGTATGCGCAATCTCGTTCTGATAGGCGCCTTGCTGGTCGCGCCCTTCGCCTCGCTCGCCATGCCGGCCTGGGCGGTGCAGGAATTCTATATCGGCGAGCCGGTGGTGAAGGAGGGCATGCAGATCGTGCCCAATTATCTGACCGGCGTGGAGATGGACCGCATGCCCACCGGCATGGGCATGACCAAGGACAGCGTCCATCTGGAAGCCGATGTCCATGCCACCGGTGATGAAGCCCATGGCTTTGCCGAGGATGCCTGGATCCCCTATCTCAATATCAGCTTCGAACTGACCAAGGACGGCAACAAGGCCTACAAGAAAACCGGCCTTCTGTTTCCCATGACGGCCAAGGACGGCCCCCATTACGCCAATGGCGTCGATATGGCGGGGCCCGGCACCTATCATTTGACCTACATCATTTCGCCGCCCACCAGTCATGGCTTTATCCGCCATGTCGACAAGGCATCCGGCGTGCCGGACTGGTGGAAGCCGATCCATGTCAGTTGGACTTTTTCTTTCCCGAGCAAAAACAAATGAAAAACACGACCTTCACGTTTCTACTGCTGACGGCCATGGCCGCATCTGTGCCGGCTTTCGCCGCCGACCCCATCAAGGTGACTTTGCAGAACCATAAATTCACGCCGTCTGAAATCCGCGTGAAGGCCAATACGCCGTCCCTGATCGCGCTCACCAACAAGGACGCGACGGCGGAGGAATTCGACTCCACCGCCTTGAAGGTGGAAAAGGTCGTGGCCGGCAATTCCACAGGCAATATCCGCATCCGTGCCCTGGCGCCGGGCCGTTATCCCTTCATGGGCGAGTATCATGCCGATACCGCCAAAGGCGTGGTGGTGGCCGAATAATGCTGTCAGCGCTCCTCATCGTCTTTCGCGAAGTCATCGAAGCCGGCCTGATCGTCGGCATCGTTCTGGCCGCCACGCAGGGCGTGCCCCGGCGCGGACAGGCGGTATTGGGCGGCGTGCTGGCAGGCGTTTTGGGCGCTTGCGTGGTGGCTGCGTTCGCGGGCGAACTTGCGGCATTGTTTCAGGGCAATGGCCAGGAATTGTTCAACGCCTCGATCCTGCTTTTGGCGGTGGCGATGCTCACCTGGCACAATGTCTGGATGGCAAGCCATGGCCGCGAGATGGCGCGCGAACTGAAGGCCGCCGGTCATGACGTGGTGACGGGCAAGCGCACTTTGGCCGCGCTGGGCGTGGTGGTGGGCGTTGCGGTGTTGCGCGAAGGCTCCGAAGTGGTGCTGTTCCTTTATGGCATCGCGGCCCAGGGCGGCACTACCAATGCCGGCCTGTTGGCGGGCGGGGCGCTTGGTCTTGCCGCGGGCGCGGCGGTTTCGGCGCTGATGTATTTCGGGCTGCTTACCATTCCGGCCGGGCGGCTGTTCCAGGTCACCTCCGGCCTGATCACCTTGCTGGCGGCGGGCATGGCGGCGCAGGCCGTTCTGTTCCTTCAGAATGGCGGCTACATCAATGTTCTGAATGGCACGGTGTGGGATACGTCCTGGCTGTTGCGGGAAGACAGCATTCCCGGCCGCTTGCTGCACACCCTGATCGGTTATGTCGAAGCGCCCGATGGTGCCCAGCTTTTGGCGTACATCGTCACGATCGCGGCGATCCTGGTCTTGATGCGCCTGATCGGAAAGCCCGTGACCCGGCCCCGGCCCCAGCCGGCGGAATGACCGGCCGGCAAATTATTTCGAATTGAAGAGAATTTTCCGGACCGTTGGTAATCTTCCTCCCCTAGCGTCGCTTCAGGGCTAGTGGAACTGCGGCGTGACTGGGAATGAAAATGATGCGGAGATCCGCGCGGCATTGATCGCGGCGGCGCGCGCGCAGATCGGCCGCGATGACAGTTCCCATTTCAACATCCGGGGCCTGTGCGAAGAAGCGGGCATCGCAAAATCCGAATTCCGCCGTTTCTTTCCCGGAAAGGAGGCCTTGATCGCCGCCGTCCTGGAGGACGATGTCGCGCAGTTGCATCAGATCGCGGATGCGGCGGCCGAGCCCAGGGCGAGCCTGGCGGTGGCGAATGGCGCGCCGGTGTCGGCACCGCCGACCGATGCCTGGCTGGAACGGCGTCTCCGCGTGTTCGAACGCGCCTTGGCAGGCCTGGAAACGCGTCAGGAGAAGACCGAACAGCTGCTCAATCGCAGCGTGGCGCTGCTGGAAGAAAAGATCGCCAACCCCGCCCCGCATCCGGTCTTTCACGCGGCCATGACACCGGACCCGGTCGCGGCGCCGGCTCTGGTCCCTGAACCGCTTCCTCAGAAAGCGCCTCCCGCCGAGCCGCGGCCGGCGGCAAAGCTGACTCCCTTGCCGGCCTTGGAGCTGGACACGCCGCCACCCGTCTCACCGAAAGAGATGGAAGATCTTCTGGCCAATGCCCGCCGCGTGGCGCGTGAAACGGTAATCGAAGCGCCGGAGCCCAAACCCAAACGCTTGCCCGGCTGGATGGCCAATTGGATGACCTGGGTAGCGCTGGGCTGTCTGGTCCTGATGGCGCTGACGGCCGTGATCCTGGGGACCATTGCCGGCGCTTCGGCGGGCAGGGATGGCGTCAGCCACCGTCAGGTCGCGCACCCCAACCTGGCTCAGCTTACGGCGCTGGCCAACAAAGGCGATGCGCGAAGCCAGACGGCGCTGGCGTTCCTTTATGTCGATGACAAGCACGATCCTGCATCGGCTTTGCGTTGGGGTCTGGCCGCGGCAAAGCAGGGCGTGCCGATGGCGCAGTATCTGGTGGCGACCCTTTACCAGGACGGCGCCGGTGCCGATCCGCGCCAGGCTTTTGCCTGGTTCGAAGCGGCGGCGCTGCGCGGCAACGTCAAGGCGATGCATGATCTGGCCATCGCCTATGCCGAAGGGCAGGGCACGGCGCACGATCCCGCCCGTGCCGCTGCCTGGTTCAATCGTGCAGCGGAGCAAGGCTATGTCGATTCCCAATTCGATCTGGCTGTTCTTTATGAGCGTGGCGACGGCGTCAGGCAGAATCCGCAAGCCGCTTTGAAATGGTATCTGATCGCCGCCGGCGCCGGCGATGCGCAGGCCAAAAATCGTGCGGGCCAGCTCGCCAGCGAAATGTCCCCGTCGGACGTGGCGCGGGCAAAGAACGCGGCCGAGAATTTCACCCCGTCCGAGCGCGACCAGGCGGCCAATACGCTTTGAAGCGCCGATCCGGCCCTAAGCGCCCTTCTGGCTTCCGTAATGCTGCGCCCAGACTTTGGTGAATTCGGCGCCGAGAAGGAATATCTGGGCCGAATAATAGACCCAGACCAAAAGCACGATCACCCCGCCCGCCGCGCCATAGATATTCGCCACCAGGAAACGCGACAGATAGAGCGAGATCAGCGCCTGTCCGGCCAGGAACAGGATCGCGGTCCCCGCCGCGCCCACGATCACGTCCCGCCAATAAAGCTTCTTGTTGGGCATCAGCTTGTAGACGATGGCGAACAGGAATGCGATCCATCCGAAAGACGATCCCTGGTTGATCACGGCGATGAGAGGCTGGCTGAGCGTGGTATAGTGATCCAGAAAGCGACCCAGCATGGCGATCCCGGCCGCGATCACCAGGGATGCCATGAACAGAAAACCCATCGCCACCACCAGGGCCAGGCTGAGAATCCGTCCCCGTATCACTTGATGCAGATAGGACTCGGTGCGGGGCGCCTTCCAGATCACGTTGAGCGCGTCTTCCATTTCCGTAAAAACGCCGGAAGCGGTGATGGCCAGAGCGATCAGGCCGATAACGCTGCCCTGAATGCTGTGATGAATGCCTCGCACATGCACGATGGCATCCTGCAGCATGTTGGCGCTTTCCGCGCTCATCAGCTGGATCAACTGATAATGCACGGCATATGAGGCCGCGGCAGGCCCCAGGAACATGCCCGCGATGGCGGTGGCGATGAAAAGCACCGGAGCGATGGCGGTCACGGCGTAAAAAGCGATTGCCGCGCCGCGCGTCAGCACATTGTCTTCAAGAAAGGCATTGATGCCCTCCTTGATCAATTGCCATGGATGCAATCGCACCGGCCTGCCTTTCCTGGCGGTCAAACATTCAACGCTTTGGAACTTTACGCGTTTCCGGGCCCGCTTGAAGCCCTATCGAGGTTCAGGCGTTTTGCTCTATATGTCATTGGTTCCGCACGTTGATGGGCCGCGATTGCGCGCCTTCTGGCATGATCAGATTGCCGCCGACTTCCGGGATTTCCGCTTCACCTGGGGCGGGTTCGCGTTTTGGACCGGCGTCGTGATTGCCGCATTCCTGATCGCGGCGGTCGTCACGCTCTATTTCCTGGATTGGAATCAGATGCGGGCTCCGCTCTCCCGCTATGCTTCCCATCGTTTCGGCCGCCCCGTCCGTATCGAAGGGGATCTGAACGTGGATATCTTCCGCCGCCAGCCGCATATATCGGTCGGCAACCTCTTCATCGGCAATCCCGCAGGGACGCCAGAGCCGCAAGCGGCGCGGATCGTACGCGCCGATCTCGAGTTCCGGCTTTGGCCGGCACTGTTCGGCAACCTGGTGTTGCCCCTGGTGGCATTGGAGCGGCCCGATGTCCGCGTGCTGCGCACGGCCGATGGGCGAAGCAACTGGGATGGCGGCGATGGACGGGGCGGCTGGAAACTCCCTCCCATTCAGCGATTTCTGGTCCGCGAGGGGCATCTGGAAATCACGGATGCGGTGCGCCGGCTGAATTTCATCGGCACGGTCTCTTCGCGCGAAGAGGCCGGTGGCGGGAACGCCGCGTTTCAACTGGCCGGAGACGGAACACTCAACGCCAACAAATTCAACGCCGAGATACATGGCGGGCCGCTGATCAATGTGGATCAGAGCGTGCCTTACGCGTTCAATGCCGAAGTCCATAGCGGGCCCACGCATGTCGTGATCGATGGCCAGATCGCCCACCCGTTTCACCTGGACCAGTTCGGCGCCCGCATGTCGGCAATGGGTCAAACCTTGTCCGAGCTTTATTATCTCACTGGCGTGACGCTTCCGGGCACGGCACCTTATCGGCTGAACGGCACGCTCAAGCGGGACGGCGCGCGCTACAGCGTCGCGGATTTGACCGGCACGGTGGGAAGTTCGGATCTTCATGGCGATCTTGCTGTCGATGCCAGCCAGAACATCCCGAATCTGGGCGGGCATCTGTCGTCCCGTGTTTTGAATTTCGACGATCTGGGGCCCTTGCTGCGGGGCGGAAAGACGGTTTCGCAAGCCGGCGCCTATCTGCTGCCGGATGTCGCTTTGCATACCGAAAGGCTGCGCCAGATCAATGCCGAGGTGGATTTTGACGCCGATGCCATCCGCAGCCGCGATTTTCCGCTGCGCGGCCTCAGCACCCATATCAGCGTGCAAGGCGGCGTGATGCGGTTGAAGCCGCTGGCTTTCAGTTTCTCCGCCGGAAAATTGTCGGGCACGCTCTCCATCGACGCCCGAAAGGATGTGCCGGTGACCAATGTCGATGCCAGGGTGACGGACATCCATATCGAACATTTCATCAAAAGCGACGACAAGCCTCTTTCGGGGCTGGTGGAGGCGCGGGCGCAATTGCAGGGATTGGGAAATTCGGTCCACAAGGCGGCATCCAGCGCCAATGGCGTGTTCACTGCTGTCGTGCCGCAAGGCGCGATGAAGAAATCGCTGGCAGAATGGGCGGGCGTCAATGTGCTGAGCGCGTTGGGCTTGACCCTGGCGGGCGATCGATCGGGCACCGCCTTGCATTGCGCGGTGATGCATTTCGGCGCCAAGGACGGCGTGCTCGCTTCGCAGCAAATCGTGCTCGATACCGATCCCACCCGCATCGACGGTCACGGAACCGTAAATCTAAAAGACGAGACCATGAACGTCACCCTGCAGGGCAAGCCCAAGCATTTTCAATTCCTGCATCTCAACGCGCCGATCACCATGTCCGGCAAGCTGGCATCCCCCGGCTTGGGCGTGGACAGCAAGCCGGCTATCGCGCAAGGCGCAATCGGCGCGGGGCTGGGACTGTTGTCGCCCTTTGCCGCCATCCTCGCGTTCATCGACCCGGGACTGGCCAAGGACGTCAATTGCGCGGGCTTGTTGGAGGGCGCAAAGGGGCAGGGCGCGCCGGTCAAGGACTCGGCCGTGAACAAGGCGCAGGCGGCGCAGCCGGCCCGGTAAGCCCAAAAGCAAGGGCAAAATTTTTGCACCTGCGTCTTGCGGTTCCCAGTGGGTTCCCCATCTTTGCAGCGTGGATTTAGGAGGGCCTTGGCCCCATGAAGATTTCCGGGACTTTCCCCAAGCTTCTTATCGCGATGGGCCTTGTGATCGGCCTGGCGGGATGCGGCGTCAATGCCATTCCGGCCAAGGATGAAACCGTGAAGGCGCGTCTTGGCGACGTGCAAGCCGCCTATCAGCGCCGCAGCGACCTCATTCCCAATCTGGTCGCCACCGTGCAGGGTTATGCCGCGCAGGAAAAGACCGTGCTGACCCAGGTCACCGAGGCTCGCGCCCAGGCGACGCATGTTTCGATCGATGCCTCGACCGTCACCGATCCAGCCGCTTTCCAGAAATTTCAGCAGGCCCAGGATCAATTGTCCGGCGTGCTAGGGCGGCTGTTGTCGATCACGGAAAATTATCCCGACCTGAAATCGAACCAGAACTTCCTCGCGCTGCAGTCGCAGCTGGAGGGGACGGAGAACCGCATCGAAATCGCGCGCCGCGATTACAATGCCGCGGTCCAGGATTACAACACCGAGCTGCGCACTTTTCCGGGCGTGATCTGGGCGACCACGATCTATAAGAGCCAGAAACCGGCCGTGCAGTTTGCCGCCAGCCCCGCCGCGCAGAGCGCGCCGGTGGTGAATTTCAATCCTCCTGCCGCGCCCGCGGCGCAGCCGGCGCCCGCCCGGCCGTAAATGCGGTTCGTCGCGCTTCTGATCGCATTCCTGTTCTCGGCGCTGCCTGCGATGGCGGCGCCGAGTTTTCCCGCGCTGACAGGGCGGGTGGTGGATGACGCCCATATCCTGTCGGAACAGACCAAAAGCGATCTCGACCAGAAGCTCGCCGGACTGGAAGCCAAGAATTCCCGCCAGCTGGTGGTGGTGACCTTGCCGACGCTGCAGGGTTACGAGATTTCCGATTACGGCTATCAGCTGGGCCGAGCCTGGGGCATCGGCCAGGCCAAGCTGAACAATGGCGTACTGTTCATCATCGCACCCAAGGAGCGTAAGGTGCGTATCGAAGTGGGCTATGGGCTGGAGCCCATCCTCACCGACGCCCTCTCGGAATTGATCATCCAGCAGGCGGTGCTTCCCCAATTCCGGGCCGGTGATTTCAATGCTGGTGTGGAAGCCGGGGTGGCCGCGCTGATTCAGCAATTGTCGCTCGATCCGTCGGCGGCGGAAGCCAAGGCGGCCGCGGCCGCGCAGCAGATGAAAAATCGGAACGGCAGCGGCGCCAATCCGCTGTCCGTTCTGCTGATCATTCTTTTCGTCTTCATCGCCCTCAGCCGCGTGTTCCGGGGCTTCGGCTTCTGGCCTTTGCTGTTTTTGAGCGGCATGGGCGGCGGCGGCCGAGGTTATGGCGGTTATGACGGCGGAGGCGGAGGGGGCGGCGGCTGGAGCGGCGGCGGAGGCGGCAGCTTCGGCGGCGGCGGCGCATCGGGAAGCTGGTGATGCTGACAAAATCCGATCACGAGCGCATCACAGCGGCGATCACAGAGGTCGAGAGCAAAACCTCCGGCGAGATTTTCTGCGTTCTGGCCCATGAAGTATCGCGCTACCGCGAAGTGCCGCTGGCCTGGGCGGCCATCGCGGCGTTGGCCGTTCCGCCCGCGCTTGTGCTTTCCGGGCTTCATCGCTTGGCGATGGTGGATATTTTTTCCAGCTGGACTGACGACAGCGTGCGGGGTGTCGAAGGCCTCATCCTGCGGGCGCTATCGACTTACACATTGTTGCAAGCCGCCATCTTCCTCTGCGTTGCGCTTGTGGTGGCGCTTCCCCGCGTTCGTCGTTTCATGACGCCGCAATTCCTCAAACGCCATCGGGTGCGCCAGACGGCGCGACATCACTTCGCGGCGGCTGGCCTGGCGCGGCGCGCTCCCGGGGACCCGCAGCTCGAGCTGCAGCTTGACCAGCGGCATGTCGTTGACGGTGGCGTTGCTGCCCGCCTGCAGCACGGTCGCCGTGCCCTTCAGCCCGTTGCGGAAGACCCAGTCCTGGTGGGCGGCCCGGCGCTGCTGGTGGCGGGCGTAGAGCGCGAGGCCGACCGCGACCAGGAACCAGATGCCGCCGAGCAGGCCGAGGATCATCGCCAGCTGGGCGGGGGCGCCGAGCGCGGCGGGGACGACGGCGACGAAGGCACCGACGACCCCGAAGAAGAGGATCAGGGCGATGCCGGTGCGGTTGACCTGCACGGCTACTCCTCGCACTCCCCGGCGATGCGCGCGGCGACGCGCACGGTGGCGGCGGCCAGGTCGGCGAGGTCGGCGGCGATCGCGTCGCCGGCCTCGCATGAGCCGAGCAGCGAGCCATAGGCGAGTTCGAAGGAGAAGTGCGGCGGCGCCTCGGCCGCGAGCCACTCGACGAAGGCCGGCGAGAACAGCTGTCGCAGCCAGTTCTCGTCCTGGTAGGGGCTGGTGAGGATCGAGTAGCGCTGGTTGAGGGCGATGCTCTCGGTCCAGAGCCGCGAATGGCGGGCCTCGAACCCGTAGTACTCGTCGTCGCTGGTGCGACGGCCGCGGCGGACGCAGAAGAGCCGCGGCGCGAAGGCCGTGGAGAGCGGCACCTCGGTGAGGGCGACGTCGAAGCGGAAGGTCCCGTTGCGCTTGTAGGAGAGCCGCCCGATCGTCCCCTCGAAGCCGTGGCCGAGCGCGCACGGCGCGCGGTCGACCCGCTGCTCGCGTTGATGCGCTGAAGCGCTCGGGCGTCGAGCCCGAGGAGGTCGACGAGGTCGTCATGGGCCAGATCGGCCAGGTCGGCCCGGACGCCTACAACGCCCGCCGCTGCGCGATCGAGGCCGGCATCCCGGTCACCTCGACGGCGATGACGGTCAACCGCCTCTGCTCCTCGGGCCTCCAGGCGATCCTCTCGGGCGCCCAGGAGATCCTCACCGGCCAGGCCGACGTCGTCGTCGCCGGCGGCGACGAGTCGATGAGCCGGCAGCCCTTCCTCGACTTCGGCGCGCGCGACGGCTACAAGCTCGGCTCGCGCACGCTCGTCGACGGGACGATGTCGATGGTCACCGACCCG
>CALMGU010000006.1 GCA_937865685.1 uncultured Alphaproteobacteria bacterium | reverse complement strand
CCGCTGCGCCAGCCGGTCCGGAAAGGCGGCGGCGATCAGCGGCGCCGGATCGCCCGCCGGAGCGCGGTCCACGCCGATGCCGAGGCGCGCGCGATACTGCCGCGCCGCCTGGCGAATGCCGTGCATTGCATTTCGATCGATGCCGACGGCAAGAGAGGGATCGGCGATCGCCTCCAGCCGGGCCATGATCTCGGCTGGCGTCTCCACGCCGGCGCGCAAAGGATCGCGCCCTTCCAGCAGCGCCGCGATATCGCAGGCGCGCGCGGCCTCTCCGCTTTCTTCCGCCGCCAGCATCATCGCGGCCAGGCGCGGATGCGCGCCCAGTGTGCTCATCCGTTTCCCAAGCGCCGTGATGCCGCCCGCTTCATCCATCGCGCCGAGATCGGCAAGCAACGCGCGGGCCGCGGCCAGCGGACCTTCGGGCGGCGCATCCGGAAAAGTCAGCTCGCCCGGCGGCGTGCCCCAGGCCGCGCAATCCAGTACCAGGCCGGACAATTCCGCATCCAGAATTTCCGGCCGGTCGTAAGCGCGCAGGCCCCGTTGGGCCGCTTCCGTCCAAAGCCGGATGGCAAGGCCGGGCGCTTCGCGGCCCGCGCGGCCCGCGCGCTGATCCGCCGCCGCGCGGCTGACGCGTTCCGTCGCCAAACGTGTCAGTCCGCTGGCCGGATCAAAGCGCGGCGCGCGGCGAAAACCGCCATCGATGACGATGCGCACGCCAGGAACCGTCAGCGAGGTTTCGGCAATCGCGGTAGCCAGCACCACGCGCCGGCCGTCCGCGGGCCTGAGCGCCAGATCCTGCGTCGCCGGCGGCAGATCGCCATGCAGCGGCAGCACCGCCGCATCCAGCCCGTCAAGCGCTGTCTCGGTGCGGCGGATTTCTCCCATGCCCGGCAGGAAAGCCAGGATATCGCCGGGCGCCTCGGCCAGCGCCGCGCGAATGGCACGCGCCATTGCCCCCGGCAGATCCCGAAGATCGGAGATATCGCGCGTGGCATGGCGGATTTCCACCGGATGCATGCGCCCCGCGCTTTCCACGACGGGCGCGTTCATGATCGCGGACAGCCGCGCGCCGTCGAGGGTGGCGGACATGGCCAGCAGCCGCAGATCCGGCCGCAGCATCGCCTGCGCATCCAGGCAAAGCGCGAGCGCCAGATCCGCTTCCAGCGAACGTTCGTGGATTTCGTCGAGAATGACGGCGGAAACGCCCTCCAATCCCGGATCGCCCAACAGACGGCGGACAAGCAGGCCCGTCGTCACCACTTCGATGCGGGTCGCCGAAGATACGGCGCTTTCAAGCCGGGTGCGGAAGCCGACCGTCTGGCCCACCTTCTCGCCGATCAAACTCGCCATGCGGGCGGCCGCGGCACGGGCGGCCAGCCGGCGCGGTTCGAGCATCAGGATGCGCCCCCGATCCATGGGCACCGCGCCCAGAAGCGCGAGCGGCACGGTTGTTGTCTTGCCCGCACCGGGCGGCGCGACCAACACGGCATTGGCTTCCCTGCCAAGCACGGCAATGAGGCGGGGAATACATTCCGCCACCGGCAGGTCCGGCATGGAAAAATATGGCAACGGCATGATCTGGGCGCGGACACAAATAAAATTCGGGCCGCAGTCCTGTAGTGCAAATTGCCGGCTTTGTCTCGAGCCGCAGCGCGCTTGCTATTTCGCCGCCGCCAGAATGGCTGCGACCTCGTTGACGGCACGCCAGCCCTGATCGATCGCCGCATCGGTATAGGCGCGGCCATCGGAATCGGAGTTGGCGATGGCAATGCGCCCGAACGGCCGGCGCCCGATCACGCAGGGACGCTCCGAAGCAGGCCGGTCCAACGGCTCGAACAGGGGGTTATATTCATACGCATAGCCATGCGGCCAGCGATTGACGGTGATGGCCTGAATATCCTTCGCCGGATCGAAACCGCCACCTTTCAGCATCCGGCCGAGCTGGTCATGGACATTCCGCTCGAAGGTGGCGAAGGGCGTTGCATAAAGTTCCCACCGGCCGGCGCGATACTGTTCCTTGGCGGTCAAGCCAGGCTTGCAAGGCGTCCGCAGCATATGGATCACGCAAGGTTCTTTTGGCGCTGTGGGAAATTGATAACGCCCCAGCGAAACGGGAAAATCCAAGGTGATGTCGGAGAAATAGCTTCCAGGCGCGTAGATGGCATTGGTGCCGAGTTTCTGGAACGCCTCCCAATTGCGCAGCTGGACGTTGGTATAGACCAGCGGCTCCTTCACCGCATAAGCCAATGCCTCCTTCTGCGTATCGGGCATTTCCGGGCACAGATACGGCACCATGCAATTGTAGCAGGCCATGATGCAGGCCGCGCCGCGCACCTTGTACGACTTCCCGGACAGGACATAGGTGACATCCACTTCGCGCGCGGTGCCGGGATCGCCAACATGGCGCGCCGAAATCACCGTACTGTTGAGGCGGATGCGCACGCCACTGCCCGCGCGATCCAGCCGCGTGTAATCGGCTTTCGCCGTCACCACGTCTTCCATGGAATTGCCCGGCATCGCCTCGGGCAAGAGCGCGCGAACCAGCAGACGCGCGACCGAAGCGTTGCCGTCAGGGAAGTGGAATATGTAAGGTTCTTCTTCCTCGGCCTGTGCGCCGCCACGCCGGCGTTCCTGAACATGCATTCCCTTGAAGCCAGGAAAGCCTTCCTGGCGGCAGGTATTTGCCGAGACCGCGTCGATGCCCACACAGTAGAGATCGTGCGGCATCTTCTGGAAAAGTTTCACCACATCGGGATGAACCTTGACATGGTTCAGAAGAAAATCCCGGTAGCTGGTCTTGGTCAGCCGGGCCCGCGTCTCTTCCGGGGAAAGCCCCGGCATATAATCCACCGCTTCGTCGCGCAGACGGAACAGATCGGCGCGCGCCGCGTCTGCGATCGGCATCGCCGCGATCAGCTTGGCGTCCATGAAGGCGTCCAGATTGGCCAGCGGAATCTCGCCCTCCCGCCCCACCAGTAAGCGGTCGCTGCCGAATGTCTCGCGGTCGAAGAAGATGGCGGGTGTCAGTTTGTGCCCGCGATAGAAATCCTGATCGTAATATTTATAGAATCGCCGCACATCGATGCCGATTTCCCGCAGCAGCCCCTTGGCTACGTCGCTATAGCGTCCGGGCGCTTCGATGGATTGTGTACCGCCATAGCCCAGCAGCAAGCGGCCGCCGGCCTGAAACTCATTGCGCTTGGCATGGCCGCCGAAATCGTCGTGATTGTCCAGGATCAGCACGCGCGCGTTGGGGTTCTGCTTGCGGAAGAAATAAGCCGCCGACAGGCCGCTGATGCCGCCGCCCACCACGATCAGGTCATAGCCTTCCTTCGTGTCTTCCACGGTATCGGGCGGCCAGGTGCCCCCGTCCCGCGCCCGATGGGCATTTTCAAAAGAGCCCGGATGGCTGCCCCGCATGCCATCCAGCGCGGGCGGATAATATCGGGCATCGTTCTGGGCAATTCCGTCCGCCAGCAGCGGATCGCGCGCCGACGCATCCGGACCGGCATCTTGGGCAAAGGCTTGATGAAAGGGGCAGAGCGATGCGCCAATCGCGATCGCCGCGCCGTTCAGGAAATCGCGACGGTTTATCCCGTCCCCTTTGCTATCGTCGTCCATCACGGTACCCCCTGTCCGGAGCGGCATCTAATACTGTGATCATAGAATTGTCCACGGCCTGATTTTGCTTCAATTAAATTGCACTGATTGAACATCCACTTTCCTACGATACTGCCATCACAGATTGACGTGTTGCCGGAATCGCGATTGAATGGCGGACCCGCCAGCGAGAAAGACGCCATGAGCAGACCGGACGACAAAGAGCTTGGCATGAACCGGCCGATTGCGCGCCGCGATTTCCTCCAGGGCGCGGCCATCGGCACTGTGGCGCTGGCCGGCGGATTGACGCCCGAGCTGGCCGCGGCGGCCGAAGCCGAAAAGCTGGCGCAGAATGAGCGCGGCTATTATCCGCCCACGCGCCTGGGCATGCGGGGCAGCCATCCCGGCTCTTTCGAAGCCGCGCACGAATTGCGGGACGGCGATTTCTGGAACGGCGTCCGTGACCTGCAGAACGCTGATGAAAATTACGACCTGATCGTGGTGGGCGCGGGCATCAGCGGACTGGCGACCGCTCATTTCTGGCGCCAGGCCAGGCCCCAGGCCAAAATCCTGATCATCGACAATCACGACGATTTCGGCGGCCATGCCAAGCGCAATGAATTCCATGTCGCCGGCCATGAGTTGATCCTGAATGGCGGCACGCTGAGCATTGAAAGCCCCTACCCCTACAGCCCCATCGCCGACGGATTGATGAAAACCCTGGGCATTCATCCGGAACAGCTGGAAAAGGAATGCGCGGACCCCGGCGTCTATAACGCGCTGAAACTTCAGGGCGCGACCTTCTTCGACAAGGAGACATTCGGCGCCGACAGGCTGGTGGTCGGTGGCGGCCGCGGCGCTGGGCGCGATCCGGCCGCGCTGGCAGCGTTCCTGGCCAAGACGCCGCTATCGGCAGCCGTTCAGCGCGATGTGCTCAGGATCGAGACGGGCCATGAAGACTTCCTGCCGGGTCTCAGCGCGGAACAGAAAAAGGATCGCCTTTCGCGCTTTTCCTACAAGGACTATCTGCTCAACCAAGCCAAAGTCGATCCTGGCGTCATCACATATTATCTGCACCGCACCGACGGGCTGTGGGGCTGCGGCATCGACGCGGTCTCGGCGATCGATTGCTGGGGCAGCGGGCTGCCCGGCTTCCAAGGCCTGAACCTGCCGCGCGGCTCGACTTCGCGCATGGGCTACACGCCGGCGGGCGCGGTGGATTCCGAAGGCTCCTACCATTTCCACTATCCGGACGGGAATGCATCGATCGCGCGCCTTCTGGTGCGCAACCTGATACCGGCGGCGATGCCGGGGCATGATGCCCGCGATATCGTCACCGCCCGGTGCGATTACGGCCAGCTCGACAAGCCGGGAAATCCGGTCCGCATCCGGCTGGGCCATATGGTGGTGCGGGCGCGCAACAACGGGCCCGTAAACGCCGCGACCGGTGTCGAAATCGCCTACACGCCATCGGCCGGCGGCGGCAAAGTCTATCGCGCGCACGCGGCGCAATGCGTGCTGGCCAGCTGGAACATGATGATCCCCTATCTCTGCCCGGAGCTTCCGGCGGAGCAGAAGGCGGCCCTGCACAAGCTGGTCAAGACGCCGCTGGTCTATACCAGCGTGGCGTTGCGCAACTGGACCGCGTTCCAAAAGCTGGGCATTCGCAACATCTCCGCGCCCGGCGGCTATCACACCAGCCTCAGCCTCAACGAAACCATCAATATCGGCAACTTCACCAGCCCGCGTTCCCCGGACGAGCCGATCCTGGTGCACATGACCCGCACGCCGGCCGCGGCCAATTCCGGCCTCAATGAGCGCGAGCAGCACAAGGCGGGGCGCACCGAATTGCTCGCGACCCCGTTCGAGACCTTCGAGCGCAACATCCGCGATCAGATGGCGCGCTGCCTTGGTGCCGGCGGCTTCGATCCGGCTCGCGATATCGCGGGCATCGCCGTCAATCGTTGGCCGCACGGCTATGCGCCCGAATATAATGCCCTCTGCGATGGCGACACGCCCCGCGACCGGATGCCCAATCTGATCGGGCGCAAGCGCTTCGGTCGCATCGCCATCGCCAATTCCGATTCCGGCATGGCGGCCTATACCGATGTGGCGATGGACCAGGGCTATCGCGCCGTGCACGAGCTTCTGGGAAGCTGAGCTTCAGAGATAATCCAGCAGCTTGAACCAGGCCAAGCCGGCCGTGACCAGCGGTTTGCGCAGCCATGCATTGCCGGGAAAGGCTTTGGCCGGAACGCGGGCGAAAACATCGAACCGTTCCGGCGCGCCCAGCACGGCTTCCGCCAGAAGCTTGCCGCCGAGATTGGCCAGCGCCACGCCCTGGCCGGAATAGCCATGGGCGAAAAGAACCCGGCTGCCGATGCGTCCGAAATGGGGCATGCGCGTGGCGGTGATGCCCACCGTGCCGCTCCAGGCATATTCGATGCGCACGCCTTTCAAATTCGGAAAAACGCTTTCCATGCGCGGCCGCACCATGGCAGCGATGTCGGCGGGCGGCGTCCAATAGCTCTCCCGGCCGCCGAACAGCAGGCGCCGGTCCTCGCTCTTGCGATAATAATCCAGGACATGGCGCGTATCGGCGACAGCGGTGTCGCGCGGCAGGACGGTATCACAGAGGGGACCGGCCAAAGGCTCGGTCGCCACGATGAAGCTTTCGACATGGGCGATGAAGGGCGCCAACTGCGGAACCACATCGCCCGACAGCGCATCGCAGGCCATGATTACCTGACCGGCATCGATGGCGCCGCTCTCGCATTGCACCCGAACACCACGCTCGCTCTGCTCGATCCGCACGGCCTTTGTATGTTCATAAAAGCGCACGCCGGCGGCTTCACCCGCACGCGCCAGCCCCCGCGCGAACGCCAAGGGATGCAGATACCCGCCACCCCTGTCCAGCCGCCCGCCCGGATAAGCGGAAGTTCCCAGAGCCCGCGCCATCTCAGCCGCGTCGATCATCTCCGCCTGGCCATAATTGTAATGCCGGCGCAAATGCTCGGTGTCCTCGGCCAGTGGGCGCAGCGCGCGGCGATGATGCGCGCCGATCACCAGTCCCTCCTTGCGCGCGCAGTCGATCGCGTGCCGGGCTGCAAGATCGCGCACCAGCGCTTTCGACTCCTGGGCAAGGTCCCAGAGGGCGCGCGCATGTTCTTTTCCCAGCCATCGCTCCAATGCTTTCTGATGTTGGCGCAAGCCGGTATGGATCTGCCCGCCATTGCGCCCCGACGCGCCTGAGCCCACCGTTCCCGCTTCTATCAGCGCGACCTTGGCGCCCTTTTCCGCCAGATGCAGCGCCGCCGAAAGCCCCGTGAATCCGCCGCCGATGACACAGATGTTGGCGCGGGCATTGCCCATAAGCGCGATATGCGCGTGAGGCGGCGGAGCGCTGGCGCGATACCAGCTTTGCACGCCGTCAGCGGGCGGCACGCGCCGCCGCCGCATCGCCGAAGGCACCGAACAGCGCGCGCGAAACCGGATTCTCCGACCAGCGCCACTCCGGATGCCATTGCACGCCCAGCAAAAAGCCTTTCGCGCCGGGCAGCGAGACCGCCTCGATGGTGCCGTCTTCCGCCACGGCTTCGGCGGCCAGTGCCGGCGCCAGCCGGTCGATCCCCTGCTCGTGCAGCGAATTGACCGTGATCCTGTCGCGCCCCAGAAGCATGGCAAGGATACCACCCTCGGTCAGGCGAACGTCATGCGCCGGACCATATTGCACGTCCAAGAGCGCGCTTTGGTCTTCCTGATGATTGGCGCGGCCCGGCACTTCCCCCAGATGCTGATGCAGGCTTCCGCCCAGGACCACATTCAATTCCTGAAATCCCCGGCAGATGCAGAAGCTGGGCAGCCCCGCTTCGATGGCCGCCCGCATCAAGGGCAAGGTGGTGGCATCGCGATGCTCATCCTGCAACACGCCTGCCCGCGGCGCCGATCCGCCATAAAGCCGGGGCGCCACATTGGAATAGGAACCGGTGAACAGAAGCCCATCCACGCCAGACAGAATCTCCGCCGGTGCGATGGGTACATCGAGAACCGGAATCAGAAGCGGCAGCGCGCCGGTGGCCTCGCGGATGGCGGCGATATATTTCTCCCCGGCCATGTGGAAGGGATGCGGTCCCACCATGCGACGATCGCATGGGATGCCGATGACGACGGGCCGGCTCATTCCGCCACGGACGGAGCGGCCGCCGGCGCCATGTAGGAGCGCGGCCGGTAGAAGAAAATGCCCAGCGCAAAGCCGCCCAGGCCGACAATCTTGGTCACCAGATTGAATGTGGTGATGGCGTAAATCCCCAGACCCAGAAGCAACAGGCCACTGAACGCCGGAAAGAGGCAAAGCGTGATCCAGCGGCCGGGCGCTGTCGTGCCGCGGAATTCCCATGCGGCGACCAGCCCGGCCAGACCGTAATAATAACAGACTTGGATCGCCACGGCGTTGACAGAAGCGGCGATCACCGCGCTGACGGTGGGCATCAGGCTGGACGACCAGATCAGAAGAAGCCCGATCGCGATCAACACATACATGGCTTTGACCGGGGTCTGGCTCTTGGCCGCGATTTCGCCGAACACCCGTGGCAGGGCGCCATCCCGCCCCATGGCGAACAGGGTGCGGGAGAATTGCAGCATGGTGGTTTCCAGGGTGGCGATGCTGGAAAGGATCACCGCAACCGACGCGCACAAGCCGCCAAAGCGGCCAAGGCCGGACGCGACGGCGATGTTGTAAATGATGTTATCGGTCAGGTTGCGCGCATCGCGCAGGGAAAACAGGAACAAGGCCGCGGCGGTAAAGCCGATATAGTAAGCGATGGTGATGAATATGCTGGAGAAGCCGCCATTGCCGGCATTCTCGTGGCCATTGACCGTCTCCTCGCTGAGATTGGAAGTGACGTCCCAGCCCCAATAGAAGAACACCACCATCAAGGCGCTGGCGGAGAATGCCGATGGCGTATAGCCGAATCCGAACCAGGACCAGCTGAAGGGATTGGCCATGCCCGACACACCGGTGTGAATAAAGGCGGCGACCAGCACAATGGTCAGGATCAAAAGCTCCACGGTGGTCATCACCACCTGCACCTTGCTGGTGATCTCGATGCCGGTGATCAGGACCAGGGCGATCAGCAGGAACCAGGCGCTGGCCACCGCGGCCGTCACGAAGACATTGCCGGTCAGGTCGGGGGCGATGAAGTTCAAGGTTGACGTGGCGACCGGCACGCTGCCGGCCACCATGAAGACCAGCGAAGCGATCAAAAGTGCCCAGCCGGAGAAGAAACCCAGGAACTTTCCGAACGCGGCACTGGTCCATTGATAGGCGGCGCCCGCGCTGGCGTCCCGCTTGTTGAGCGCCTTGTAGGCGACCGCGATGCCCAGCATCGGCACCGCGAAAATCACCAGCGCGCCGGGGGACAGGGGCCCGGCCACGGAAAGCAGGACCGCCGTGGTGACGGCAATGGTATAGCCCGGCGCGCTTCCCGCCACTCCCATGACCAGGGATTCAAAAAAAGAAAGCGAATTCGCTTTCAGCTGATTGCTCATCTTACCCCGCGCTTGATAGCGCCCAAATCACTGCGCCCCAGCGGCCATGACAGTGGCCGTCATTGATCGACATTACCCTTGGGCGCGTAGATCGCATAGAATTTGGTGTAGCCCTTGGTGTCCCAGGTTCCCTGCCAGTCATGGGGGATGGTGACCGCCTCGCCGGCGTGAACGGTGACCGCCGTGCCGTCCAGCGAGGTCAGGGTGACGCTGCCTTCGATGAAATACATGAATTCGTCCACGCCATAGGTCTTGTCGCCCTTGCGCTCGAAATGGCTGGGACCGGATTTGTACATGCCGGTCTCATATTTCTTGTCCGCCGTCATCAAGGTGACGGTGTCCTGGATCTTGTTCCCGTTTTTCTCATGGGTGACGGTATTGGGGCGCTTGAAGATCGCACCCCCGACATCCGCCTTGTCAATCAACGCGGGATGGACCACATCCGCCGCCAGGACGGGAAGCGGAGCCGATAGCGAGGCCATGGCAATGACGGCGCAGAGGACCGGCTTCATGCCTTTTCTCCTGTTGATGCGATAAGGTCAGTAGCGGAAGGTCGCCGTGACGCCCATGGTACGGGGGCGGAAAGTTGTGGCTTGGTACAGCTCGCCCCTGGCTTCGTGCGAATAGGTGAGCTGCGGGTGCGCGTTCAGCACATTGTCCATGAACAGCGCCACATTATAGGCCCCCAGATTGATGCTCGCGCGCGCCGAAAGGAAATTTGTGGCGGGCACGGGAAGAAGCGCGGGATCGTAGGATGCGTTCACCGGATCGAGCGACTGCGTCAGGCGGTTCGGCCCGCTGCTATATTCGTCATCGAGCCTGAAGAACGCATCATGGTCGAGCAGGGTCCAATTATATTGGATCGCCCCGGCCACTCGCCAGGGCGTCGCGCCCAATGAATCGCCTTTGTTGATGACGATCCGCGAGCTGGGCGACACGCTGGAATGGGTGGCGGTGGTGTAATAAGCGTCGTTGTAGCCCAGCGCCAACTCGAACCCCAGGCTCTCATTGAGCTGGAACTGTATCTGCGTGTCGAAGCCATTGCTGGCCGCCTTCCCCAGATTGGCGGTATAGCGGATGCCGCAGATCGGCAGATTGACCGTCTGCTGGATATTGTTCCACTCCAGATGATAGACACTGCTGTCCAGCGACATGCGCCCGCCCAACAGCTTGTTCTTGGCGCCGACTTCGTAATTGGAGACCGTGTCGGAGCCATAGGTGTCGGGCGATTTGGTGATGCCCAGATTCTCCAGATCGGTATGGCAGGCGCCCACCGGAATGGGCGGATTGGCGCCACCGACGCGATAGCCGCGCGAATAGGTGGCATAGAACATGTCGTCATCCGTCGCCTGCCAGGACATGCCCAGCATCGGCGTGAACGGCGTTTCGTCCTGTTTGCCTTCGCCGCTGCTGTAACCGAAATTCTGCGCCCCATCGGCATAATTGCGGAAATCGAAATGGGTGCGGGCAATGCGCGCGCCGGCGATCACTCTCACTCCGTCGATAATCTCGTAATTGGCATTGATGAAGCCGGCGATCTGGCGGTCATGGCCGATCGTGTCGTTGATATAGTCGTCGCCATTGGGCAGAAGGCCGGCGCCCCAGGCTGTGAGAATGTCCTCTCCGAACAGATATTGGCTGATCTGGTCGAGTTGCGGGTCGTTGATCTCTTCGCGGCTTTCCTGGGAGTTGAAGGAGTAGAAAACGCCCGCGACCCATCTGAGGCGGGCGGTGGGATCGGTGGATTGGATCCGGATTTCCTGGGTGAAATTGTCCTGCCAGTTCGAGGTGGTGGCCGGGGCGGTATAATAAGGCATGCCCGGCAGATTGATCCCATTGGCGCGCAACAGGGGATGGATCGCGGTGTTGCATTGCGGGCACGCATTGCCTTGCGGGTCTTCCGCCCCGCCGTCCTGGGTCGGATCGATGATCTGCTGGAAATACCCCAGATTATACATGGTGCCGCTATAGCCGTTCACTGGCTCATAGCGCTTGAAATAGGACGTGTTCGAGAACAACCCGACGCTGCCCAGATCGTATTCGCCCTTAAGGGACGCCAGCCAGAAATGGTCGGGATCGCCCAGCCGGTCCGGCGTGCCATTGAAATATTTGCCTTTGCCGGGATTGGACAGGCCGACCCAGTAGCTGTCGTCGTCATGAACGTTGCGGCTTTGATATTCGAATGTCGGCGTCAACAGCAGGCCGGCCGTGGGCTGCCAGGTCAGAGCGCCGCGCACCACATAGGTTTCCGTGCTGTTGGCATCGCGATCGGTCACGCGGCCGGTGTTGGTGTCGACCTTGCTGATCCAGCCTCCGTCGCGCCGGCCCCAAAGGCTGACGCGGAAACCCAGCACATTGTCGATGATGGGACCGCCGAACGCGGCGCCGGCTTCATAGCTGGGCGCGCCATCCTGGGTGTAGGAGAATTCGCTGCGCGCATAGGCGGTGTAATCGGTCAGGCTGGGTTGCGGGGTGATGTAGCGGATGGTGCCGCCTTCCGAGCCGGCGCCGAACAAGGTACCCTGCGGGCCGCGCAGAACTTCGACGCGCTGAAGGTCGAACACGGTGGGCAAGGCGTTGACGGTGCCGAACCCCAGCCCGCGCATCTGAACCGGCGTATCGTCGATATAGATGCCGGTCGTTCCCGCGCCCGATGTCGAGCTGATGCCGCGAATGGAGACCGCGTTGCTCCCCGTGTTGAAATTCACCCCGGGGGTGAAGCGCGCGATGTCGCCGAAATTCTTCACGCCCAGAACGTCCATCTTCTCCGGCGTGAAAGCGCTGACGCTGGCGGGCACCCGGCTCAGCAATTCTTCCTGCCGCGTGGCCGTGACGGTGACCGTCTCGATCACGGAATTTCTGGCCGATGTGCTGGTCGCGTCCTGGGCCAAGGCGGAATGGCCGAGCGGCAGGAGCGCCGCGGATGCCAGGATCATGGTCTTGAACGAAGGTTTGATAGCCACCGAAATCTCCCCCTGCTGCCTGATCAATCGCTTGCGCGGCTTTGAAACGCTATGGCCGTGTCATGGACCTGTCAAGGCACTGTGATCACAAAAAGATGCCAAAAAATCCCACTACTGGCCATCTGTATGGCCATTTGTATCGATTTCCCCGCTCAGTCTCCGCGCTCTGAGATAGCAAGAACGGACGCCTCATCCCAAAATCTCGTCGATGGCGCGCCGGCCCTGGTCGATGGCCGTGCTGGTATAGGCCCCGGCGCCGGAATCCGAATTGGCGATGAAGATGCGCCCGAAAGGTTTGCGGCCCACCATGTGCGGCAACTGATCCGCCGGCATGTCGAAATCGTCGAACAGGGGGTTGTATTCATAGGCGTAACCGTGCGGCCAGCGATTGACCATGATGCCGCGAATATCCTTGGCCGGATCGAAGCCGCCGCCGCCCAGCACCCGCCCCATCAGATCGCGGATGTTGCGTTCGAAAGTCTCGAACGGTGTGGAGAGGAGTTCGTAGCGGCCGGCGCGATGCTGATCGCGTTCGGGCAAGCCGGGCTTGCAGGGCGTGCGCGTGAGATGAACCAGGATCGGCTCATCGGGCGAACGCACGCTTCGATAGCTGCCGATATCAACGGTCGAATTGAGCTGGATCCCGGTGAAATATCCGCCGGGACAGCTGGCGCCCTGGATGCCCAGCTTCTGAAAGGCGCGCCAATTGTCGAGCGCGACGGTGGTATAGACCAACGGCACCTTCACCAGCTGATGCAGGGCGGCTTTCTGCGCCGCGGGCAATTCCGGGCAGATGTAAGGGATCATCATGTTCCAGCTTGCCAGCACGCAATGAACGCCATGCGCCCGGAAGACATGCCCGTCGCGGGCATAAGCAACTTCGACGCCGCGCGAATTTGCCGGCTCGCCGATATTGCGGGCCCCCACCACGATGCACGATAGCCGGATGCGGACCGGCGCGCCTTTGCGGTCCAGCGCGGCATAATCCGCCCTGGCGGTCACGACATCTTCCACGCTGCTGCCCGGCATCGCCGCCGGGATCAGCTTGCGCACCAGCAAGCGCGCGATGGTGGCGTTGCCGTCGGGAAAATGAAACCGGTAAGAGCCGCCATCGGCATAGCCCGCCGCCGTATAGCCCATGCGCGGCGCCGAGCCCGGATCCAGCTTCATGCCTTGAAAGCCCGGCAGCCCCAGTCCCCAGCAATCCAGCGCAGGTTCCGCATCGATGCCGATGCCCCATTCGCCATGGGTCCGCGTTTGATAAAAAGGAATGACGCCCGGATCGACCTTGGCGATGTTCAGCAGGAAATCGCGATAACTGACGCGCGACAGGCGGTCTTTCTTTTCGGCCGACGACAGGCCGGGCAGGTAATCGTCTTGGCCCTCCTCGATGCGCAGGATGTCGGCCTTGACCTTGTCGGTCAGCGGTGCCCGATCGAGAAAAGATTTCAGATTGCGGCCTTCGCCGCCCCGGCGGCGGCCCTCGCCATCGACCACCAGCTTGTCGGTGCCGAAGGTTTCGCGGTCGAAAAAAGTGGCGCTTTGCAATCCCAGCGAACGATAGACTTCCGGCTTGTTGCATTGCTTGGCCAGCGCCAGGGGATCGATACCCAGGCTTTTCATCAACCCATCGGCCACGGCGCTGTAGGGCCGGGGGCTGTCGATCAGCATGGTGCCGCCATTCATCAATTCCATCCGCCCGCCGGCGAACTGGAATTCGTTGCGCTTGGCATGGCCGCCGAAATCGTCGTGATTGTCCAAGATCAGGATCTTCGCGTCGGGCCTGGCGGCGCGGTAGAAATACGCAGCGGAAAGACCGGATATGCCGCCACCGACCACGATCAGATCGTAAACCGTGTCGACATCCTCGGGCTTGCGCGCCGTCTGCCAGAATTTTCCGTCGCGCAAATCATGGGCGGCTTCAAAGGATCCGGGATGGCTGCCGCGCATGCCGGTGCGTTGGGGCGGATAATAGCGGGGCCGGTCCTGTGCGACAGGCGCGTCCGCCGCCCGCGCGTCCGTCGCCGCTGCCGCCAAGGCCGCGGCACTGACCGCCAAGCCATTGAGAAAATCGCGACGGTCTATATCGCGATCCATGCCCAGATCCCGATCGCTGGGTCTTTTGTCCTTGCCGCTCATCCTGACCCCGCCTGAGAAGCAAGAGACTGTCGCGGTTCGCCCGCCCCGTCAACTGGGATCACACATTGAATTTCATTTCCGGACACGTAATGATGGCGAAACACTCGTTCTGTGATCACTTGTGAGGTCCCATGACAATGACAAGCGAACTCGCCCGGCGCCGAGCCCAGGCCATACCGCGCGGCGTGGGAACCGCTCATCCGGTTTTCGCCGCGCGGGCCGAGAATGCGGAAATCTGGGACACGGAAGGCCGTCGCTTCGTCGATTTCGCGGGCGGCATCGCCGTGCTCAATGTCGGCCATCGCCATCCCAAGGTGATGGCGGCGGTGGAAAAGCAGCTCGCGCTCTACACCCATACTGCCTTTCAAGTGACCGCGTATGAGCCCTATATCGCGCTGGCCGAGCGGCTCAACACGCTGGCGCCCTTTCCCGGTCCCGCCAAGACCATCCTTTTCACCACCGGCGCGGAAGCGGTGGAGAATGCCGTCAAGATTGCCCGCGCCGCCACCGGGCGTTCGGGCATCGTCACATTCGGCGGCGCGTTTCACGGGCGGACTTTGCTGACCATGGCGATGACCGGCAAGGTCTTGCCTTACAAGCGCAAATTCGCGCCCCTGCCGAACGAGATCTATCATCTGCCCTTTCCCGTTCCCCAGCAGGACGTCACCACCGAGGACAGTTTGCGCGCGCTCGAACTTCTGTTCCGCGCCGATATCGAGCCGGGGCGCGTCGCCGCCATCGTGATTGAGCCGGTCCAAGGCGAAGGCGGCTTTCATCCCGCACCTTTGGATTTGCTGCAGGCGCTCCGCCGCATCTGCGACGAGCAAGGCATTCTGCTGGTCGCCGATGAAGTGCAAACCGGCTTTGCCCGCACCGGCCGGATGTTCGGGATCGAACATTCCGGCGTCGCGCCGGACCTGATTTCGATCGCCAAGTCGCTGGCAGGCGGGTTTCCCTTGTCGGGGGTGATCGGCCGGGCCGCGATCATGGATGCGGTCGAGCCGGGCGGGCTGGGCGGCACCTATGGCGGCAATCCCGTGGCCTGCGCCGCCGCTCTTGCGGTGCTCGATGTGATCGCGGAGGAGAATTTGCTCACCCGCGCCGGTGAGATGGGCACGCGGATCAAAACCCGGTTGAAGGCGATCGCCGCGCGCAATGACACCGTTCCCATTGCGGCGATCCGCGGCCCCGGCGCCATGATCGCGTTCGACATCGTCCAGGAACGCGGCGCTTACGAGCCGGATGCGGACGCAACCCGGCGCGTCACCGCGGCGGCACTGGAAGGCGGACTGATTCTCCTGTCCTGCGGGGTTCACGGCAATGCGATCCGCATCCTGGTCCCGCTGACCGCTTCGGATGCGCTGCTCGATGACGGCATGGATCGGCTGGAGCAGGCCCTGGTGACGGCGCGCCTCTGACGGAAGACGCGTTTTAGTTCGAACTTTTATGGGAATTCAGCCGATTCAGGCTATATTGGGCCCAGAGCGCCACCCACAGGAAATCCCGAAAGTGTCCCCAAATGGATAAGCCCGCAAAAAAGACTGCGGCGGCTGAGAAGTCAGCAGCGGGCGGGGAACCGGTCCTGCATGCCAGCATCTATGAAGAGCTGCGCGGGCGCATGATCACCGGCAAGATCATGCCGGGCGTCGGCCTTTCCACGCGCGGCCTGGCGCAGGAAATGGGCGTCAGCCAAATGCCCGTGCGCGACGCCCTGAGCCGGCTGGCGGCGGAAGGCGCTGTGCAGATCCGCTCCAAGCGCAAGATCGAAGTGACGGCGATGACGGCGGAGCGTTTCGCCGATCTTCTGGGATGCCGCTTGCTGCTGGAACCGCAAGCGGCGGTCGATGCCCTTCCCCATATCGGGCCGGGCTTGCTCAAGCGCCTGCGCGAGATCGATGCCCGGATAGACGCGGCGATGGAACGGGGCGATGTCATTCGCTACATGGAATATAATTTCCAGTTCCATTTCACGCTCTACCGCGCCAACAAGCGGCCCACACTCAACCGGCTGATCGAGACCTTGTGGCTGCAGTTCGGGCCTTTCATGCGCGTGATTTACGGCCGCTTCGGCACCGCCAATCTGATCGATCAGCACCGTGTGGCGGTCGATGCGATCCAGGCCGGCGATAGCGAGGCGCTGCGCCGCGCCATCGCTTCGGACATTTCCGACGGCATGGGGCTGATCGTGCAAGGCAGCTGGAGCTGACACATCGGGCTGCGGGCGCGCTTATCAGGCCGCGGGCGCTCTGGCCTCTTTTGCAGCTTTGCGCTTGATCTCCTCGGCACGAAGGCCAGGCCCGGCCTGATCCAGCGACTTTCCAATGATCGCCAGCAGCTGATCGATTTCGGCATGGGTTATGGTGAGCGGCGGGCTCATCACCAGACTGTCCCGGACCGCGCGCACCATCAGCCCGTTCTGGATGCACAGATCGCGCACCATCAATGCCGCCGATCCGTCGCCATCCGTGAAGCGTTCATTGCCGCCCTTGCGGGACACGATTTCCACCGCGCCGATCAGTCCCACGGATCGGGCTTCGCCCACCAAAGGATGCTTGGCCAGTTCCGCCATCCCGCGCGCAAGATAGGGTCCGGTGTCGGTGGCGGTGCGCTCGACAAGGCGCTCTCTTTCCAAAATCTCGATATTCTTCAACGCTACGGCCGCCGCCACCGGATGTCCCGAATAGGTGAAGCCATGGACATAATCCTTGTCCACGCTGCGCAACGCTTCGACGATATGATCCGCCATCCCCACCGCGGCGATCGGCAGATAGCCCGATGACAGGCCCTTTGCCATCGATACCATGTCCGGCTTGACGCCGTAATATTGGTGGCCGAACCAGCGCCCCAGCCGCCCGAAGCCGCAAATGACTTCGTCGCAGATCAAGAGGATGCCGTATTTGCGGCAGATCGCTTCGACGCGGGGCCAATAACCGTCCGGCGGAATGATCACCCCGCCCGCGCCCTGGATCGGCTCTCCGATAAAGGCGGCGACATTCTCCGGACCGACATCCAGAATCCGGCGCTCGATCGCATCGGCGGCGCGCGCCGCGAACACTTGCGGATCCTCCTTGAACCCTTCGCCGAACCAATAGGGCTGGATCACATGCTCGATGTTCGGGACCCAGGGGCCGCCCTGCTCGTGCATCGGCCGCATGCCGCCCAGGCTGGCGCCGGCGATGGTCGAGCCGTGATAGCCATTGACGCGGCTGATGATGATATTGCGCCGCGGCTGTCCCTTGAGCTGCCAGTAATAGCGCGCGGTGCGGATCAAGGTATCGATCGCTTCCGATCCGGAATTGCCGAACATCACATGGGTGAAATGGCCGCCCAGAAGCTCCGCCAGCTTCGCGGCCAGAAGCACCGTGGGCGGCGACGTGGTCTTGAAGAAGGAATTGTAGAACGGCAATTCCAGCATCTGGTCATAGGCGGCCCTGGCCAATTCCTCGCGGCCATATCCCACCTGCACGCACCACAGCCCCGCCATGCCGTCCAGGATCGCGTTACCATCGCCGTCGTAAATGAAGACGCCATTCGCGCGCGTGATGATGCGCGCGCCCCCGATCTCCCGCATCATCTTATGATTTTGGTGGGGCGCCAGATGATGCGCGACATCCAGGCGGCGAAGTTCTGCGATATCATAGTTGCGGCGGGTCATGGCATGAATTCCTTAACGGGGCTACGCATCACGCATTCTTCAAATACCAGTCATAATCGAGCGGAGAGATCACTTCGTTGAACCGGTCCTGCTCGGTGCGCTTGACGCAAGTGAACATGTCGACAAACCGGCCGCCCAGATAATCGCGCATCAAGCGCGACTGTTCGAAACGGTCGACGCCGGCGAACCAGTTCGCGGGCAGATGCTCATGCGCCTTGGCGGCGGCGGCATAACCATCACCCACCGTGGGCGGGCCGGGATCGATCTTGCCGGTCAGGCCGTGATGGACCCCCGCGAGCAGCGCTGCCAGCGCCAGATAAAGATTGGCGTCCGCGCCCGCGACGCGATGCTCGATATGCCGCGTCTTGGCGGCGCCCGCCGGCACCCGGAGCGCCACGGTGCGATTGTTGATCCCCCAGGCGCAGGCCACCGGCGCATAGGAATTGGTCTTGAAGCGGCGATAGGAATTGGCGTTGGGCGCGAAAATCGCCATCGAGTCGGCCAGCGTTTCTTTCAGCCCGCCCACCGCGTGATGCAGGCGGGGCGAGCCGGACGGATCGTCGCTGGCAAAGATGTTGTTGCCCTTGGCATCGTTGACGCTGACATGCAGATGCAGGCCGCTGCCGGCCCGGTCGCCAAAGGGCTTGGCCATGAAAGTGGCTTCGCAGCCATTGCGCGCCGCCACGCCTTTGACCAGGCGCTTGTACATCGCCGCTTCGTCGGCCGCCCGCAAGGCATCGTCGCGATGCTTCAATGTCAGTTCGAACTGACCGGGCGCATATTCGGAAATCGCGCTCTCCAGCGGAATACCCTGGATGTCCGCGTCGGCCCAAAGACTGTTCAGGAACGCGGAAAAATCTTCCAGTTCGCGCAAGCCATAGACACCATGCAGGCGCGGCCGCTCTCCGCCCTTGAGCGGCAGCGCCAGCTGCACGCCGCCATCGGCCAGCCGCACCGGATCGGTGAGATAAAATTCCAGTTCGCAGGCCACCACCGGCACCAGCCCATCGGCGGCGAACCGGTCCATCACTCGCGACAGGACATGGCGCGGATCCAGATCGCTGGGCGTTCCGTCAAGCTCGTAAAGCGATGTGATGACTTGGGCGGCATGTCCGCCCAGCCAGGGCGCCAGCACCAAAGTCCCCGGCGCCGGCTTGGCGATGCGGTCCGCGTCTCCGTCTTCCCAGACCAGGCCGGTATCGGTGCAATCCTGTCCGGTGATGTCGCTGACCAGGATCGAGCCCGGCAGAAAGCGGCCCGTCTCATAGATCGGCATCACTTCATGACGCCGCAGCCGCTTGCCGCGCGGCACGCCGGACAGGGGCGTGAAGATCATTTCGACGAATTCGACCGCCGGATTGGCCTCCAGAAAGCGGCGCGCTTCGTCCGGGCTGGCGACGGCATTGGGTTTGGCAAGCAAGATCGTCACCTCAGTGTTATCGAGATGCTTTTGAGATCGGCATATTTGTGCATGGCGTGCAGCGAGCGGTCGCGGCCGAAGCCTGATTGCTTGAAGCCGCCGAACGGCATGGTGATGTCGCAGGCGTCCCAGCCATTGACCCAGACCAGGCCGGCGCGCAGCTTTTGCGCCGCGCGATGAGCCAGATTGAGATCGCCGGTCCAGATTCCGGCGGCCAGCCCATAATCGGTGTCGTTGGCCATCGCCAGCGCCTCTTCCGCGCTGTCGAACGCGATCACGCCCAGAATCGGCCCGAACACTTCTTCCCGCGCCAGCCGGGAGGTGTTTCCGATATCGTCGAAGATGGTCGGCGCCACGTAAAAGCCGCCCGTTTCCCTGTTGGCGCGATAACCGCCCAAGACCAGCCGTCCGCCATCCGCCTGCGCCACATCGATATAGCGCAGCACCGCGTTCATCTGACCTTCGCTGACCATCGCGCCGAACCGGGTTGCGGGATCGAGCGGATCACCCGCGCTGACGTCTTTCGCGATTTCCAGCACGCGCGACAGCAGCTTGTCTTTGACGCTTCGATGCACCAGGAGCCGCGAGGCAGCGGTGCAGACTTCGCCTTGATTGTAGAACACGCCCCAGAACGCGGCCTGCGCTGCCGCTTCGAAGTCCGGACAGTCGGCGAACACAATTTGCGGCGACTTGCCGCCCAGTTCCAGGCTGACGCGCTTCAAGTTGCTTTCGCCGGAATAGATCATCAGCCGCCGCCCCACCGCGCCCGAACCGGTGAAGGCGATCATGTCCACATCCATGTGCCGGCCTATGGCCTGACCCGCGGTCTCGCCCAGACCTGGCACCACATTCAGCACCCCGTCCGGCAAGCCCGCTTCCAGCGCCAGCGCGCCCAGGCGCAGCGCGGTCATGGGCGATTGTTCGGCCGGCTTCAGCACCACCGAGTTGCCCATCGCCAGCGCCGGCGCGACTTTCCACATCGCCATGTGAAGCGGAAAATTCCAAGGCACCACAGCGCCGACGACGCCCAGCGGCTCATGCACGGCGAAAGAAAGCCGGTCCGGCGGCGTCGGCCCCACCTCGCCATACACTTTGTCCAGCGCTTCGGCATACCAGCGCGCGCTCTGGATCGACAGCGGAATGTCCACATTGGCCGCGTCGCGAATGGGCTTGCCGGTGTCCAGCGATTCCAAAAGGGCCAGCTCGTCGGCATGGCGCTCCATCAGGTCGGCCAGGCGATGCAGGATCTTCTTGCGGTCCGCCGGGGCCATCCCACGCCAGCGCCCGTCTTCAAAAGCGCGCCGCGCGGCGGCGACCGCCAGATCCACGTCTTCTTGGCCTCCCGCGGCAGTGCAATTCAGGATGTGCCCATTGCGGGGAGATATATTGTCGAATGTCGCGCCGGACAGGCTTTCCACCAGCCGTCCACCGATTACCGCCAGATGCGGCAGCTCGATCGCGGCGGCTCGCCGCTCCATTTCGCGCGCATTGAGATCCAGCAACATGCGTCTCACTAAACTGTGATCACTTATCTGCTGTCAAGTCCCTCCCCGCGATCCCGGCTGGGCTTGTCTCAATGCGAGGTTGGATCAAATGAAGCGCGATAAGCCTGTACTAAACCCATCAATACCAGCGGAATTTTAGGGCCCGAAGCGCATTGACGCCAATGCGGGAAAGCGCTATTAAAACTGTGATCACTATTCAGAACAGGCCGGCGCCCCGCCTCAGATATCGCATGTCCGGCAAAGCTCATTTCTATTTTGATGCCGTTCGCGCCCGTCGGCGCTTCAAGGCCGCCCTCCCTGGCCGACGGTATGTTCCATATCAAGGCCGCGCGGTACCGGTGAGCGATATTGCCTGACACTCCTGACACCACCGAAAAGGAAATCATGATGAAGATCGGCGTCCCCAAAGAGATCAAGACATTGGAGTTTCGGGTGGGGCTGG
>CALMGU010000005.1 GCA_937865685.1 uncultured Alphaproteobacteria bacterium | reverse complement strand
TCAGCGGTAGAGCAGGGGAATCATAATCCCTTGGTCGGCGGTTCAAATCCGTCCGGTGCTACCAAGTCATTCAGCCCAGATCATTTCGTCCGCGTCGCGGCGCATTTTCCTGGACTTCAAAGCCGCTTCGACTTTCAGCAGTTTACGAAGCGTCGTTTGGGCAATCATAAGAAAAGCCGAAGAGCCCGCGCCTGACGGTGCCGTCATTAATCGCGTTCGCAGCTGATCACTTGACAATGGGGATGGGACATTCCTTGATTTTGATGAGGTAAGCTGGGGGAGCCATGTCGGGGGGCGGGCGGATTGCGCCGCGCTTTGCGGCAGATCTCGAGAGATGGGGAAATGCGCCTGCGCTGATTGGCGAGTGTGGCGACGCCATTTCATACGGTCAGCTTGCCGAGATGGCGGACCGCTTCGCCGCATCTTTGCCCGGCGAAGTAAGGCTGCTGGCGATCGAAGCTCAGAGCCGCGTGGAAGCTGTGACGGCCTATCTGGGGGCGCTCCGCTCGAATATACCAGTCATCTTGCATTCCGGCGGCGCGGCGGCGGACCATATCCTCGATCACTATCGGCCGGATGCGCATTACGCTCCGGACGGGACGGGCGGCGGCTGGAGCTTGAAGGTTGCGCCGATCCCCTGGGAATGCGCGCCGCATGCCGAACTGGCCCTTTTGCTGTCTACGTCCGGTTCGACAGGCAGTCCCAAACTCGTTCGATTGAGCGCCGCGGCGCTGGATGCGAATGCATGCGCGATCGCGACCTATCTCGGTCTTGCTCCAGCCGACCGTGCGGTGACCAGCCTTCCGCTTTCATATTCCTATGGTCTGTCCGTGTTGAACTCGCACCTGGCGGCGGGCGCGTCGATCCTGGTGACGGAGTTGGGCATAACCGACCCTGCTTTCCGGGATTTGCTCCAGGCGCACGGCGTGACGGGCCTGACCGGCGTGCCGCACAGCTATGAGCTGATGGAACGCTGCGGCCTGCTGGAAAACCTGCCTGCAAATGTGAAGACATTGACGCAGGCCGGCGGACGCATGGCGCAGGATCTTGCCAAGCGGGTGGCCGAGCGGGCGCACAGGATAGGGGCCCGGTTCTTCATCATGTATGGACAGACCGAGGCCACGGCGCGCATCGCCTATCTCCGCCCCGAACTGTTGTCGCGATATCCCGGTGCCATCGGACAAGCCATCCCGGGCGGTGAAATCTGGCTCGAGCATGAAAACGGCACGCGCGCCGCAATGGGTGAGGCGGGCGAGCTGATCTATCGCGGTCCCAATGTGATGATGGGCTATGCGAGCGAGCGGCGGCATTTGGCCGACCCGCCAGGCCCCGATGTCCTGCGCACCGGCGATCTGGCGATCGAGATCGAACCGGGTATCTTTCGCATCGCCGGACGCAAAAGCCGCTTTGTGAAGCCGTTCGGCTTACGCATCGGATTGGATGATCTGGAAGCACGGTTTCACGAGGCCGGAGCCGAAGCCTTCGCCGCGGGCGACGATGCCCTGGTGGTGATCGCTGCCGTCACCCTGGCGGATCTCGACAAGTCGCGGCGGGCGCTGGTCGCGCTGGATCTGCCGGACGGCCTGTTTGCATTCATCCAACTCTCCGAGGTTCCGCGGCTCCCGGGCGGCAAAATCGACTATCCGGCCATTCTGCTCGCGGGTCGCGCCCGCAAAGCTCCGATAAATCCCGCAAGAGCGAATCCGATCGAGACGGTGGAACAATATTACCGGCGGTTGGCGCGCGGCGCCCCGTTGGCGGATACCGACAGTTTCGACAGCCTGAACGGAGATTCCCTCAGCTATGTCCAATGCGCAATCGCCATCGAGGAAGCGCTGGGCGAAACGCCAGAGGGATGGGAGAAGCTTTCTCTTGCGCGCTTGCGGGCGCTGGCGCGGGCCAATATGGCCCCGCCCGTCACGAATTGGCGCTTGATGTCATTGGAAAGCGATATTGTCGTGCGCTGTCTGGCCATCACGCAAATCCTGTTCCAGCACGCCCTGAATAACATGCAAGGCGGTGCCGACTTGCTGATGGTTCTGTCCGGCTTCAGCTGGGCGAGATTTCAGCAGACGCGCCTCCTAGCGGGCGAATCCGGTGGCGCGTTCATGGATTTCGCCCGGCGCTACCTGGTCATTTACCTCGGGATCATGCTCGCAGTTTTCGCCATCAATCGGAAGATCGCCTGGCCGCATCAACTTTTTGTCAGCACCTTTCTTGGCGATTGGGGCGGGATCCTCAACACTTATTGGTTCATCGAAAGCCTGACCTGGTGCGTCGCACTGATCTGTCTGGTTCTGGCCGTGCCGCCGGTCCGCGAATTCGCCGCGCGCCGGCCCGGGCTCTTCAGCCTTGTCTTTGTGGGTGCCGCCCTTGCGTTCCGATTGATCGGTGGTTTGACGTTCGACGCGCCCGCGCACCTGTTCCGCAGTCCGGACCAGATGCTGATTTATTTCGCCGCGGGTTGGGCGATAGCACTTGCCGGATGGGAGTTGCGCCTGGCGCTGTTCGCCATGTTGGGGACGGTTTCGGCCATGGCGTGGGGCTGGAACGACACCCATGTGCTGGCGATTGTTGTGGCAGCCGGATTGATTGTGTTTATGCGCCGCGTCTCGATGCCGAGATTGGTCGGCCGTGTCGTGGGAGCGATCGCCGCGGCGAGTTTCTACATCTATCTGTTCAATATTTTTCCCGTATACCTGACCGATATCGTCCTGCATGCCAGGTTCGGAAAATTCTGGCTCGCCCAGATCGCCGCCTCGCTCGCATTGGGGATTGCCGTGTCCCTGCTCCTCTCGCACTTCGATAAGATTTGGGATTGCGCGCGCGCATGGACCACGCCTGCCGGCAGGCGCATGGCATTGGCCGCAGCCTCCATGGTGAGGTCGCTGCGCTAAAAGGCGGTGTTGCAACGCGGGTGCGGCCTCCATGGCCGCCGGGCATCTAATTTCGCGGCAGATAGACTTCGACGGCCGAGCCTTGGCCTTTGACGCTGGAGAGTATGATGTCGCCCCTGCATTGGCGCACGAAGCCGGCGCATTTCGCCAGTCCCCAGCCCTGATGCCCCTTGCGGGTGGAAAAGAGCGGGTCCAGCGCGCGCCGCATCACATCGGCGCACATGCCGCTGCCGGTGTCATGCACGCTGAACCGGATATAGTTTCCGGCCGGCAATCGGCGGATCTGGTCATCCTGCAGCGCCTCCTGGCTGGTGCAGATGGCGATCCGGCCGCGATGGTCCATCGCGGTGACGGCGTTCTTGATCAGCTCCTCCGCCATGTTTTGGAACTTTTCCTCGTCCGTCGTCACCATGCAGCGTGTGGGTTCCAGCGCAAACGCGACGTCGATGCCGCGCAGAAGCGAGTGTTTCAGGCGCCCGACGACCGTGATGGCGCTGCGGTTGAGATCGAATTGGGTGATGTTGAGCTTCTGGCGCCCCGCGAAGCTTTGGAGTTTTTGCGACAGCTCGATGCCACGGTTGGTGGTGCGGATGACGTCGCTGACCAGGCAGGCATTCTGGTCTTGCTTGTCCAGGCTGGCTTCCAGGAGCGACATATTGCCGGCCAGGGCCGTGAAGATGTTGTTCAGTTCATGCGCGACAGTGCCGGCCAGCTGCACCAGCGCATCCACTTTTTCTCTGTCCGGCATGGCGCTTTGTTCCCGAAGGAACGCGTCTAACGCCAACCGCCGGAAAATTCGCCGACGCATCAGGCCAGGTGGCCTATACAGAAGTATAGGAGGTCAGCCCAGTCCTGCCTTGACGGCCTTCACGGCCGCTTCGGCGCGGCTTTTCACGTTCATTTTGCGGAACAGGTTCCGCAAATGGAGTTTGATGGTGACCTCGGCCAGTCCCAGCTCGCGGGCGATTTCCTTGTTGGACCGGCCACGCGCCACGCCATGCAGCACTTCTTTTTCCCGCGCGCTCATATTGGCCAGCCAGGCTGGACTTCCATGGGCGGGCGGGCCGCCCAGCAGCACTTCGATCGGAATGCTGGTGCCGCCGGCCAGAAGCAGCTGAACCGTGCGGGCGAAATATTCGGAATTCGAGGTCTTGGGGATATAGCCGCGCACGCCGGCGCGCGCCGCCGCCAACACTTCCTGGTTGCCGGCGACACCGGAGACGACGGCAAGTGGCGTCGTGGGAAAATCCCTGACCAGTTCAGCCAGCGCATCGGCCGACATGCCCGGCATGTGATAATCCATCAGGATCAGGTCGAAGCGCGACTGCTCAGCCGCGGCGCGCAATTCCTCGAGCGATGCAACTTCCTTGATATCCGCTTCCCGATGAAGCCTCTTGATTTGCAAGGCCGCGGCTTCGCGATACAGCGGGTGATCGTCGGCAATCAGGATGCGCATGCTCCTCTCCAAACGACCTCATCACAATATCTTATCAAAACCGCAAAATAAGTGACGCGATATTATGTTTCGGTTACTGGGATTCGGGTCGCGGTCTGAGTGCTTCCGCAATCGCTTGAATATCAACAGGTTTGTGAAGCACCGCATCCGCGCCACCCTCCAGCGCCTGAGCTTCTGTCAGTCCGGCGAGATTTCCCGTACACAGGACCGCCCGCAAATTGGGCGCCACCCGCTTGGCCTCCTGAATCAGCTCCATGCCGGACATCAACGGCATCTGCTGGTCGGTGAGCAGCGCGTCGAAAGCTTCCGGATCTTCCTCGATCGCGGCCAGCGCCGGGAACGGGCTCTGCACGGCGACGGTGGCAAAGCCCAGGCGCTCCAGGACGATCGACAACATGTCGGCCATCTCCGTTTCGTCGTCCACGATCAGCACGCGCCAGCCTTCACCAGTGACAGGCATGGCGGCGGCGGCCATCCCCTCTTCGATCAGCGGCAGGAAAATATCGAACCTGGTGCCGATCCCCATCTCGGATTTCACATGGCAGAAGCCGCCATGAGAGCGTATCACGCCATGCACCACGGCCAGCCCCAGCCCGGTGCCGCGCAGCCGCCCTTTGGTGGAAAAGAAGGGCTCGAACATCCGGTCCAGGGTTTCCGGCGTCATGCCATGGCCGGTGTCGCGGACCGTCAACAAAGCATATGGAATCTCCGGGCGCGGTTCGCCTATCAGCCGTTCGGTGGGCGTGTTGGAAAATTCGCGCAAATGCTCGATCTCGCCGCGCCGGGCAATCCGCGCATCGATCTGCACCGATCCCCGTCCATCCAGCGAGTCGCGCGCATTGGTGGCCAGATTGGTGATCATCTGTCCCACTTGAATTTCATTGCCCCGCACCAGAAGCACGGCCGGCGGCACTTGGATTTCCAGCTTCGTGCCGGGGCGCATGCTGGACCCCAGAAAGTCGCGGCAGATTTCCACGGCCCGGCCCAGATTGACCACGCCATGGCTGACCGCGCGGGTCTCGGCAAAGGTCATGATCTGCTCGACCATTTCCTTGCCCCGCCTGGAGGCGCTTAGAATCCGCTGCGCGAATTCGTGATTTTCGGATCCGGGGGCGCTGTCCTGGGCGATGAGAACCGAGAACCCGGTGATGGCGCCCAGGATATTGTTGAAGTCGTGCGCCACGCCGCTGGCAAGCTGGCCGATCGCTTCCAGCTTGGCTGCCTGTTTCAGGCGGCTTTCCAGGCGCAGCCTTTCGGCGTCGGCCGAGTTGCGGTCGGTGACGTCGATCAGCCGCGCGATGAGCCCGCCAGTGGCCAGGCGGTTGCGGTGAATTTCCAGATCGCGGCCACGGGCGCGAACCGCATGTTGGTCATGCTCGGTGAGAAGGGGGATGGCGGGCCGCGGAAATATCAGGCCCTCCGGACCCTGCTCGGCCAGAAGCCTTGCGGTCTGATTGGCGTATTGCACTGATCCGCTCCGGTCTTCCGTGTAAATGCCGTCATCGGTCAGATCCAGTGCCGCCAAAGTGTCCGCACTTTTTTGCGACGAGAGCAGCAGCGCCACCAGGTTCGCCACCGCGCGCGCGAATGCGATCTCCTCCTCGTTCCAGCGATAGGGCGTGTGCTTTGCGAAAATGATGATTCCGCTCTGGGATGTGTCATAGAAGATTTCGGACGAAAGGGTCGCGCGCACGCCATAGGCGCTGGCCAGCCGCTGCCCGATGGCCGCGGGAGCCTGCTCGGTATCCTCGATGGCGACCGTGAATTCGTTGTGCAACCGCATTTTGTGCTGGGGGTCGGTCTCCAGGATCGTTCCCGCCAGGGGCAGGTTGGGCGCCGGCACCTTGTGCCAGGCCTGCAGCACCGTGGTGCTGCGGTCGTCATGGCTGCGCAGACCGATAATGGCGAAGCTGCAATCCAATGCCTGGGCGCCGGTGCGGCAGATGAATTCCAGCCGGCAGTCGAGGCCGATGTCGGTCAAAAGGCATTCGCGCACCATGCCGGCCAGCGCGGTCTTGTGGCGATGCAAGGTGGCTTCGCTTTTCTGGATGCGGCTTTCCAGTTCCATATGGCTTTGCATGATCAACGCCACCACCCAGATGGAGGCCAGGCCAAACGTCCGGTTGGCCCACATGCCCGCCACCGAAACGCCCTGGTCCGGCACCAGCGCCGCGCCCGCGAATGTCAGGACCGTGGTGAGGATTGCGCAGGCGATCATCGCGCGCTTGCCGAACCGGCTGGTGAGCGCAACCACGGCCGAATAGCCGATCCCGTCCATGACGCCGCGCGGGTTCGTGATATCGATGTAAAACAGGCTGCCGCAGGAGAAGGTGACTCCTGCCGCGATCGCTGCGTCTGCCAGCCGTCGAGCCATGAAACGGCTGGGCGCCGGCATGGATGAGGGTTCAGACGTCATACTGCCCCCTGTCTCGCCAAGGTTATCACATCACGCCGGGAATGGCACGATTGCCGTCATCCGGATTGCGCCCGGCCGACGGGAAAGATGAGGAACCATGGGTGCCGGCGGACCGGCACGGCCCGTCAGCCATTGAGGGCCGATAGCATGGGCGCGTCGTCCTCCTCCACCTGGAGATACTCGATGCCCTGGCGCATGTCGGACATGATGAAGGCCACGCGGCTGCCCACGCCGCCGCTTTTGTTGGGAAACCGCTCGGTCCAGGCCTGCATCTTCACGCTCAGCGCGCACAGCGCCCCGCCGATGGAGGTGTGGTAATTCGAGATCAGGGTTTCGATTTTTTTGAACTTGTCCGCGGAGAGATCGCGCCACATATCGTTGGTGCTGCGTTCAAAGCTCTCGATCTTTCCGGTGATATTGGAAAGCCTGCCATTGATGGTGGATTCGAGCATGCCGACCATTTTCATCAGGGACACATCCTGTGCCAGCTGGCGATTGGCCTTCACCATGGCGATCCCGTCCATGAAGCTTTGAACCTGAGGCAGAAGCTGGTCCAGGCAGCTGCGGTAATAGGAAAGCGACATGAAGATGTCGCCATAATCCTCGAGAAATTTCGGGATGCGCTCGATCGGAATGCCCAGCCGGCCGGCCATCATGGCAAGCCGCGCCCGCACGGCTTCCGCATTTTCGGCGCGGAACATGCCCAATATGTCCTGAAAGCCCGCCCCTTCGGCTTCCTTGCCGAAAATCTCCGCCACCAGCGGGCGGGTGAAATGGGACATGTAGCTGCTCAAGGAAGCGGTCTTGGCCGCCGACAGGGTGAGCGCCGATTTATCCGTGATCGTGATCTGATGTTCCCTGAGCAGGATCCGGAGGCTGTAGACATCGAAGCTCGGCAAGGTGCTGATGGTCTGCAGCAGCTTCACATCGGGATGGGGCGGGACCTGTTCCAGCGCCAGGAATTTCGCCACCGAGAGCACATCCAGCTGCCCGCGGCCGCAGCCTACGCCGCTGAACAATTCCACCACCGATTCCAGCCGGGAGTTCTTCACCATGCGCGCGCGCAGAAAGATCTTCGTCTGGACGGGCAGGATCGAGATCGAAAGCGTATGCAGCGAATCCCGGTCCTGATCCGAGAGCTGACCGGTCTCGCCTTCAGGTTGGGTTTGTGCCGCGGCGCTCATTTTCTAGCTGAGAGTCTCGAACAGGGCGTCGATGTCGCTCTGGCTGCTGGCGTTCTTCATCAGCTGCGGACCGTTGAGCAGCGCCTGATCGCCTTGCAGAGCGGCACCCGGCGGCTCCGGCAGGGAGCCGAAAGCCTCGGTCAGCGAGGCAAGCTTGACTTCCAGGGACAATAGCACGCCCACCACCTTGGTGATGCGCTGTCCGGTGATGTCCTGGAAGGCGCTGGCTTCGTAGATCTTGGTGACGGCTTCCATCAAGGCGCCGTTGGCGGGCGGCCCCAAGGTCGCGGCGACGCTCTCGATCGCTTCGGCGGCGTCCATGATGCTGCCGGCGGCGCGCGCGGTTTCGGTGATGATCTCCTCCAGTTCGTCGGTGGTGTTGCCGAACAGGGGCTGGTTGCCGCCCTGGCGCAGCGCGCCGATTTCGCTGCGCGTGGTGCGGATATGGTCGGAGAGATATTGCAGCACGCTGACCAGCGTGTCCTTCTGTGGAGACTGCATCACCCGCAGTTCTGCGATCACGCGGTCCAGGAAGCCGTGCGCGTCCAGCAGGCGCGAGGCGTTGGAAGATTGGGGCTCCATCGGCGCCTCACGCCGCCACGCCGCAGACGCTGGCGATCTTGGCCCGCAGCGTGTCGGCATTGAAGGGCTTGACGATATAGTTGGAGACGCCGGCTTGCTTGGCGGCAATGACATTCTCGGTTTTGCTCTCGGCCGTGACCATGATGAACGGAATGTGCCTGAGGCGGGCGTCGGCGCGGACCTTGCGCAGCAGATCCAGCCCGGTCATGGGCGCCATGTTCCAGTCCGAGATGATCAGATCCGGCGGAAACTTCTGCATCAAATGGAAGGCGGTGTCGCCGTCATTGGCTTCCTCGACATTTTCGATTTCGAGCTGCCGCAACAAGTTGCGCAGGATCCGCAGCATGGTCGTGTAGTCGTCGACGATGACGACGCGCATGTTCTTGTTGAGACTCATCTCGTTCTCCTATGAAGCGGCGGAAAGCTGGCGGACAAAGGGCTTGGGCGATCCGGCATGGCCGTAGACGCCTCTCAGGCCCGGAAGCGCGGCAAGCGTGTTGCACAGGCCGAAGACGCTTTCCGCGCCGCCCAGAAGCAGCGCCCCGTCAGAGGCGATGCGGCGGGCAATGCCGTTCAGGATCTGCGTCTTGGTCGGTTGATCGAAATAGATCAGCACATTGCGGCACAAGACGATGTCGAACTGGCCCAGGGAGGCAAAATCCTCCAGCAGGTTCAGCGGGCGAAAGCTGACAGTCTTGCGGATCTCAGGCTTGATCCGCCAATTGGGTTCTTCCTGATCGAAATGGCGCACCAGCATCTGGATCGGCAGGCCGCGCTGGACCTCGAACGTCGAATAAAGGCCGGTACGGGCGCGATCGAGCACCGTGGGCGACAGGTCGGTGGCGATGATTTCGACTCTCCAACCGGCCAGGATGGGGAAATTGTCCTTCATCATCATGGCCAGCGAATAAGGCTCCTGGCCGGTGGAGCAGGCTGCGCTCCAGATGCGCAGCGACCGCGAACCGGCGCGGCGCTCGATCAAGCCAGGGAGCATGGATTGGCGCAGCGTATCGAAGGGATGGCTGTCGCGGAAGAACGACGTCTCGTTGGTGGTCATGGCATCAACCACCTTGTCTTTCACGGCATGGGGGCCCGGCTGACGCAGAATGTCCGCGAGACCGGACAGGCCCGCGACTTTGTGCTCGCGCAGGATCGTCGATAGCCGCGTTTCCAGCAGGTAGGTCTTGTCCTCGTTGATGATCAGTCCCGACCGGTCCTTGAGGAACGACGCGATGACGGAAAAATCCTTGCTGCTCATGGTGCGGCACTCTCGAACAGCGCGGCGACATGGCCCGCGATTTTGGGGAGGGGCAGGATTGCCGAGCAGATGCCTGCCTGCGCCACCGCGCCCGGCATGCCCCAGACCACGCTGGTGGCCTCGTCCTGGGCGATCACCGGGCTGCCCGCGGCTGCGATGGCCTTGGCGCCGCCGCAGCCGTCGCTGCCCATGCCGGTGAGCATGATGGCGCAGCTTTCCGCGCCGAATATCTGCGCGACGCTGTGAAACAAGGGATCCACGGAAGGACGGCAGAAATTCTGGGGCGGGGTCTGCGACAGACGGGCGGCAAAGCCCGCGCCATCGCGCACGATTTCGAAATGATAGTCGCCGGGCGCCAGATAGATGTGGCCCGGCTTGATCTCCATGCCGGTGGCGGCTTCGCAGCTGGGACGGCCGCTTGCCCGCTCGATATGCTGGGCCAGCACGGTGGTGAAGGTCGCCGGCATGTGCTGGGCGATCACGATCGGGCAGGAAACCTTGGGCGAAAGCGCGCCCAGAAGTGCAAGCAGTGCCTGCGGTCCGCCGGTGGAGCTGCCGATGGCGATGATGCGGGGCGGGCGCATTGTCCTGCCGCGCGCCACCATGTTGAGTTTGGCGGCCGGCTGGGCCGATGCCTCGGGCGAGGGCTTGGGTCTTTTCGCCTGGCCCAGCGCGACCACTTTTTGGATCAGGTCGCGGTGGAATTCCTCATTGGCGTTCAACCGGTCCGTGGTCGGCTTGGCGATATAATCGGCCGCGCCCAGTGCCATGGCGCGCAGGCTGACCGCGGCGTTGCGCTGGGTCAGCGTGGACGCCATGATGATCCGGGCGCCGGGGTTTGCCTGCTGCAGTTTCGGCAGTGCGGTCAGGCCGTCCATCACCGGCATCTCGATATCCAGGATGACCACGTCCAGCGCGCGCTTGGCGGCCTGCACCACGGCCATCTCGCCATTGCTGCACGACGCGACGACGTCGATCCTGGGATCGCCCTTCAGCGTCCGGGTGATCAATCCGCGCACAATGGCGGAATCGTCCACCACCATCACACTGACCGGTGTGGCGGATCCGTTCATGCGCGTTCCACCAGGCCGACCTGCACCAGCTTGTCGAGCAGAACATCGCGATCATAGGGCTTCATAATATATTCGTCGGCGCCCGCCTCCAGCGCTTCGCGGATCTTGGCCAGCCCATTCTCGGTGGTGCACATCACCACGACGGGACGGGGGCTCAGATTCATGGCGCGCAGCGACCTCAGGCAGGTGATGCCGTCCATCTCCGGCATGTTCCAGTCCAGAAGGACAAAGTCGGGGACCGTGGTGCCGCAGAATTGCACCGCCGCAAGGCCATGCTCGGCCTCCGCCGTGCGCAGGCCCAGGCTGGATATGATGCCAACGGCGACGCGGCGGATGACGCGGGAATCGTCGACCACCAGACAAAGGGGTTGCTTGCTCACGAGGCCCTCCTGAGTTCGGCGCGGTTCTGGCCGCGCGCCGCGACTTGGCGAAGGGCGCGGGCCAGATTTTCCGGCAGGTGCATCTGATCGGACTTGGCGACATATTCGTCGAAGCCCGCTTCATGGCCGGCCTGGATGTCGTCATCTCCGGCATGGGAAGAAAGCGCGATCAGGGGCACTTCACCCCAGCGCGGATCGTTGCGGATCGCGCCGGCCAGCGCCAAACCGTCCATGTTCGGCATCTCGATATCGCTGATGATCACGTCGAACTGGCGGCCGTCCTCGCGCAGCTTGAGCGCTTCGACGCCGTCCGTGGCGGTGGCGACCTTCCAATTGGCCGAGGCCAAGAGCGGCGCGACCAGATTGCGGAAGAAAGGGCTGTCGTCCACCAGGAGCGCATGGCGCAAGGATTTGTGCTGGGCGACGACCTCGAACCAGTCGGTGAAGGCCTGGGTGAGGAAATGGCTTATATCCACCACATCCACCGCCTTGCCGGCGATGATGGCGCTGCCCAAAAGCCCGGGGCGCGCCGAAGACAGTTCGATCGCCATGCGGTCGCGCACAATGTCGACCACTTCGTCCACCACAAGGCCCATGCTGCGGCCATTGTCGCTGAACACCAGCGTGTCCTGCCGGCCATTGTCCTTCCACAGATGCGCGGGATCGAAGGGCACCAGCGGCACCAGATGGTTGCGATACTGGACGACATGGCGCCCGCCCACATTCTCGATGGTGGCGGCCTCCAGGCTTTCGATGCGCGACACCAGTTCCAGCGGAATGGCCTTGAGCTCGCCGCCGCCGGTGCGGAACAAAAGGAAGGATGCCTGATCGCCGCCCAGGCTGTCGGAAGATGCTCTGCGGTCCTGGCTGCTGTCGGCATCGGCGCTTTCAATCTGGCCGGCGGCCCCGGACAGGCCGCTGGGATCCAAGATCATGATCACGCTGCCATCGCCCAGGATGGTATTGCCCACATAGAAGCGGGTGCCGCGCAGGATCGGCGCCACGGGCTTGACCACGATTTCCTCCGTGTCGAAGACCCGGTCCACGATGATGCCGAACGTGTGGGCGCCCATCTGGGCCACCACCACGAAACGGTCATGGCCGGTGCCGGACGCTTCCAGGCCCAGCGCGCCGCGCAGCGATACGAGCGGCAGAAGCCGGTCGCGCAGGCGCAGGACCGGCGAGGTGTTGATGGTTTCGATGCGGACTTCGGATTGGCTGGAAACGCCCACCAGCTCGACGACATTGAGCTGGGGAATGGCAAAGCGCTGTCCGGCCGCCTCGACGATGAGGGCCGAGACGATGGCGAGCGTCAGGGGAATCTTGATCAGGAAAGTGGTGCCGCGTCCCGCCACCGAGTTGAGCTCGATGGTGCCGCCGATGCGCTCGATATTGGTGCGCACCACGTCCATGCCGACGCCGCGGCCCGAAACGCTGGTCACTTTTTCGGCGGTCGAGAAGCCGGGCCGGAAAATGAATTGCAGGATCTGCTGCTCGCTCATGCCGGCGATGGCGGCCTCGGTCGCCAGTCCATTGGTGATGGCCTTCTGGCGGATGCGCTCAACATCCAGCCCGCGTCCGTCATCAGCGATGCGGATGAAGATGTGACCGCTCTCATGATAGGCATTGAGCGTGATGGTACCGGTTTCCGGCTTGCCCGCGGCCAGGCGGCGCGCGCCGTCTTCGATGCCGTGGTCGGCGGAATTGCGCACCATATGGGTGAGCGGATCCTTGATCATCTCCAGCACCTGGCGATCGAGTTCGGTCTCGGCGCCTTGCATGGAAAGTTCGATTTTCTTGCCGGTGGAAACCGACAGGTCGCGCACGATGCGGGGCAGCTTGTTCCAGGCATTGCCGATGGGCTGCATGCGCATGCGCGTCACCCCATCCTGCAGGTCGGACGTGATGTGACTGAGCCGCTGCAGCGGCACTTTGAACTCATTATCTTTCTGGACGCGTTGGGTCTGCATCAGCTGGTTGCGGGTCAGCACCAATTCGCTGATCAGGGTCATCAGATTTTCGATGACATCCACATTGACGCGAATGGAGGACGCGCTTGTCGCGGGTTCCTTCGCTTCGCTCTGAGGCGTGGGCGATGCGGATTCCGGAGCCTGGACCGGCGCGGGCGCGGCGGGAGCCGGATCGGTCTTGACGGCGGGAGACGGGATATCGCTCTGCTGGCTTATGGCTTCGGCCACCTCGGCCAGGAGTTCGGCCGCGACGGGAAACCCGCCATCGCCGAAGGTGGGAGCATGGTCTTCCACCGGCGCTGCATCCGGTTCATGGACCGGTGCTTCGCCGCCGGCCAGGGCGTCGATCTCCGCGATCAATTCCGCGTCGCTGCCCGCGGGTTCGGAGCCCGTGCTTTCCATTTCCGCAAGCAAGGTGCGGATCCGGTCGATGGCCTTGAGAATGAGCGTCACCGCGCGCGGGGTGACATCCAGTTCGCCGTCGCGGAATTTTCCAAGGATATTCTCGCCCGCATGGGCAACCGCGCCCAGCCGGGGCAATCCCAGAAAACCGCAGGTTCCCTTGATGGTGTGCATCAGGCGGAAAATGTTGCTCAGAATAGTGACGTCGGAGGTCTCGCGCTCGAAGCGGACAAGCTCGACGTCCAGCACCGCGAGGCTTTCGGCGGTTTCGGCAAGGAATTCCTGAAGCAGATCGTCCATGGTGGTGCTCCCAGAGTCAGGCTTCGGTGCCGATCGCCAAGAGGCGATCGATATGCAAGGCAACCAGGAGGCCCCGATCGGTGCGGTAGACGGCGTCGGCCATGTTGCGCCAGACCGCGTCCAAAGTGGCCGGGTTGCCTTCGCGCAGGCTGCGCGAGAGGGTGATCACATCGCCGACCGAATCCACGAAGAGGGTGTAGGATTCGCCGCGGCATTCCACGGTCACGCACATGCCGCCGCTGCCGGCTTCCGCCTTGGGCAGGGAAAGGTGCTTGCGCATGTCGATCACGGTGACGATGCGGCCGCGCAAATTGATCAAGCCGCGCACTTCCGGCGGCCCGCCCGGCACCGGCGCGATTTCCTCGGGGATCAGGATGTCCTGAACCCGCGTCACCGGCACGCCGAACAGCTGGCCCGCCACGGTGAAGGTCACGAAAGCATCCGCACCGTCTTCGCTGCGGCTGGCGGGGGCTACTAGGGTGTCTGTGCTCATGATGTCTGCCTTGATCAGGGGGTGGGGGAAGAAACAGGCCGGGCGCTATCACGCTGGCGGGTGGGAAGCTCGCTTTGATGCTTCACCGGCCTGTTCCTTCCCCCGAGCCTCATCCAGATGAGATGCCGCTAGGCGGCTTTCACCTGGGTGAGGAAGGTCTGCACCAATTCGCGCATGTCGCCCGATTGCTTGGACAGCGTGCGCGCCGCCGTCAGCACCTGGTTGGCGCCGGCGCCGGTCGAGTTGGCCGCTTCGGTGACGCCACCGATATTGGCCGAGACTTCCTGGGTGCCCTTGGCGGCTTCTTCCACATTGCGGGCGATTTCCTGCGTGGCGGCACCCTGTTCTTCCACCGCCGCGGCGATGGTGGTGGCAATCTGGTCGATCTCGCCGATGGTTTTGCCGATCGAGGCAATCGCGTTGACCGCATTCTGGGTCGCGCCCTGCACGCTGGTGATCTGCGTGCCGATTTCCTCTGTCGCCTTGGAGGTCTGGGTGGCCAGATTCTTGACCTCGGCCGCGACCACGGCGAAGCCCTTGCCCGCTTCGCCCGCGCGCGCCGCCTCGATGGTGGCATTGAGGGCAAGCAGATTGGTCTGGTCGGCGATCGCGTTGATCAGCGCGACGATCTCGCCGATCTTCTGCGACGCGTTGAGCAGGCCCTGGACCATTTCATTGGCCTTTGCGGCCTCGGTCACCGCCGTGGCGGCGATCTGGCTGGAATGGCTGACCTGGCGCCCGATTTCCGCGATCGAGGAAGAGAGTTCTTCCGCGGCGGAGGCGACGGTCTGCACATTGGCCGCGCCCTGTTCGGAGGCCGCCGCGACAGCGCTGGCCTGCTTGGTGGCTTCCTCGGCGGTGGCGCTCATCGACTGGGCGCTGGCTTCCATCTGGGTGGCCTGGCTGGCGACGCCCTGAACCACGCCCTGAACCTTGGTGTCGAAGTCCCGCGTCAACTGGTCCACCAGGGCGGACCGCTTGGCGGCAGCGCGCTGGGCTTCTTCCTGTTCCGCTTTCAGGCGGTCGGTTTCGATCATGCTGTCCTTGAAGACCTGCACGGCCTTGGCCATCTGGCCCACTTCGTCCTTGCGCTCGGCGCCGGAGATTTCGGTGGTGAGGTCATGCTGCGCCAGCCGCCCCATCGCGCCGGTCATGGCGCGGATCGGCGTCGAAACGCCCGACACGATCAGCCAGCCCATCGCCACGCACAGCGCGGCGGCGGCACCCAGCACAACCATGATCAGCATGCGCGAGCTCGTATATGTCTCGCCCGCGCTTTTGACCTGTGCATCGCTGGCCTTGCGCTGATAGGCCTTGTCTTCGTTCAGCAGGTCCTGAAGCTTGTTGAAGGAGGCGCGCAGGTCGCCGGCATAATAGTCGGTCGCCTCTTCGTTCTTGGAGGCATCGGAGAGTTGAGCCAGCTTCTCGTTCAAGGCGAGATAATCGGTCCAAGCCGTGTGCAGCTTGTCGGCGAGGCCGCGCTCATAACCGGCGTCGACCGTGGCGACATATTTTTCCCAGCCGCGGCTCGCTTGGTCCAGCGCTTCGCTCAGCTTCTTTTCTTCAAGATTCTTGCCGGCCAGGTCGGTGGCCAGCATCTGCGAGGCCTGAAGCTGGCGATAGCGGACCACTCCGTAGCTGAAGTCGCCCAGGCCATCGATGGCGACCAGATAGTTGGACGCGATGGTTTGGGCATTGTCATTGACCGCCGAAAGACGGGTAACCGAGAAAGTGCCCAGCAGCACGGTGACTGCGAGGACGACGGCAAAGGCCGTCATCACTTTGCTGCGGATGGATAAATTCTGAAACCAACTCATTTGCTTCTCCACGGATGGCTGGAAAAGCAGTAGGGGGCGCAATTGGCCCTGGTTTTTCGGCTCCGCGTCGGATTGTTTCAGCTTGTGTCGAAGGGGCCACGAGGCTGTGGCATTTAGGGCTTTTGTAACAAATTGGGACTAATTCTCTCCCGTTAACCTTATTGCCGCCGGGGGGCAAGAAATGACCAAGCATGTCACCATCGTCGAAGACGATCCGGATGTCCGTGCGCTTTTGGCCCGTAGCATGGGGGCCGAAGGCTACCGGGTCACGGCGCTGGAGACGGGTTCCGACATCGAAGGTGTGATTTCCTCCGATCCGGTGGACCTGGTCATCCTCGATATCGGTCTTCCGGGCGTTGACGGCCTGACCATCACACAGCAGATCCGCCGTCATTCCGACGTCGCCATCATCATTGTCAGCGGCCGTGGCGATCTGGCCGACCGGGTCGTGGGACTGGAAATCGGCGCCGACGACTATGTCACCAAGCCATTCGAACCGCGCGAAATCCAGGCCCGGGTGCGCTGCGTATTGCGCCGCGGCCGGCGCGAAGGCGATGCCGTTCCGCAGGCCGCCGACGATGCCCATCGGCGTTACAGCTTTGGCGATTGGGTCCTGGACGCCACGGCCCAGTCATTGCACGGCGCCGAAGGTCATCCCGTCAGCCTGACCAGCGGTGAATTCAAGCTGCTGGAAACCATGGTGACGCGCGCCAACCGGGTTCTTACCCGCGATCAGCTGATGGACGCCTGTTATGGCAATCATTCGCCATCCTTCGATCGCAGCATCGATGTCTGTATCGGCCGCTTGCGCAGGAAATTGCAGGACGACCCGCGCAATCCCGCGATCATCCGCACGATCCGCAATGGCGGTTATATGTTTGCCGCCCGCGTCTCGCGGCAGGCTTATAAGAATTGACGAGCGCGTCCGGCGTTTCGCCGCGATCGGTCGCATAACACACTGAAAGGACGGTATTATTCCGTCCGCTGCGGATCTCCGCAGCTTGCGCCGCCTCGGCGCGCCCGGCCAGAGCGCTATTGAAATTCTCCCCTTTCGCAGATCACATGAATTTCACTGAGGCGTGATCGATTCCGAAATTCCGAAGGGGGCCCCGTGATTGAGATGACCGGCGGTGAAGCGCTGGTGGCTGGCCTGAGGGATCATCATATCGACACGGTCTTCGGACTCCCCGGTGCTCAGACATACGGTCTGTTCGACGCGCTTCATCGGGCACAAAAAGATATCCGGGTGATCGGCGCGCGGCATGAGCAGGCCTGCGCCTATATGGCTTTCGGTTACACGCGCTCCACCGGGCGCCCATCGGTGTTCTCCGTTGTTCCAGGGCCGGGCATGCTGAATGCCGCGGCGGGGCTGCTGACGGCGTTCGGGTGCAACGAACCCGTCCTGATGCTGACCGGTCAGGTGCCGAATGCTTTTCTGGGCAAGGGACGGGGGCATCTGCACGAGATGCCGGATCAATTGGCGACCATGCGGGGATTCGTGAAATGGGCCGATCGCGTCAATTCCCCCGCCGAGGCGCGGGTCGGCGTGGCGCGTGCGTTCCAGCAGATGCTGTCCGGACGTCAGGGGCCGGCCGCCTTGGAGATGCCCTGGGATGTCTTCATGCAAAAAGGCAAGGTGGATGAAGGCGCCGTTTTGCCGGCTCTGGCGCCCCCATCCGTCGATCCCGATCAGATTCGGGACGCCGCCAAGCTGATCAAGGCCGGCCGGCATCCGATGATTTTCGTGGGCGCGGGCGCGTTCGGCGCCGCGCAAGCCATCCTGGCCCTTGCCGAAGAGATCGATGCGCCGGTGGTGGGCTTTCGCAGCGGCCGGGGCATCGTCAGCAACGATCACGAATTGGGCCTGACCATCGCGGCGGCTTATAATTTGTGGCCTGAGACTGATCTGATGATCGGGATCGGCACCCGCCTCGAAGCGCCGTCCTGGCGCTGGCCCTGGCAGCCGCCGGGCTTGAAGACCATCCGCATCGATATCGACCCCCATGAGATGGAGCGGCTTGTGCCCGATGTCGCGATTGTGGGCGATGCCGGTCAGGCGACCGGACTTCTCGTCGAAGCCGTCCGCCGCGGCGGATTTCAACGGGAAAAGGGACGGCGCAAGGCGATCAAGGATGCCGCGCATCTTGCGGAGGTCCAGATCCGTTCGGTTCAACCGCAAATGGCCTATCTGGACGTCCTGCGCCGGATTTTGCCGCGCGATGGCTTTGTCACCGACGAGCTTTCGCAAGTCGGTTTCGCGTCCTGGTATGGCTTTCCCGTTTATGACCCGCGGACCTATGTCACATCCGGTTATATGGGAACCTTGGGTTCGGGCTTCCCCACCGCGCTGGGGATCAAGGCGGCGCATCCCGGAAAAGCCGTGGTGGCGATCACCGGCGATGGCGGGTTCATGTTCGCGGCGCCGGAGCTGGCGACCGCCGCGCAATATGGGCTGGACGTCGTCACTTTGGTTTTCAACAACAATGCGTTCGGCAATGTGCGCCGCGATCAACGCGAACAATTCGATGGGCGCACCATTGTCGCCGATCTCCGCAATCCGGATTTTGTCGGATTTACCGAATCCTTCGGCTTGCGCGGGGCCAGCGTGAATACGCCGGAAGATTTCGGCCGCGAGCTGGAGCGCGCGCTCAGCGAAGGCGGCCCGCAGGTGATCGAAATTCGCAATGAAGGCCACGCCGAAGTCAGCCCCTGGCGGTTCATCCATCCGCCCAAACCGGAAGGAGTGGCCTGATGGACGCGCAAGCGCACGCTTCACATGCGGATCCGGTCATCGATGTGGGATCCCTGATCGATCAAGGCGCTTGGCCATTCTGGGCCAAGATCTATGTCTTCATGGCGGCGCTCGCCGTTTTGCTGGACGGATACGACAACCAGGTCCTCGGCTTCGCTTTGCCGGCGATGATCGCCGAATGGCATGCCGCGCGAAGCCTGTTTGCGCCCGTGCTGGCGATCGGCCTGGTCGGCGTGGGACTGGGCGCGGGTCTTGGCGGGCTGGTGGGCGACCGCATCGGCCGCAAAACGGCGTTGATCGGCAGCGTCGTCCTGTTCGCATTGGCCACCGGAGCGGTTGCCTGGGTCCATGATATTTCGCCTTTGCTGATCTTGCGGCTTCTGGCCGGTATCGGCATCGGCGGTGTCTTCCCCAATGCGGCCGCGCTGGCGGCGGAATTCTCGCCGCAGAGAAACCGGCCCATGGCGGTCGCGCTCACCATCGTGTGCGTTCCCTTGGGCGGCATGATCGGCGGACTGATCGCGGCGGCCATGCTGCCGGCTTTCGGCTGGCGCGCCTTGTTCATCCTGGGCGGTGCCGCGCCGCTGGCGATGGCGGTCATTCTGTTGTGGACCTTGCCGGAATCGCCGCGCTATCTGGCCCGCCGGCCCGGACGTTTCGCAGAGCTCGCCAAGATTCTGAGGCGCTTCGGACATCAGATCCCGCCGCGCGCGCGGTTCATCGATCTCACCGAAGTCAGCGATTCCAGCAAGCCCGCACTGCTGGCGATATTCTCGCCCTTTTATTTGCGGGATACCTTGATCCTGTGGGGTGCCTTTTTCTTCAACCTGTTCGCCGTGTACAGCGTCTTCAACTGGGCACCCGCCTTGATGACGAGCATGGGGCTGGATCTGGCCAGCGCGAGCCGTACCGTGGCGGCGTATAATTTCGGCGCGGTGATCGGCGCCATCGCCTGCGCCTGGCTGATCGGCAGATTCGGTTCGCGCATCTCCATGGTTTTGATGACGATCCTGGCGGCGGGGTGCGCAGCTATCCTTTCGGTCTTGTCGCAAACCCATCCCAATGTTCAGGATCTGACCATATGGATGGCCCTGCATGGCCTCTTCACCAACGGCGCCCAGACCACGCTCTATTCCCTGTCGGCCCATATTTATAAAGCGGATGTGCGGACGACCGGTTCTGGCACAGCCCTGGCGATAGGGCGCGTGGGCGCCATTGTGGGATCTTATGGCGGCGCGGCATTGGTCGATGCGGGCGGGTCACGCTATTTCGCCGCCCTGACCATTGCCCTGATCGGAACCGCGACCTGCTTGACCTTCATCCGGCGGCATATTCCCCGCCCGTAAAGAAGATCTGTGCTTTTAGCCCGTACCTTCACGCAACCCTGGCATGCAACCCAGGAGCGCACTGGCGATGCTTAGCAAAGCTTGGCGCGCATGTTAGACCTTGGTCTAGGCGCGCGCGGATATCCCATGGATTTGCGCGGCATCGGACTCAAGATGACAGGGCGGCAATGATGAAACGCAGCAGTGTAATTCTTGGACTCTCGGCGCTGATCGCATTGGCGCCCGCGACATGGGCCGCCACCTCGCCGCTGCGGCCGGAAAGCGCCAATCAAACCAGCAAACCCGATGCCCTTTCCAGCGCCGCGCCGGACCAAGGGGTTTTGTTCCATCCCGAAAACGTGGACAGCGAGGGCAGCGTCACGGTGGAAGGGGCGCGGATCGATTATCGCGCCACGGCCGGCACCATCATCGTGCATCCCAAGGATTGGGACGACGCGGCCTGGCGCGAGCATCCCGGCAAGGCGGGCGATGATGAAGACAAGAACAAGCAAAGCGACGCCGACAAGAAAAACGAGCAGGATCTGGGCGACCGCAATCCCACCTCGGCGGAAGCCTCCATATTCTACGTCGCCTATTTCAAGAAAGGCGCGCCGGCCAAAGACCGTCCCATCACCTTCCTGTTCAATGGCGGGCCCGGCTCGTCCACCGTGTGGCTGCATATGGGCGCCTTCGGACCGCGCCGGGTTCACACGCCGGGTGACAGCCATGTTCCCGCGGCGCCATATGAGCTGATTCAAAACGCCTACAGTCTTCTGGACGTGTCGGATCTGGTGTTTATCGACGCGCCGGGGACGGGCTTTTCGCGGATCGCCGGCAAGGACAAGGAAAAGGCCTTTTACGGCGTCGACCCCGATGCCTATGCTTTCAGCCAGTTCATTCTGGGTTTTCTGTCCAAATATGACCGCTGGAATTCGCCCAAATTTCTGTTCGGCGAAAGCTATGGCACGCCTCGCAACGCGAACCTGATCAATCTTCTGCAGACCGGCAACAGCGTGGATTTCAATGGCGTGATCCAGCTGTCGCAGATCCTGAATTTCGACCTCAGCGCGGATACGCCGCAATATAATCCCGGCACCGACCAGTCCTACATCGTGGCGCTGCCCACCTATGCGGCCTCGGCCTGGTATCACAACCGCTTGGGCGCCGCGCGGCCCGCGGCCCTGGAGCCCTTCCTGAAAGAGGTCGAGCATTTCGCCATCACGGACTACGCCTTGGCATTGCAGGAAGGCGCGGCGATCGATCCCAAGCGCAAAGAGGCGATCGCCGAGCAGCTCGCCCATTATACCGGACTGCCGGCGGCCTATATCCTGAAGTCGAATCTGCGCGTGAATGGCGGGCAATTCGAGAAAATGCTCCAGGACGGCGATGGCGCGACTACCGGACGGCTGGACACGCGCTTCTCCGGTCCCGACCTCGATCCTCTGAGCCGCGAGGCGGAGTATGACCCGCAATCGGCGGCCATCGCCTCGGCCTATGTTTCGTCCTTCAACGATTATGTGCGCAAGGATCTGCATTATGGCGACGGCCGTTCCTACCGGCCGGAGATCGATGTGGGCAAATATTGGACGTCGAATCACAAGCCGCCCGGCGCGACCGATCCCCAGCCGGGCATCCTCAACCTGATGCCCGACCTCGCATCGGCGATGAAAACCAATCCGAATCTGAAAGTGCTGGTGGCCGGGGGCTATTACGATCTCGCCACGCCCTATTTCGAAGGGCTTTACGAGATGCGGCACCTTCCCATTCCCGACAAGCTGCAGGCCAATATCGAGTATCACTATTATCCTTCGGGCCATATGGTCTATGCCAATGACGAGTCCTTGAAGGCGTTGCACGACGACGTCGCGCGGTTCATTCGCCAAAACCAGAATCAGAGCCAATCGGCCATGAAGGGGAAATAGGGCTTATCGTTCAGCGACGCTTAGCAAGACCCCCGGCGCATGCTAGGACTTGGCCGTTCGGGGATTTCCGCTGGATTTGCGACCATGACAGAACCGCTTCCTGTGACGCTGGACGATATCCGGGCCGCCGCCAAGACCATCGCGGGCCATGTGGTGCGCACGCCGATGCGCCATTCCCAGACTCTCTCCGAAATCGCCGGTTGCGACATTTATTTGAAGTTCGAGAACCGGCAGTTCACCGCCTCCTTCAAGGAGCGTGGCGCCTATAACCGCTTGATGGCGCTGACGCCGGAGGAGCGCAGGCGCGGCGTCGCCGCCATGAGCGCGGGCAATCACGCCCAGGGCGTGGCATATCATGCCGGTCGCTTGGGGATTCCCACCACCATCGTGATGCCTGTGACCGCGCCTTTCACCAAGGTCAAGCACACCCGCGATTTCGGCGCCACGGTGATCCTGGAAGGCAATGATCTTAAGGAAGCCAATGTCGCGGCCCGCGCCATCGCCGACCGCGATGGACTGACGTTCATCCATCCTTATGACGATGCGAAAGTGATTGCGGGTCAAGGCACCTTGGGCCTGGAGATGCTGGAGGATGCACCCGAACTGGATACTTTGATGGTGCCGGTGGGCGGCGGCGGACTGATTTCGGGTATCGCCGTGGCGGCCAAGGCGCTGAAGCCCGGCATCACCATCTATGGCGCGCAGGCCGAGCTTTATCCGGTGATGCGCCAGGCGATGCGGGGCGAGCCTCTGACGCAGGATGCTCCGGCCCAGACCATCGCCGAAGGCATCGCGGTCAAGCATCCGGGCGCGCTGACCACCGAGATCGTCAAGGCATTGGTGACGGACATTCTGCTGGTGGGCGAATCCGCCATGGAGCATGCGCTGGCCATGATCCTGGAAATCGAAAAGACCGTGATCGAGGGGGCGGCGGCGGCGGGCTTTGCCGCCGTGCTCAAGAACCGGGAATTGTTCGCGGGCCGCAAGGTCGGCATCGTGATGTCCGGCGGCAATATCGACATGCGGATGCTGTCGAATGTGATCCTGCGCGAGCTGTCGCGCGAAGGCCGCATTCTCACTCTGGATGTGGCAATCGCCGATCAGCCGGGCGCGCTGTCGCGGGTGGCGGCGCTGGTGGGTGAAGCGGGCGGCAATATCTTGGAAGTCTCCCACAACCGCATGATGAGTGGTCTTTCGGCCAAATCGGCCACCCTGGGCATGGTGATCGAGGCGCGCGATGCCGAACATGCCGCGGAAATCCGCGCCGGACTGGAAAAAGGCGGCTTTCCCGTGCTCACCGCGCGCCGTTAACTATCGTTAAGAAATTGCTTCCCAAGTTCCCATCTCTGTGTCCTGAATCGGGACAAAACAGGTGGGTGTTGGGCATGCCGAAAAGCGTTGCGCAGCTGACGGGCGTCATCGTCTGCAGCATTGTCGTTTTTGGCTCGGACATGGACGTCACCTACGCGATGCCGCTCGGCATCCTCGCCGGCGCGTTGGCGATTTTCTTCGTCGCGGTGGCCGAAGGCCGCGAGCGGCTGAAACTAGGCGCCTTCCGGCGGGATGGAATTCAGCGCCGCCTCTAATTCCTGGAAGCTGGGCTGATATTCGCCCGGCACGCTGCCGCGCCCGATTTCCACCGACACCTGCGCGGCATTGCCATGCAGATGTGCGACCAGGATATCGCGGATCACATGATAGAACAGCGAATCCTCGTCGGCGACGGCCTTCAGCCGCGCCCCCAGAGGCCCCACGATACCGTAGGCCAGAAACACGCCCAGAAACGTACCGACCAGCGCCGAACCGATCATGCCGCCCAGCACGGCGGGCGGTTCAGTGATGGCGCCCATGGTCTTGATCACGCCCAAGACGGCAGCGACGATGCCCAGCGCCGGAAGCCCGTCGGCCATGGATTGCAGCGCGTTGGCGCCGATCAAGGCTTCGTGATGGTGCTTTTCCAGCTGCTTTTCCATCGCGGTCTCGACCTGATGCGGGTCTTCCAGGCTCATGGTCATCATGCGGAGCGTGTCGCAGATGAAATCGAGCGCGAAATGGTCCTTCATGATCTTGGGATAGCGCTTGAAGATCGAGGATTCCGACGGCTTTTCGATATGCGCTTCCAGGGCGATCAGGCCCTTGGACTTCATGGTCTTGGTCAGAAGGAACAGAAGGCAGAGAAGATCGCGATAATCGCCCGGCTTCCAGCGGGGGCCGGAAATGATCTGGCCCATGCTGCCGCCGATCTTCTTCAGGTTGAAGACCGAGCCGGCGATCAGCATCGCGGCGATGGCGGCGCCGAAAATGGTAAGCATTTCGTGCGGGGCCGCTTCGATCACGACTTCCAGCGAACCGCCGGTCATCAGATAGCCGCCGAACACGCACGCAAACAGAACGACAATGCCGCCTAACTGAAGCATGAAAAGAAGACCTGCCCGCGACCGAATCCAAGACGGCATTTCGCGATGAAATGCACGATGGCCTTATTATTAACGCCAGGGCTTAAGGAGGGGTGAATTGCATAGCATTTCGGCGGGACGAAGTGTTAACGCTTCCTCAATCGGCGTCACGGCGCGGCTTTGATCTCGGCCAGCTTGTGCGCCACCAGTGTCGCCAGTTCCTTGACCACGGCATCGCTCATCCGGCCGGCTTCGTCCTTGGCGCGGGCGGCCCGGGCGAGCGCCGAGACATGCAGCGCAATGACGGCTCTGTCGGGCAGGGCGCGGAGCTTTTCCATCTCGTCGAAATAGCGGCACAGTCCGCCGGCGATGCGTCCGGTGGCGCGCAACCCCGCGGTTTCCGCGAAGCCGCGCAATTCATGGGCCTTTTCAAAGACGAGCCGGAGATCGCCGGCCGCATTCTCCAATTCGTGCACATAATCATGCACCGCCATGCGCAATTTCGGGCCGTGGCTCTGGATCGCACGGACACCACGTGCGACGGTTTCCGGCGAACGCAAGGTGCGCGCCATTTTCGCGGCGTCGCTCTTGCTCACCATGTGTGGGTAATTGTCCGGCGGGATGACCTGCTTTTTTTTCATTCACACCTGAAGGTCGTAACCATCCCCATGCCGGCGCCATGGTCCCGCATAGTCCTCTTGCGCCTTGCGTCGCCGGTCGGGACCGAAATAGGATTCGCAGCGGACAAAGGCGCGAGGCCGTTCCAGGATTTCGGCGATGCGCGCGAACAGGCTTTGGGCCGTGATGGGCTTGGCGATGAATTCGGTGACGCCGGCATCGCGGGCCGCTTCCACCTTGTGCCGCTCGGTATGCCCGGTGATCATGATCACCGGCACAAAGGGATTGGCGCTGCGCGGGGATCGCCGTACATCGCGGGTGAAATCGATCCCATCCATCGGCAGCATCGCCAGGTCCGACAGGACTAGGTCGCAAGGCCTCTCGCGCAGGATGTCCAGGGCGATGGTGCCGTTGGCCGCCTCGTGAACTTCGCGGATGCCGATGGAATTCAGCAACGAACGCAGAAGCGATCGCATATGCTTGTTGTCCTCGACAACCAGCACCCGCAGCACTTCCAAGGCAGACCCTGCCATACGCGTTACTATCCCCGGCTTCACGCCAATCGCGGCACCGCGTGGAGAAGCCGCCCATTTGGCCAAAAGTGCCAGCGAAATGGACGCAAAGCGCCGAGATTGCTAGTGCAGGTTACGAAATCTTGGTTATCAAGCGGTATATGAATTTACGAAGAAAAGGGTAGTTCTTGGACGCATCCCGAATCCTGACCGGCCTGCTTTTGACGATGAAATCCATTCTCAATCCGGTGGCCTTTGGCGTGGCCGGGGCCATTATGGATGCAGAAGGGCATGTCTTGCTGGTCCGCCAGACTTACATGACAGGCTGGCGGTTGCCGGGCGGAGGGATCGGCCGGGGCGAGCCGGCGGAAGCCGGTATGCGCCGGGAGCTGCAGGAAGAAGTGGGATTGTCCGGCGGCACGGCGCGGCTCTACGGACTCTATAGCCGCCGGGTCTGGTGGGTCACTCACATCACCGCCCTTTATATTGTCGAAGGCGCCACCGTGAATTTCCAGCCCAACATGGAAGTCCGGGCCATCACCTGGACCCGTCCGCAAACGCCGCCGCCGGACACCGCGCCGGGCACCTTGCGCCGCCTGGCTGAGCTTGCGTCGGGCGCAGGGCCCGCACCGCATTGGTAAGTCTTGCCTTTGGCCACCCGCGCGCGTAGTCGAACTGTCCATCTCTTGGTTTTGTCGCGGTTCCGGACGGAAACCGTCGCACGACGCTGCCGCTAACGACCCCACTTTTCCTGGAACCGCTCCGTGTCATCGCCAGCAGAAATTCGCGACTGGGAAATCCGGCAGGAAGGCGCCGAGGATGGGCCCTTTATCGCCGCATTGAACGAAGCGGGATTCGGGCCTGGGCGTTATGCCAAGACCGCGTACCGGTTGCGTGAAGGCGTGCGCGCGGTGCCGGAGTTGAGCTTTGTCGCGATCGAGAACGGGACTTTGCGCGGTTCGGTGCGCTTCTGGCCGGTCAAGGTGGGCCATGACGATGTCTTGCTGCTGGGGCCCTTGGCCGTCGACGGCGCCCAGCGCGGACGCGGCATCGGCATTTCGTTGATGCAGGCAGGGATTGCGGCCGCGCGGAAAAAAGGCTGGCGCGCGATCCTGCTGGTGGGTGACGAGCCTTATTACGCGCGCGCGGGATTTGCGAAACTGCCGCCCGGCCGGGTGCAATTTCCCGGTCCGGTGGATGCGAGCCGCCTGTTGGGCTTGGCGCTTACCGATGGCGCATTGGAAAATCTGAACGGGCTTATCCGCCGTGCCCGCATCGACGACGCGGTCTGCGCCGACAGCGCCCCGCTGGGTTAGCGGCCTTCGATTCGCCAAGCTAAGAATAGCGAGCCCACCACCAGCAACAATGCGGCCCAGGCCGGCATGAGCGGTTGCTGTTCCAGCGCCGTGACGCGATAGGCATTGTTGCGGCGAAGCCCGATCCAGTCGGAGCCGAATGCAGTCTGTGCCGGCGCCACACGGCGCAAGCCCACCGCGCCATCGGTCAACCAATGCACCGAACCGCCGCTATCTTTCGCCAAGGGTTCCAGAACATCGGCGGTGGCGCGCATGTCCGCGACTTCTTTGGGATTGAGCGGTCCGGCCGCGGTCACCGCCGACAAAGTGCCGTCGGTGAGACGGTAAAGACCCAGCTCGCGCACCTTGGCTGTACCGCGCCATGTTCCGGCTTCGACGCGGGCAAGGGGAATGGCGACATGCGCGCCGGACGGCACGGTCATGTCGACGGGCTTGGCATCGGCCGCCATGGTTCGCCGTGTCACTACCATCTCGCCATCCACCACGGCCGCAGAAAGATTTTCCGCTTCCAGCTCCGGCTCCTTCATCAGCCAATGGGCGAGACGGCGCAGCAGCTCGGCCTGAGGGCCGCCGCCTTCGAAGCCGCGCGCCCACAGCCAGATCTGGTCGGACATCAGTTCGGCGACCCGTCCTTTCTTCACCTGGTCGAGCACCAGCAAAGGCTGATTGTTGGGACCGCTCATCACGGTCTGGCCGCCGATGCTGGTGGCGCCGATCTGCCGGAACCAGCGGCCCCATGTGGGCTCGGACTGGATTTCATTGTTGCTGCCGGGAAGATCGCGTGTCACCGGATGCGCCAGGCCGGTGGCGGTAACGCGGGGCCGGAAGCCTTGCGTGAAAATCTCGGAGGAAGGCTGCGCCGGCAGCACGCTGGCCAGAGGGGTGCGATAGAGACTCTGGTCCTTGGCGAATTCGGTGCCCGACGACACCAGCAAGGCGCCGCCTTCATCGACATAATTGGCGATGTTCTCGAAATAGGCCATGGGCAGGATGCCCGCCTCGCCATAGCGGTCGAAAATCACCAGATCGAAGCTTTTGAGCTTCTCCAGAAACAATTCCCGCGTGGGAAAGGTGATCAGGGACAGTTCTTCGATCGGCGTGGCGTCCTGTTTATCTGGCGGGCGCAGGATGGTGAAATGCACCAGATCCACGGATGGATCGGCTTTCAAAAGATTGCGCCACACCCGCTCGCCGGCATGTGGCTCGCCGGAGATCAGCAGAACCCGCAAACGGTCGCGCACGCCGGAAATCGACACCACCGCGCGGTTGTTCTGCAAGGTGAGTTCCGACGGTCCCGGCGCCGCCGACAGTTCCAGGATGTTCTCGCCTTCGTGGGTGACGGGGACTTTGAGCGTGGCTTCCTGGCCTACCGTCACCACTCGATTGCCCAAGGGCTTGCCATCCACCGACAGGCTGACTTCGGCGCTGCCGCCGGGCGGGCCGCCGAAATCGTCCACACGCAGCACCATCTGCGCGCTCTGTCCCACGATGGCGAAACGCTCGGCGTTGAGCACGGTGAGCTTGCGGTCGCGTTCGCCATGCCGGCCCGCGATCAGGACCTGCAGTGGCGCCTTGAAGTTCAGCGCTTCCGGCGCATCATGCACCTGCCCGTCGGTGATCATGATCGCCCCGGCGATGCGGCCGGGCGGAACATCGGCCAGCGCGCCGTTCAAGGCAGCGAAGGCCTGGGTGCCGTTATTCTCTCCCGTCGTGGTGGTGGTGATGCTGGTCTCGCGCAAGGTGAGATTGGGCTGACCCGCGATCTGACGGCGGAGCGCCGCGAGCGCGGCATCGGCCTGCGCGGCGCGCTCTCCCACGCCCATGCTTTGCGAACGATCCACCACCAATGCCACAACATCGGGCAAGGGCGCATGGGTTTCCTTCACCAGGATCGGGCCCGCCAGCACGAAGAGAAGAATGGCGAATGCAACGCCGCGCATCAGCGCGCCCCGCGCCCCGCGCCAGATGCTGAAGGCCGTGATCGCCAGCGCGACGATGGTCAACATCGCCAGAAGGCCCAAGGGAATATGGGGATCGAAAGCCAGCCGGGTCATTTTCCGAGCCGTTCCAAAAGCGCGGGGGCATGTACCTGGTCGGTCTTGTAATTGCCCGTCAGCGCATACATCGCCAGATTGATGCCGAAGCGCAGCGCCATCTCGCGCTGCATCTCGCCGCCCGGCACCGGCTCGCTCAGGGGATGGCCGGATGGATCGATCGCCCAAGCGGCGGCCCAGTCATTGCCGCCGATGATCACCGGCGAAACCCCGTCGCCGCCGCGCGCGGGCGGGCGCTCGCCGGTCTTCTCGGCGGGCGGCAGCCGTTCCACCCAGACCTGTCCGCCCGTCCAGCGGCCGGGAAAGTCTTTGAGAATATAAAATGCCTTGGTCAGCACATGATCGGCGGGCACCGGTTCCAGTGGCGGCAAGTCCAGGCCCTGGGTGATGCGGCGCAGTGTCTGCTGACCGGGTGCGTTGGGCCCACGCACCGCGCCCAATGTCAGATCGCGGGTGTCGAACAGGATGGTGCCGCCCAGGCGCATATAATCGTTGAGCTTGGAGATCATGTCCGGCGTGAGATTCTTTTCGCGCGGATCCATCGGCCAGTAGAGCAAGGGATAGAAAGCCAGATCGTCGCGCGCGATATCGACGCCGATCGGATCCTGCGGTTCGTAAGACGTGCGCGCCCGAAGCACGCGGTTCACGCCCGTCAGCCCCGCCTTGCTGATTTCGTCCAGTTCGGGCAAGCCCGTGACCACATAGGCGAGGCGGGTATCGAGCGCGCCTTTGAGGTTGGTGGCCTCATCGGCGCGGGTGTGAGGCACGGCTATCGTCAGGAACAGCAGCGCCGCAGCCGCCGAACTCAGCATCCGCTGCGGCAAATATCCCCGCAGCCACAGTGATACCAAAGCGTCCAGGAACAGCAGCAGCGCGCCCAGCGCCAGCAGATAGGGCTGCAGCGCGATGGTGCGCGCTTCGCCATAGCTTTGCATGCCTGAAACGCGCAGCGGCGATAGAACGGCGTCGGCACCCAGTTCATTCAGCGCGCTGGCCACGCACTTGGCGCCGTAAAGGCCGGGCGGATGCTTGGCCGACACGGTCATGCGTTCGAATGCCCGCGCCGCGATGGGCGTGATGTCCGGTGTGGGCGGCTGCAAATGCCCGAACCCGTCCATGATGGAGAGCGGCGTCAGGCTGGTTAGCCGCGCCAGCGACGCGGCTGGTGTGCCCGCCGACAGCGCCAGGAGCCGCTTGAGCATGTCCACATAAAGTCCTGACAAAGGCAGGGTGGACCAGGCGGGACTGGCGGTGATGTGGAACAAGGCGATCCATCCGCCATCGCTTTGCTTGGCGGTGACCAAAGGCGTGCCGTCGGTCAGCCGCGCCCAGGCGCGGTCCGCCAGTTCGGCGCTGGGCTCGGCCAATATCTGCCGCGACACCGTCACTTCGGCCGGTATCGCCAGACCGTTGAACGGCGAGGCCGCGGGAAAGCCCGCCAGATGCTGCGGCTGATTCCAGGCCATGGCGCTGCCCAGATAACGGCCGCCCGTGCGCAACGCGACCGGCACCAATTCGTCGGTGCCGCCCGCCATGCGCGGGCCGGCAAAGCGGATCAGGACGCCGCCGCTTTTAAGGAATTTCTGCACCGCATCGGCGTCGCTGCCGCTGATCTTGCCCACATCGGCCAGGAACAGCACCGACACATGATGGCCGATCAATTCGCTGATGGTGCCTTTTTCCACCTGGGCGAAAGGCGTGAGCGCGCGTTCGAGATAATAGATGTCCGACAATAGCGGCTGTTCATTTTCCGTCGCCGCCGCCGACACCAGGCCCACCCGGCGCTCGGCGCCGCCGGTGTCCAGAAGTTGCGCGGCGCCGGCACTGTCCTCGCCCCGGATTTCCAATCGCGCGGTCTGGTTGCGCACTTCCAGGGGCAGGGTGATATGCGCATCCGCGCGGCGGCTGCCGGCTTTGAAATCCAGTGGCGCGTCGCTCAGCATCTCGCCGCGCGGTCCGATGGCGGCGACTTGAACGCGCGCCGAGGAACCCGCATGCGCGCGAATGGCGGTGACGGCAAAGCCGGTGCCGTCGTGACGGGGCGGCAGCAGTCCGAGCGCGGGCTGGTCCGGCGTGAAGACGCGCAAGGGTCCCAGCGCCGCCAATGCGCGATGCAGGATTTCCCCCTGGCCGTCTTCGATGCCATCGCTGAGCCAGGAAATTTGCGGTTGACCCACCAGATGCGCGCGGGCGATTTCACGCGCCGCCGCCGCGCGATCGCCGGGCCAGGACATGGGCTTTAATTCGCGCACACTTTTTTCCGCCGCGCCTGCGTCCATCAAGGTCACCGGACCCGATGTGGCGGTGGGCACGATGGCGACGGGACGGTCTCCTGCCGCTCGCAGCAGATCGGAAATCAATGTTTGACGCTGATCCCAATGTTTGGCAGCGGTCCAGCCATTATCCACCACCAGGACCAAGGGGCCATCGCCCAGGATTTTTACCACCCGCCCCAGCAAGGGATCGGCCAAGGCCAGAATCAGAAGTCCCGCCGCCATCAGGCGCAATAGCAGCAGCCACCAGGGCGTATGAGCGGGCGTCTGCTCTTCGTCTTTCAAGCCCAGCAAAAGCCGTATCGGCGGAAAGGCGATGCGGCGCGGTTGGGGCGGGGTGACTTTCAACAGCCACCATAGAACCGGAAGCGCGGCCAATGCCGCCAGAACCCATGGCGCGCCGAAACTCAATGCCGAAAACAATCCCATCACTCAGCCGGGCCCGATGGCGGCATGCAGGGCGATCAAGGCATTCTGCGGCGCGTGATCGGTGCGATGCGTGGTGACGGTCCAACCAAGCCGCGTGGCGGTGCGTGCGATGGCCTCGCCATGGGCGGCGAAGCGGGCGCGATAATCCTTGCCGACGCTTTCGGCGCGGCCGAACAAAGCACTGTCCCGTCCCCGGGGGGATTCGAAACGGGCCCGGCCGCTATAGGGAAAATCCTCTTCCGCCGGATCGACGATCCGCACCAGATGGCCCACCGCGCCCAGCCGGGCGAAGCCGGTCATGCGCGCTTCCGCGTCGGGCGCCAGAAAATCGCTCAGCCAGACGATGCGCGATCCGCGCGCGATCGGCGTGGCGGGCGGGCCGTCATGGCGCTCGCCCCGTGCCTTTTCTTTTTCCTGCAGGACGGGATCGAGCAAGGAATGGCCTATGCGCGACAGAGTGAAACGCGACGCGGCGGGAAGATAATCGGCGCCCATCAGGCCCACGCGCTCACCGCCCCGCACCAGAAGCGAGGCCAGCGCCAGGAGCAGAAGATTGGCGCGCTGAAGCTTGCTCACATCACCGGATCCGAACCGCATGCCCGGATCACTGTCCCGCCAGAACCAGACGGTCTGGGCGGCTTCCCATTCACGCTCGCGCACGAACAGATGCTGCGATTTTGCCGATTGGCGCCAATCGATGCGGCCCACCGAATCCGCCGAACCATAGCGGCGGAACTGCCAGAAATTTTCGCCGATGCCCGCCTTGCGACGGCCATGCGCGCCCAGGCTGATCGATGCGGCAAGCCGGTCCGCCGCCACCATGAGCGGTGGCAGCCCCGCGCCCAAAGCGTCCGCTTCATGCTGGAGCGGCGAAAATCCTGTCAATCCAGATTCCTCAAAGCAGTGCGTTGCAAAGCTTTTCGATCACCTGCGCCGTGGTGGCGCCTTCCGCGCGCGCGGAGAAACTGAGTGCCATGCGATGGCGCAACACCGGTCCCGCCAGCGCCACGATGTCGTCGGTGGAAGGCGTCAGCCGTCCATCCAGCAGCGCCCGCGCACGCGCCGCCAGCATGAAAGCCTGGCTGGCGCGGGGACCGGGACCCCAGGCGATCAGGCCGCGGGTTTCGTCATGATCGGAATCGGGACGCGCCGCGCGCACCAAAGTGAGGATCGACTCCATCACTTTCTCGCCCACCGGCATGCGCCGCACCAATGCCTGGGCCGCGATCAGATCTTCGGGCCCGCAGACCCGCGTGGCGCGCGCTTCCTCGCCCATGGTGGTGGCAAGCAGCATGCGGCGCTCCGACTCCAGATCGGGATAGCCCACATCGATCTGCAGCAGGAAACGGTCGAGCTGGGCTTCGGGCAGGGCATAGGTGCCTTCCTGCTCCAACGGATTCTGGGTCGCCAGGACATGAAACAGGCGGGGCAGGTCGTAACGCGCGCCCGCCACGGTGACATGCTTTTCCTGCATCGCCTGCAGCAGCGCCGATTGGGTGCGTGGGGACGCGCGGTTGATTTCGTCCGCCATCAGAAGCTGAGTGAAGACGGGGCCTTGGATGAAGCGGAAGGCGCGGCTGCCCGAGGCGCTTTCCTCCATCACTTCGGAGCCGGTGATGTCGGTGGGCATCAGGTCGGGCGTGAACTGGATGCGGCTGGTGTCCAGGCCCAGCACGATGGCCAAGGTTTCCACCAGCTTGGTCTTGGCCAGGCCGGGCACGCCGATCAGAAGCCCATGCCCCCCCGCCAGGAGGGTGACCAGCGATTGTTCGATCACATCGTCCTGGCCGAAGATCACCTGACCAAGACGTTTCTTCGCAGCAGCGAATGTCTGAGCCACGGCTTCCAGCCGGGCCGGGGCATCGTGTCCGCTAAGGGTCTCGGCGTCCTGGATCATGCGGGTTTTCTCGTGTCTTTCCTGCCGCCGTATGCTGGGGAACCGTCATTCTGCACCAGCCGTGGCAACTGTCAAAACCCACCCAGCCTTCACTTATAATGCGGAAGCGGCATAAATCGGTCATGGCGCGCGACCCATCTTCCGGCCTTCCCTCAAGCCGGGACCTTGCCGGGCTGGAGACAGCTGCCCGGAGCCATGCCGGGTTGCCGCCGGTGGAACGCTGGAATCCCGACTATTGCGGCGACAGCGGGATCAGGATCGCCCGGGATGGAAGCTGGTTTCATCAGGGCGAACCCATCCGGCGCCCGGCCCTGGTGCGGCTGTTCTCGACCATCCTGCGCAAAGATGACGAGGGTTTCATGCTGGTGACACCGGCGGAGAAACTCTCGATCGCGGTCGAGGATGCGCCTTTCATGGCGGTTGCGATGGCCATTCTGGGGGAGGGGGAAAGTCAGTGCCTGACATTCACCACCAATGTGGGTGACGATGTGACGGCGGGCCCGAATCACGGGTTGCGATTCGTGCCCGACGCCAAAAGCGGCGCGCCCGTGCCTTATTTGCATGTGCGCCGCGGACTGGAAGCAAAAGTGGCGCGGCCGGTCTATTATCAGCTGGTCGAGCGCGCCGTGATGCGGGGCAAGGATCTGGGCGTGTGGAGCGATAAAAATTTCTTCGTGATGGGCGCCGTGCCGTGAGGGATGTCCTGGCGCGCCTGAAAGATGATCCGCTCGCCGCGCTGCGGGGCGTGCTCTTGGCCGCGCCGCCCGATCATATCGGCCATGACGATTACGACCTGCATCCCGAACTTCGTCCACCGGACCAGATCGCGGCGACGGAAGCCGCCGTGCTGTTGCCCGTGATCATGCGGCCCGAACCCAGCATTCTGTTCACCCAGCGCACGGCGCATCTGGCGCGCCATAGCGGGCAGGTGAGTTTTCCCGGCGGGCGCAGCGAAGCATCCGATCTGTCGCCGGTGGAAACGGCGCTGCGCGAGACCATGGAGGAGACCGGGATCGAGCCGGCCTTTGTCAGCGTCGCCGGTTATCTGCCGCGCTACCGCACCGGCACGGGCTATGACATCTCGCCGGTGGTGGGCGTCTTGTCTGACGGCTTCACGCTCGCGCCCAATCCCGACGAGGTGGCCGAAGCCTTCGAAGCGCCGCTGGCCTTTTTTCTGGATCCCGCCAACCGGCGGCGGGAAACGCGGATATGGGGCGGGCGCGAGCGCAGCTTTTATGTCTTCTCGCCGGAAGGCCGCACCATCTGGGGCGCGACCGCCGCGATCCTGGTGGATTTCGCGACGCGCCTCACGGGTGGCGCACGATGAAACTGGACCCCGCAAAACATGACTGGATGATATTACCCGAGACGCGCAAGCTGATGGCGGCGCTGTCCGAAGGCCGCTTTGTCGGCGGCGCGGTGCGCAATGCGTTGGCGGGCTGGCCGGTGAACGATATCGACATTGCCGTGCCGATGCCGCCCGAAGAAACGCTGCAGCGGTTGCAGATCGCAGGCATCAAGGCGCTGCCCACCGGATTGGCGCACGGCACGGTAACCGCGATCCTGAACGGCCGGCCATTCGAGGTGACCAGCCTCCGGCATGACGTGGAAACCGATGGCCGTCACGCCGTGGTGGAGTATACCGACGACTGGCTGGAGGATTCCGCGCGCCGCGACTTCACCATGAATGCGCTCTACGCCACCAGCGATGGCGAAATCTTCGATTATCATGGCGGAGTGGAAGATTTGATCGCGGGGCGGGTCCGCTTTGTCGGCGACGCGGCCACGCGCATCCGGGAAGATTATTTGCGCATCCTGCGCCTGTTCCGCTTTCATGCCTGGTACGGCAAGGGCGACCTTGATGCCGAAGCCCTGCATGCCGCGGCCGATGCCAAGGCGGGGCTGGCGCAATTGTCGGGCGAGCGCATCGCCAAGGAGATGCTGCGGCTTCTGGAATGTCCCAATCCCCTGCGGTCGCTCCGCGTGATGGCGGCCTCAGGGGTGCTGCCGGAGTTGCTGCCCCATGCGCTGCAATTGCCGCGCCTGGAAAATCTGGTGCTGATCGAAGCGGATAATCAATTTCCGCCCGATGCGATTCTGCGCTTGGCCGCGCTGCTGCCAGACGATGCGGAGGTGGCGAAGGCGGTGGGCGAGCGGCTGAAACTGTCCGGCGCCGAACGGGCGCGGCTGGAAGGCTTGGCTTCGTCGCAGGAGAAGATCGCCGCCCATCTGTCGGCGGCGGATGTGCGCCGGCTGCTTTATCGCATCGGCGCCGCGCGGTTCCGCGATCTGGTGTTGCTGCGCTGGGCGGCGAGCCCTCGCGGCGCGGGCGCGATCCCGTGGCGGATGCTGCTGTCCATCGCCGGAAGCTGGGAACGTCCGCGTTTTCCCTTGACCGGGCGCGAAGCGATGGCGGCGGGCGTGCCGGAAGGCCCCGAAGTAGGGCGGGTGCTGGCGGCGGTGGAAGCCTGGTGGATGGACGAGGGTTTCCTGCCCGACGAAGCGGCGCTGATGGAAAAGCTGAAAAGCGTGATCAAATCATGAGTCTGATCCTGCTTGATCAACTTTCCTTGCCCGGCGATGCCGCCAAGCCGAATGAGGATGCGTTCGCGCATCTGGATCATGCCGCTTTGGTGCTGGATGGGGCCACGCCGCTGGGCCCTTCGCTGTTGCCTGGCGCCAGCGATGCCGCTTGGATCGCGCAATTCGGCGCCCGGCGTCTGGCCGCGCATCTGAAGGACGGTGATGTGCCGCAAGAAGCGCTGAAGCATGCGCTGGCCGATGCGGAGAAAAGTTTTGCGGGCCTGACGCGCGAACCCATACGGGAGAAATGGCAGACGCCTTGTGCGTCTTTAATGTTGGCTGTGGAGCAGGGCAAAGATTCGCAGAAGTCAGAAATAGAATTTCTTTGGTTCGGTGATTGCGCCGCGATTGTCGAACAGGACGGAAAGATCGAGACGGTCGGCGAGACGTTGGAGAAGCGTCAAGCGGAGGCGGCGCGGGCCAGGATGGTGGCGCAGATGGCGAACATGTCCGCCGCCTCCGGGATCAACCGGCCCCAGATCGAGCCATTGCTGCGCGCCGCGCGCAATCGCATCAACAGCGGCCGCAACTGGCTGTTTTCGCCGGATGTGCGGGCCGCCGGTCATGTTTCGCGGCATCACCTGTCGCTGCAGAAAGATGCGCTGCTGCTGATCGCCAGCGACGGCTTTCTGGCGCTGGTCAGCGATTACGGCGCTTATTCGATACAGGCGCTGATGGCGGCGGCGGTGGCGAAAGGATTGGCGGCACTCGGCGCGGAATTGCGCGCCATCGAGGATCAAGATCCTTTGGGCGAGAAATTTCCCCGCTTCAAGAAAAGCGATGATGCTACCGCCGTGCTGCTGCGAGTTGCCTAGGCGCGTGTGGCGATCTCAGCGCGATCGTTTAGCGCCAGCGTCGTGACGATCGCGTTGAGCGGCGGTAGGCAGTTGTGCTGCGAGTCGGTTGAGCGAAGGCCCCTCATGCTTCGACAGGCTCAGCATGAGGACCTTGAGCTTGTCGAAGGGCCGGACGATCAGCCCATGATCTTCATCACGTCCTGGCTGCCGGACCAGACCATCGATATGGCGACATAGATCACGATCGCCAGGCCCACATAGCTGATCCAGCGATAGCGCTCGAGCAGGCGGGCGATCAGGTTGGCGGCCGCGCCCATCAGCGCCACTGACATCAAAAGGCCGATCACCAGGACGTCGAGATGGTCGCGGGCCGCGCCTGCCACCGCCAGGACATTGTCCAGCGACATGGAGACATCGGCCAAGGTGATCTGCATGATGGCCCGGCGCAGGGACGCGTTGGGATCGATTTCGGCATGGTCCTTGGCGGGGCCGCCGGAAATGTCGCGCCAGAAACGCCAGCTCACCCATAAAAGAAGAATGCCGCCCGCCAGGGTGAGGCCGATGATCTGCATCAGCTGCACGGCCACGAAGGCCATCGCCACCCGCAGAAGCACGGCGGCGGCCAGGCCGAACAGGATCACTTTGCGCCTCAGCTGGGGCGGGACCCGGGCGGCGGCCAGGCCGATCACCACGGCATTGTCGCCCGCCAGCACCACATCGATCATCAGCACCTGGGCAAGTGCGAAAAGACCGCCCTGATCGAATAATGTGAAATGAATCACGCGCTTGCCCCTGGAAAGGCGCCAGTCTGACGCAAGCCTTCGCCCAAGACCATGGCGGCGGCCTGCGCCACATTGATCGAGCGCATCCCCGGCCGCATGGGGATCAGAAGCCGCTCGTCGGCGGCCTGATGGACGGCTTCGGGCACCCCGGCGCTTTCACGGCCCAGAATCAGGGTGTCGGACGGCTGGAAGGCAAAGCCGGTATAGGACTGGGCCGCCCGGGTGGTGAGGAGCAGGAGCCGGCCGGGGGCCTTGGCCCGGAAGGCGTCCCAGGATTCGTGCCGGGTAAGGTCGGTTCCGGCCCGGTAATCCATCCCCGCCCGCCGGAAATTGCGGTCCGTGAGCAGAAATCCACAAGGCTCGATGATATCCATGGGAACCCCCAGGCAGGCGCATAGCCGCATCAGCGAACCGGCATTTTGTGGAATGTCAGGCTGGTAGAGCGCCAGGCGCAAATTCGTCCCCCATGATGGCCCAAGACACGGGCGGATAAGGCATTTTCTGCGGCATCGTGCCGCAAGACCCTCGAAATTCGACTCTCTATTTTACCGCGCGGACGGGCGCGTTTCGGGCTATTCCGTGGGCCGGGGCTTGCATTCCCGCCACGACTAATTTCCTTACGCCAGTCTCTGACTGCTTTTAAAGAAGGTGATCCCGGTGACAGCAACGACAATGGATGGAACACGCCGAGATTTTCTCTACGTGGCATCGGGCGCCATGGCCGCTGTCGGCGCCGCCGCCGCCGCCTGGCCCTTCATCGACCAGATGAACCCCTCCGCCGCGGCGCTCGCGCTGTCCACCGTGGAAGTGGATCTTTCGCCCGTCGCCGTCGGCCAGCAGATCGTGGTGAAATGGCGCGGCCATCCGCTGTTCATCCGTCACCGCTCGCCCGCCGAGATCGACTCGGCGAAGAAGGTCGAGATCAGCAGCCTTCCCGATCCTTTGGCGCGCAACGCCAATAAGCCCGACACCGCGTCGGCCGCCGACGAAGATCGCGTGATCAAGCCGGAATGGCTGGTGTTGATCGGCGTCTGCACCCATCTGGGCTGCACGCCCACCGGTTTCGAAGGCGATTACGGCGGATGGCTCTGCCACTGCCATGGCTCGCAATACGATACCTCCGGCCGCATCCGCAAAGGACCCGCGCCGGAAAATCTGGCGGTTCCGCCATACGCATTTCTGACAGACACCCGCGTCAAGGTCGGTTGAGGAGCATAAAGAATGTCCGGTCCATCGACCTATACGCCCAAGTCCGGTTTCGAAAAGTGGATTGATCAGCGTCTGCCGTTGCCGCGGCTGATGCATGACACCATGCAGACCTTCCCCACGCCCCGGAACCTGAACATCTGGTACACCTTCGGCGGCATCCTCACCTTCTGCCTTGGTGTGCAGATCCTCACCGGCATCGTGCTCGCCATGCATTATGTGGCGAATGCGGGCCTGGCCTTCGACTCAGTCGAAGCCATCATGCGCGACGTCAATTACGGCTGGCTGATCCGCTATATCCACTCCAACGGCGCGTCGATGTTCTTCCTCGCCGTCTATATCCATATGTTCCGCGGCCTTTATTATGGCTCGTACAAGGCGCCGCGCGAATTGATCTGGATCATCGGCGTCCTGATCTATCTTCTGATGATGGCCACGGCCTTCTTCGGCTATGTGCTGCCCTGGGGCCAGATGTCCTTCTGGGGCGCCACCGTCATCACCAACCTGTTCAGCGCCATCCCCGTGATCGGCAGCCACATCGCCACCTGGCTGTGGGGCGATTTCGCGGTGGGCGACGCCACGCTCAACCGCTTCTTCTCGCTGCACTACCTCTTGCCCTTCATCATCGCGGGCGTGGTCGGTCTGCACGTCTGGGCGCTGCATGTTCCGGGCAACAACAATCCGCTCGGCATCGACGTGAAGAGCCCGCAGGACACCGTGCCCTTCCACCCC
>CALMGU010000004.1 GCA_937865685.1 uncultured Alphaproteobacteria bacterium | reverse complement strand
GCGGCGGCGGTCGCGGGCTTTTCCGGCGCGGGCGCAGCCTTTTCGGCGGCAGGCGCTTTCTTTTCGGCCTTGGCGGCGGGAGCAGGCGCGCCCAAAGTGCGCTTCTTCTCCACCACGACCGCTTTGGTGCGGCCATGGCTGAAGCTTTGCTTGACGGTGGAGGTTTCCGTCTTCTTCAGCGACAGCGTTTTGGGGCGCTTGGTCTCGTCGGTATCGGTCATGAATCTCTTTCGTTTCCTGCCGGACGGAAGCCTTGCAGACGTTCCGCATCAAAGGTCAGACGTTCCGCCAAACCGCCCGGTTGGACGGCGGCATGTATCACATTCTCGCGCCCCAAGGCCAAGCCCAATTCGGCGCTGGTAAGGCATTCCAGAACCTCAGGTTTCATGCCCCGCGCATGGGCGGCGTTGTACAGCTTGCGCTTGCCGTCGCCGGAGCCGTCGATCGCTTCGATCAGAACGGCGGGCGGGCGGGCGCTGTCCAGCGCACGCAGGACATTGTCGAACCCCAGCACCAGCGCGCCGGAACGTCGCGCGATCCCCAGATCGCCCAGCATCCGCGTCACCAGCGCTTTTTCCGTGCGTTCCGCCAGATCGGCGGTGGCGGCCACATTCGCCTTGGCGGCACGGGCGAACAGCTTCTTCTCCACGGCCAGCGTGACGGCCTTGCGCGTGGCGGAAACCCAAAGCCCCCTGCCCGGCAACTTCGCCGCCACATCGGGCACCACCTGGCCGTCCGGCGCGGCAACGAAACGGACGAGCTGGCTGTCGGGCATGATCTCGCCCGACACGATACAGCGCCTCTCACGCTGCATCGTTCCTTCTCCGTCCATTTTTTGCGCCACAGCTGTCATCAGGCCTCGGTCGGCTCCTCGCCTTCATCGGCGGGCTCTTCTTCCGCCACCGGCTCTTCGATCCAGCCGATCTTGACGCGGGCCTTCATGATGACGGCGTTGGCATCGTCGGAGGACAGATTGAAGCCTTCCAGCGCGCCGGGAATCCGCACGCGCTCTTTTTCCTTGTTGACCTCGTAATAGCCCAGAAGATCGTCGGTGGCCGAACCCGCCAGGTCTTCCAGCGTCTTGATGCCGCCTTCGCCCAGTGCCACCGCCATTTGGGGCGTCACGCCTTCAACTTCAAGAACCGCATCCTCGACGCCCAGCGCCTTGCGCTTGTCGTCCATTTCCTTGTTGCGGGCTTCGATGAATTCCACCGCGCGGCTTTGCAATTCCTGGGCGGTTTCTTCGTCGAAGGCTTCGATCTGGGCCAGATCGCCCACATCGACATACGCCACGTCTTCGATCGAGGCGAAGCCTTCGGACGCGAGCAACTGGGCCACCGTCTCGTCCACATCCAGCGATTCCATGAAGAGCTGGGTTCGGGCGGCGAATTCCTTCTGGCGGCGTTCCGATTCCTCGGCTTCCGTCAGAATGTCGATCTGCCAGCCGGTGAGCTGGGAGGCCAGGCGCACATTCTGGCCGCGGCGACCGATGCCCAAGGACAGCTGTTCGTCCGGCACCACCACTTCGACGCGATGGGTGTCTTCGTCCAAGACCACCTTGGAGACTTCGGCGGGCGCCAGCGCATTGACGATGAAGGTCGCGGCTTCCCCCGACCACGGGATAATGTCGATGCGCTCGCCCTGCAGTTCCTGCACCACCGCCTGCACGCGCACGCCGCGCATGCCGACGCAGGCGCCGACGGGATCGATGCTGGAATCCTTGGAGATCACGGCGATCTTGGCGCGGCTGCCCGGATCGCGGGCCACGGCGCGGATCTCGATCACGCCGTCATAGATTTCCGGCACTTCCTGGGCGAACAGGCGGACCATGAATTGCGGGTGGCTGCGCGACAGGAAGATCTGCGGGCCGCGGGTCTCGCGGCGCACGTCATAGATATAGGCGCGGATGCGGTCGCCGGCGCGGAAGCTTTCGCGCGGGATCATTTCGTCGCGGCGGACAACGCCTTCAGCCTTGCCCAGATCGACCACCACCGAGCCGAATTCCGAACGCTTGACCACGCCATGCACGATCTCGCCGATGCGGTCCTTATATTCGTCATACTGACGCTCGCGCTCGGCGTCGCGCACCTTCTGCACGATCACCTGCTTGGCGTTCTGGGCATTGATGCGGTTGAAATCGACCGGCGGCAACGTCTCGGCGATGATGTCGCCGATCTGCGCATCGGGATTGCGGCGGCGCGCATCTTCCAGCGAAATTTCGGTCTTGTCGTTTTCCACCGCTTCCACGACATGCAGATAGCGCGAGACATGGGTCTCCCCCGTCTTGGGATCGATATCGACCTTGATATCGTTCTCGGCGCCGTAATGGGCCTTGGCGGCGCGCTGCATCGCCTCTTCCATCGCGGTCAGCACCACCGACTTGTCGATCGACTTGTCGCGGGCGACAGCGTCAGCGATCTGCAAGAGTTCGAGCCGGTTGGCGGAAATTGCACTGGCCATGAAAGTCTTCTCCTAGTTCGGCGCTTTCTTGCGCGCCTTCAAATCTTCCTGAATGAGCTTGTCGGTGAGAACGAGTTTCGCTTCCAAGATGGAGCGGAACGGAAATTGTATGCGCGCGCCCTGCGAGGTGATCACGACATCGTTGCCGTCCAGGCCCTCAAGCGTGCCTTTGAACCGCTTGCGCCCTGCCCCGCTGGCAATGGTCACCGGCGCGTTGAGTTCGATCTTGGCCTCATGCCCCTTCCAGCGGGTGAAGTCGGCAAGGCGCGTCAGCGGCCGGTCGATCCCCGGCGACGACACTTCGATTTCGTAATCGCCTTCGATGGGATCTTCGGCCTCGATGAAGTCGAGCAGCGCATGGGAGAGCATGGTGCAGCCTTCCACGTCCATGCTGCCGTCGGGCCGCTCCGCCATGATCTGCAAAGTCTTGGAAGCCCCGCCCATGACGCGCAGGCGCACCAGCTTGAACCCCGCCTTTTCAATGACGGGTTCGAACACCGGTTCCAGATGCGATGCGGCGGCGAAAATGAGCGTCTCCAAGTTCCAAGCCCCAATGCGCGCGCATTGGGGCGATAACCAAAGCCTTTTCCCCGCGGCGACCTTGCGGCCGCCACACAACAGGTCTTGTTGTTAGGGATGGGCGGCTATGTACGCCCGTAACACGCAAATATCAAGGCTTGGCGCATGGCGCGCCTTGGCACAGGTCACACGCGCGTTAGCGCGCCGGCGGAGGATTGGCTGGCTTTTGCGCCGGCGGAGAGTTTCTCTGTGGCATGATCCCGACGCTGATTTCACCCGGGCCGGTATGGATATCGGGCTGGACCGGCGGGGGCGCATCCCGGGCCTCGATAGCGTTAATCGCCTTGATTTGCCCCTGGATCGCGGGCTCGAACAAAGGCGGCCCGAACATCATCCGCCACAAAAGATAGAAGGCGCCCAGGGAAAACATGAAGGCGATGCCGATGCCCATGAAATCACTGGCATGGAGGCCGGAGAAAAAGCCGGGTTCGCGTTCTTTCATGGCGCTTTCATACATTATTGTGATGGGAAAACGACAGGCCCTCCCCTGCGCGCGCAAAGCGCGCTGGCGGTGGGGTGAGGTTGGCGCCCAAGCCAACCGAACGCCATAGCTGGCCCTCGGGCCAGCGAAGGCAGAGGGGGTTAAATATGGAAGTTCTGGTTCCATCTCGATTGACGGCAGCCGGAAAAGCGAGTGCCCTAGCCGCCTTATTCGCTGGGAGCAGACCATGACCGACCGCCGCACTATCCTCAAAGCATCGCTGCTGGCCCCCGCCCTGCTCGCCCGGCCGGCATCCGCCGCGACCCCGGCCAAAACCGGCATTCAGATGAAACTTCCTTGCGTGGTTTCGACTTGGCCGTTCGGCGTTGCCGCCAACAAAGCGGCCTGGACGGTTTTGTCCAAAGGCGGCCGCGCGGTGGATGCGGTGGAAACAGGTGTGAAGATTCCCGAAGCGGATCTTCGCAACCATACGGTGGGCCGCGCCGGGTATCCGGACCGCGATGGTCACGTCACGCTGGACGCCTGCATCATGGACGAGAAAGGCAATGCCGGTTCGGTGGCGGGAATGGAACACATTGCCCACCCGATTTCGGTGGCGCGTTTGGTGATGGACAAGACCCCGCATGTGATGCTGGTCGGTGAGGGCGCGACGCAATTCGCCGTCTCTCAAGGCTTCAAGCGCGAAGAGCTGTTGACGCCGGAATCGAAGAAAGCCTGGCAGGAGTGGCTTAAAACCGCGAAATACAAGCCGGAATCCAACATCGAAACCAAATCCTATGGCATGGGCGTTCCGGGCGGCGCCAAGAACCACGACACCATCGGCATGCTGGCGATCGATGCCAAAGGCAATCTGTCCGGCGCCTGCACCACATCCGGCATGGCCTGGAAACTGCGCGGCCGGGTGGGCGACAGCCCGATCATCGGCGCGGGCCTCTATATCGATAATGACGTGGGCGGCGCGACCTCCACCGGCGTGGGCGAAGAAGTGATGCGCAGCGTGGGCAGCTTCCTGGTGGTGGAATTGATGCGCCAGGGCAGGAGCCCGCAAGAAGCCTGCAAGGAAGCAGTCGAACGCATCCTGAAGAAAAAGCCGGACGCCAAGATGGAGCAGGTGGGCTATCTGGCGATCAACAAAAAGGGCGAAATCGGCGCCTGGGCGATCCAGAAAGGCTTCAGCTATTCGCTGTGCGATCAGACCAGCCAGGACCGGATTGTGCCGGGTCAGGCGTTCTTCGAAGCAACGCCAGGTAACTAGGCGGGCCCTTGATCGCCTTCGCTTCATAGCGGGTGGGCGGCCAGCCCGCCGGGCGCCTTTTCCAATCGCCCGGCCCCTTGGCGGTCCATTCAAACGCCGGGTGGGCCATCAGCCGTTCCAGGGCATAGGGCAGGTAGGATTTGTCGTCGGTGGCGAAGCGCAGTTCCGCCCCCGGCCTCAGCACCCGGGCCAGTTCGTCCAGCATCTCCATCTGCAGAAAACGGCGTTTGTGATGCCGGGTCTTGGGCCAGGGGTCGGGGAAGAGAAGAAAGAAGCGGCCCAGTGAGGCATCGGGCAGGGCGGCGATGATGTCCCGCCCGTCCCCTTCATAGATGCGAACATTGTTCAGAGGATGATTTTCTAGCTTTGTCAGGAGCTTGGCAACGCCCATCTCATAGGGCTCGGCGCCGATCAGGCCGACATCCGGGTTCTCGCTGGCCAGCTGAAACAGGTGTTCGCCGGCCCCGAAACCCACTTCCAGCCAGAGTTCCCGAACGTTGTTCGGGAACTGAGTCCGTGCATCCTTCGCCGGGTCCAAAGCCAGCTCGCCGAACATCGTTCGGCGCAAATCGGCCTGGTGGGCAGACAGCTTCGGCCCCTTGCGGCGGCCGTAAAGCTTTCGCCGTTGCCTATCGGGATTTGAACGCTGTTCGATCTCAGTCATAGCCGAGCCAAACACCGGCTTTCTTCCCCCGTGCGGCGAAGCCGCTGACGGGGGAAGATGTGCGGTAGCGGGCTTGCCCGCGTGCCGCACAGATGGGGGCAAAATTAAACAGCGCTCTTCAGCGCGTCCGCCAAGTCCGTTTTTTCCCAGGAAAAGCCGCCGTCTGAGTCCGGCTCGCGGCCGAAATGGCCGTAGGCGGCGGTGCGGGCATAGATCGGCTTGTTGAGGCCCAGATGCTCGCGGATGCCGCGGGGCTTCAGGCTCATCAGCTGGGGCAGCACCAGTTCCAGCTTGGCTTCGTCCACCTGACCGGTGCCGTGGGTATCGACATAGACCGACAGAGGGTCCGAGACGCCGATGGCATAGGCGATCTGGATTGTGCAGCGGTCGGCAAGGCCCGCCGCCACCACATTCTTGGCCAGGTAGCGCGCCGCATAGGCGGCAGACCGGTCCACCTTGGTGGAATCTTTGCCGGAGAATGCGCCGCCGCCATGGGGGGCCGCGCCGCCGTAGGTGTCCACAATGATCTTGCGGCCGGTGAGACCGCAATCGCCGTCCGGACCGCCGACCACGAAAGCGCCAGTGGGATTGATGTGCCAGACGGTCTTGGCGTTGATCCATTCCGCCGGCAAGGCCTGGCGGATATAGGGCTCGACGATCTTGCGGATGTCGGCGGAGGACTGGTTCTCGTCCATATGCTGGGTGGAGAGCACGATCTGGGTGGCTTCCACCGGCTTGCCGTTCGCATAGCGCAACGTGACCTGGCTTTTGGCGTCGGGGCCCAGGGTCTTTTCCTTGCCCGATTTGCGGGCCGCGGCCAGCAATTCCAGGATTTTGTGGCTGTAATGCAGGGGCGCTGGCATCAAGACCGGGGTTTCGCGGCAGGCATAGCCGAACATGATGCCCTGGTCGCCCGCGCCTTCATCCTTGTTGCCGCTGGCATCCACGCCCTGGGCAATGTGCGGCGACTGGGCATGCAGCAGGATTTCGACCTGGGCCTTTTGCCAATGAAAGCCTTCCTGCTCGTAGCCGATGTCTTTGATGGCGGCGCGCGCCACGGCTTCGACATCCTTGGGGCCGACCGATTTGGGGCCGCGGGTTTCGCCCGCGATGATTACCCGGTTGGTGGTGGCCAGGGTTTCGCAGGCGGCGCGGATATCCCAGGGGCTCATGCCTTCCTTGGGGCCTTCGCGGAAGAACAGATCCACGACTTCGTCGGAAATCCGGTCGCAGACCTTGTCCGGGTGACCTTCCGAAACGCTTTCCGAGGTGAAGAGGTAATCCGACCGCGCCATGGAGATATCCTTAGCTAGCTTTCAAAGCGGGCCCCTCTTTACAGGGTTTGGCCGGGGGGTCAACCGCATATGCCAAATTTGACATGTCTGCGACGGTTGAACCCTCGGACGCCTTGGTGAGACGGCTCGATCTGTGAACCCGGACTATTCGCAAACTCGCGGGGCGCCAGGCGGCAGGACATGGATGCCAGCAATGGCGACCATCATGACCGGATGCGGCCATTGCTCAATTCCAGAGAAGCTTTTCTGCCCGTTTTGGGGCGGAAGCACCGGACAGGACGAGGTGTGCACCGCGCGCATCCCGCCGGAGATCGGAACATACATGACAAGATCAAGCTTTATGTCCGCATCCATCCGATTGGTGATGATCAGAACCGTGCCCGGCACCTTGTCCAGTTGGCGTAGTTGAAATGAGAAATTGGCGGGCGTGACATCAGCCTGCTTTGATGCCGTTGTGCCGCCGGGATCTGTAGCAGCCACGAAAACTGGCGGGGCGAGCTTATCGCCCTGCCGCACCAACGAGACGGAGACGGTTTCATCCGGATAGACGAAAACCGTCCCTCTATCATTCACATAGGGAAAGGGCAGGGTATCCCCTTCAACGGTTTTTCCATCGGGCGTCCGCAATGAGAAATGCCGGGCAGATGCGCGGCAAGTGAGGCTGGCACATTGGCGAACCAGGTCATCGACCATTTGCTGATCGCCGGACAGGGGAGCCGGAGACGCCGCATCGGGCTTGGCCATGGCGCTTCCTGTGAGAGCCAGGGCAGCGAAAATCATGCCTGGAAACAGGTATTTGCCGCACATTATGATCCCCCTTCGACTGCCGTGCCCTCTTAGGATATTAGGGGAATCGCAAATCAGCCGATAGGCAGCCATGCGCACTGCAACCGTCGAGAGAAAAACCCGCGAGACCGAGATCGCCGTCTCCCTCGACCTGGACGGCACCGGGGAGTGCGATATCGATACCGGCATCGGCTTTCTGGACCACATGCTGGAGAGCTTCGGCCGCCATTCCATGATGGACCTGAAGGTGCGGGCGCAAGGCGACCTGCATGTCGATTTCCACCACACCACCGAAGACACCGCCATTGTGATCGGCCAGGCGGTGAAGAAGGCGCTGGGTGATTTTTCCGGCATCACCCGGTTCGGCTCGGCCCTGATCCCGATGGACGAGGCGCTCACCCGCGTCGCCATCGATGTCTCTAATCGCCCTTACCTGGTCTGGAAGGTGAACATCCCCAAGCCCAAGCTGGGCGAGATGGACACCGAATTGTTCAAGGAATGGTTCCAGGCCTTCGCCCAGAATGCGGGCGTGTGCCTGCACATCGAAAATCTCTACGCCGAGAACAGCCATCACATCGTGGAGACCTGCTTCAAGGGTCTGGCGCGGGCTTTGCGGCAGGCCGTAACACCGGATGAGCGGCTGGAGGGTAGCGTCGCTTCGACCAAGGGCAGCCTGTAATCAGGCTCGCTTATTTCAGATCGAGCTTGACGATCCGCCAGGGCTGAAGCGGCCGGGCAGGGGCTTGCCCTTCGCCAAATGATCCCCATTGGCTGACGCCAACGACATAAGCGCCGCTGTCATCGGCCAAGACCAGCGAAGGATCGGCCACGGCCGGGTCATCGGCGGCGATCACATCCGCCGAACGCAATTGCGACCAATCCGGCAAAAGTGTCAGGCGCAGAATATGCGGCGCCTTGGTGCCGTTCTGGCTGGCGAGAAACGAGCCATCAGACATTCGCGCCAGTCCGTCGATGCCTTTGACATTGACGCCATCGGGAATTTTCAACGGCGTGAAAGTGGCGGTGGCAAGATCGAGCTTGGTGAGACCCAACGCATAATCCGCCACCAGCAACGATTTTCCGTCGGCGCTCACCGCCATGCCTTGCGGCGATTTGAACAATTTGCGTGCGCCCAGCCGCGCCAGCGCGCGACCGCCGGGCGGCAGCACATAGATCGAACCATCCAAGCCGTCTGAAACATAGGCTGTGCCGTCCGGCGCGATGGTGAGGTCGCCCAGCACATGCCGGCCTTCATCCGGAACCGGATAGGTGCCGATCTTGTTGCCGCGAAGATCGAAAACGATCAGTGCCGACGGACCATCGTGACCCGCGCCCTGCGCCACCGTGCCCGCCGTCACCCAAAGCTTTTGCTTCGCCACCGCGATGCCGAAGGGTGAGTAATCGTCGGGCAGCCGGACGAAATCGCGCGCCCGGCCGTTCCGAATTTCCAAAATGCGCCGCGCCGCGACGCCCGCGACGAAGAAGCGGTCGCCGTCATGGGCCAAGCCTTCGGCGATGAAAGGCTTCGCATCGCCGGTGAAGACTGTGGTGCAAGGGCAGGGCGCGGCGGACGCGCCGGAACCTGTCAGGACCAGAAGCAGGAACGCGGCGATGACTTTCATGGCATCCCCTCTCATGCAGCCTGCATTCTATGCAGGCCGGCTATCCCGGCCAACAGCGCGATTGATCTTGGCCGGGCGCGATGGTCCACTCCCGCCATGAGCGATCTAACCCTTCTCGCCGAAGACACCCGCCGCACCGAACTGGAAACCGCCCAGGCCAAGGCATTGCGCCTGTTCGACGCCATCGAGCGTGACGGACTGGTCCGCCCCGGCGTCACCGAGCGCCAAGTCCAGGATCAGATCGGCGAATTGGCGGCGCGCGAATTCGGCGTCGAGAAGCATTGGCACAAGCGCATCGTGCGCAGCGGCCCCAACAGCATCACCATCGCGGGCGACAATCCGCCGGACCGCGCCATTGAGGCCGACGACATCGTCTATGTCGATCTGGGGCCCGTGTTCGAAGCCTGGGAAGCGGATATCGGCAAGAGCTATGTGCTGGGCGATGATCCCAAGAAGCACGAGCTGGTGGCCGATTTGCCGCGCATTTTTGCCGAGGTGCAGGCGCATTACCGCAGGGATCCCGACATGACCGGCGCGGCGCTTTACGCCTTCGCACAGGAAGCCGCCGCGGCGGCAGGCTGGCGCTTCGGCGGCAAGATCGCGGGCCATCTGGTGAGCGAATTCGCCCATGCCCTGATCCCCGGCGACAAGGCGCTTTATCGCATCAGCCCTGAGAACCCGACTTCGATGCGCGATCCGGATGGCCATGGCCGCGCCCGCCATTGGATTCTGGAAATCCATCTGGTGGCGCCGGACGGCAGCTTTGGCGGCTTTTATGAGAGGCTGTTGTGATCTCGACTTCCACCGCGGCCGAAGTGGCGCGCGGCGTCTCGCGGCTTCTGATCCAGGAAGGCTATTCGCCCATCCTGGAATTCACCTTGCCCAATGGCCGCCGCCTGGATGTCGCCGCCATCGGGCCCTCCGGCGACATGCTGGGGGTGGAAATCAAGGTGGCGTTGGCCGATCTGCGCGGCGACGGCAAATGGCCGGAGTATCTGGATTATTGCGATCTGTTCTATTTCGCCATCCCGCCGGACTTTCCGCCCGAACATGTGCCCGCCGAAACCGGCCTGATCGTGGCCGACCGTTATGGCGGCGCCATCGTCAAACCCGCGCAAGTGCAAACCTTGCATGCCAGCCGCCGCAAGGCGGTGACCATATCCTTCGCGAAAGTCGCGGCCGAACGGCTGTCGGCCATCCTCGACACCATCGCCGAAACATCTTCTCCAAATTTGGTGATTCCAAATGCCCAATGAGCGCCGGCCAGCAAAAGTGCGCAGCGGTTTGGCGAGCGGCACCGGAGGCGCCAATAATGAAAATGGGCGCATCCGCGCCGGGGGCCGCGCGACCAAAGGATTGACCAGAGTTGAAGCCCGCAAGATCGCGCTATCCATTGAAGGCGCCAGCGAAGGCCCTTATTTCGGCAAACCTTCCGTATTCGTCAATGAGAAGTTCCTCACCCGCGTCCACACCAAGGAAGAAGCCATGGTGTTGGCGGTGGGCTCGATGGAAATGCGTGACGTGATGCTGGAAGCGGAACCCAAGCTTTTCTACATCACCGACCACTACAAGAATTTCTCCTATCTGCTGGCGCGGTTATCGGCGCTGGACAAGCCGACCCTGAAATTGCTGTTGGAAGCGCGCCTATTGCAGATCGGCAGCAAGGCCGGGACGAAGAAAAAGCGCACCGGACCAAAACCGTCGAAAAAATCGTTTACCGCCCGCTAATCGTCCTGCGTGCATTTTTGCACGCATGGGTTTGCTTCGCAGAATACAACTCGACTTTGTACCGGAATGGTGGGGCCTCGGCTTGGTCGCGCTTCTGGACGCGGCATGGGCACAGCAGATCCATTTTGACTTGATGCTGACGTGGCAGGATGCCGGCCTGCTTGGCGTAAGTGGCGGGGTGATGGTCGCGCTGCGCTTATTCGGCGGCCGAGGCATCCCGGCACAGGGCGGGTTAATCGCGGAATATTTCTCTCTTACCTTTGTCGCCACCTGCGTGTTTGGCGTCTTTTCGTATCTGGCTGTGGCGTCATCGGGTTCGCTGGTCGATTCGGCGCTCTTGGCAATAGATCGCATGCTGGGCTTCGACTGGCCTTCCGGCTATCACTTCCTGCTGACGCATCCGCTGCCCGCGAAGTTTCTGCAGATCGCGTATAACAGCTTGTTTTATCAAGCTCTTTATTTCTGCCTGCTGATGGGCGTGATGAACAACAAGCGCGAGCTGAGAAGGATGTTCTGGCTGACCTTCGTCGCCGGACTTTTTACCAATATAGGCGCTCTGTTGTTTCCGGCACTGGGACCCTTTCAGGCATTGAACGTCGATCCCAAACACGATTTCGTCATGGAGATGGAGTATCTGAAGAGCGGACAACCTCTGTCTTTTACGCTGGCGCATATGACCGGCGTGGTGAGTTTCCCCTCTCTCCACACCACCATGGCGCTGGCCTATGCGTATTGCTTTCGTCACACCGGCGTCATCGGCTGGATTGCGATTGCGCTCAATGCACTGATGCTGTGCTCGGTCCCGTATTTCGGCGGGCATTATTTGGTGGATATGATCGCGGGCGCGGGCGTTTTCGCCCTGTCGCTGGCGATCGTGACGCTAATCGGAAAATTGCGCGCTAGCGCGGACTGCGCTTGGCGAGAATCCGCTGCAGAGTGCGGCGGTGCATGTTGAGCCGCCGCGCGGTCTCGGACACGTTGTGGCCGCAGAGTTCATAGACCCGCTGGATATGTTCCCAGCGCACGCGGTCGGCGGACATGGGATTTTCCGGCGGCTTGGGCTTGCCGCCCGGCGTCGCCAGCAAGGCCGCCAGGATATCGTCGGCATCGGCGGGCTTGGGCAGGTAATCGACGGCGCCGTATTTCACCGCCGCCACGGCGGTGGCGATATTGCCGAAACCGGTCAGCACCACCACGCGGCCATCCGGGCGCACGCTGTGCAGGGTTTCCACCACGTCCAGGCCGTTGCCATCTTCCAGTTTGAGATCCACCACGGCGTAAGCGGGCGGGGCTTCCTTGGCGCGGGCCCGGCCTTCGGCCACCGATTCCGCGATCGCCACGGTGAAGCCGCGCGCTTCCATGGCGCGCGCCAGCCGCTCGCGCAGAGGACGGTCGTCCTCCACGATCAGCAAGGTCTTGTCTTCGGTGGTGCTCATTTCAGAGGCAGTCATCACTTATTCCTGGTCGCGCAGCCGGACGGAAAACCGCTCGCCCGCTAACGGGCTCGCACTTTTCCTGGCTGGCGTCCCATGCGCCGGGGACATAGTACCGTGCGCGGGGCGCGTCAATCCGTCTCAATTTGCCTCACTTTGGACCGGCGGCTCCGGGCCGTCGATCACGCCCCTGGGCCAGACGATGGAAACACGCGCGCCGCCGCCCGCCGGATTGCCCGCTTTCACCGTGCCGCCGGTCTGTTCGAGCAGGACTTTGGCGATGAAAAAGCCCAGCCCCATGCCCTCATGCTCGCCCAGCGCGCCGGGGTTGATCTCGGTGTCGCCGGGCGCATGATGCCCCGGCCGGGACGTGACATAGGGCTCGCCGATCCGCTCGAAAATCTCCGGCGCAAAGCCGGGGCCGTCATCCTCGATCACCACATGGAGATTGTTGACATCCCAGGACGCCTGCATCCGCACTTCGGTCTTGGCGAAATCGGCGGCGTTCTCGATGATATTGCCCAACCCGTGCAGCAGTTCCGGCGCGCGCCAGACCTGCGGAACCGGATTGTCGGCATCGCCATGGGGCACGGCCACGGTGATATCCACATCATCGCCGCGATGCGGGGCGGCAATGTCGTCCAGGAGCGCCCCCAAGGGCAGCCGCGCCGCCTGGCCCAGCATGGCTTCTTCCGGATTGGCGAGGCGGGCGATGATGGCGCGGCAGCGTTCGGCCTGATCGCGCAGAAGCCGCACATCCTCGACTTCGGCGGAATTGGCGGGCAGCGCCCGCTCCAGTTCGCGCGCCACCACGGCAATGGTGCCGAGCGGCGTGCCCAACTCATGCGCCGCCGCCGTGGCCAGCGCGCCCAGCGACGCCAGGCGATGCTCGCGCGCCAAGGCCAGTTGCGTGGCTGCCAGGCCCGCTGACATGCGGGCGGATTCCGAAGCGATGCGCCAGGCATAGACGGAGGTAAAGCCGATGCCGATCACCAGTGCCGCCCAGATGCCGGCCTGATAAAGCTGCGGCAACTCCAGCACATCGCCGGCGGGCCAGGGCAGGGGCCGATGAAAAATGCCGATCAGGCTGACGGAAACAAAAGCAATCCCTGCCAACACCAGCGTATTGCCCAGGTTGAGCGTGGCGGCCGCGATCACCACCGGCGCCACGAACATCAGCGCGAAGGGATTGGTGATGCCGCCGGTCAGATAGAGCAACGCCGCCAGCTGCAGCACGTCGAAGGCGAGATAATAGCTGGCCTCGCGATTGGCGAGGCGATGGCTGGCGGGATAGCGCAGCGCCAGCACGATGTTCAGGACCGCGCTGACCGCGATGGCAAGCGCGCAATAACCCAAAGGCAGGCTGTAGCCGAAGGCGAAATAGACCAGAAACAGCGCCGCCAACTGTCCGGAAATCGCCAGCCAGCGCAGATTGGACAGGGTGCGAAGACGCACCCGGCCCCGCTCCGCGCCGGTCCGCGATGCGACATAAAGCCTGGGCTTGATCGGTTTTGAAGACGCCTCGGACACCGAAACACTCTAAAATCTTTTTTGCATCCGTCACAGGCTTTCGGAGCCGCGCTTGCGATGCGAAGGCCGGAAGGGGTTAATGGCTTCGATGTTCAGGTCCAAGGAAGTGTGGCTCGTCCTGGCGCTGCTGGCGGCGGCAGCCCTGGGTGCTTTTCTCTGGATGAAAGGCGATCAGGTGCCCCAGTTGGGCGGCAGCGTGATCACCGGCCAGATCGCCGTGGGCGGGCCTTATGCCTTGACCGACCAGGACGGCAAGCCCCGCGCCTCAACGGATTTCGGCGGCAAATACCAGCTGATCTATTTCGGCTACACCTTCTGTCCCGATGTCTGTCCCACCACCCTCGCCCTGATGGCGGCGGCCCTGGACAGGCTGGGCCCGGACAAGGACCGCATCGTGCCGGTCTTCATCACCATCGATCCGGAGCGCGACACGCCGGATGTGATCAAGAAATATGTGGCGGCGTTCGGCCCGCAATTTGTCGGCCTGACCGGCACGCCGGACCAGATCGCGAAAGTGGAGAAGGAATTCCGCGTCTATGCCAAGAAGGGCCCCGTGGAAAACGGCACCTATGCCATGGACCATTCCAGCGTGATGTATCTGATGGGACCGGACGGCAAGCTTAAGAGCTTTTACGACGAAGCCACCACACCGGAAGATCTGGCGCAGAAGCTGAAAGCGAAGCTCTAAAGCTTCGGCAGCGGCAATCCGTTCTGGGCGCAAGCCGCGATTAAAGTATTCTGCATCAGGCAAACGATGGTCATCGCACCGACGCCGCCCGGCACCGGGGTGATCGCGCCCGCGACTTCCTTCGCCGCTTCGTAATCGACATCGCCGACCAGTTTGGTCTTGCCGCCGCCGGCATCGACGCGATTGATGCCCACATCGATCACAGTGGCGCCCGGTTTGATCCAATCGGCTTTCACCAGTTCGGGCTTGCCGATGGCGGCGACCAGAATGTCGGCGCGGCGCGCGATGGCGGGCAGGTCGCGGGAGCGCGAATGGGCCATGGTGACGGTGGCGTTGGCGGCCAGTAGCAGTTGCGCCGCCGGCTTTCCGAACAAGAGCGAGCGGCCGATCACCAGCACATCCTTGCCCGCGATGTCGCCCACATATTCCTTCAGCAGAAGCATCACGCCCGCGGGCGTGCAGGAGACAAGATGCGCGCGGCCCGACAACAGCAGGCCCGCATTGGTAGGCGTCAGCGCGTCGACATCCTTGGCGGGATCGAGCGCATCCAGCACCGCGGCTTCGTCCAGATGCTTGGGCAGCGGCAGTTGCACCAGGATGCCATGGACGGATGTGTCGGCGGAAAGCTCGCGCACTTTCGCCAGCAAGGTTTCCTGGCTGGTGTCGGCGGGAAGCGCCACATGCACCGATTTGAATCCCAGCGCTTCGGCGGTCTTGCCCTTGTTGCGGACATAGACTTCGGATGCCGGATCATTGCCCACCAGCACGGTGGCAAGACCGGGCTGCAAGCCATGCGCGGATTTCAGCCGGGCGGTTTCGGCGGCGATCTTTTCGCGCAGTCTGGCGGCGGACGCCTTGCCATCGATAATGGTGGCGGTCATGACGTCAGATACCGTATCGCGCGCTGATCCAGCCGATCGTGTATTGCAGCGTGATGATGATCACGAACACGATGATCGGCGACAGGTCCAGCCCTCCCATGGGCGGCAGGAACTTGCGGACCCGCCGGAACACCGGCTCGGTCAGGGCGCTCAGCATGTGCAGCAGCGAGCGGACGAAATTGTTGTAAGTGTTGATCACATTGAAAACGATCAGCCAGCTCACGATCACGGCGGCGATCACGATCCACTTGTAGATTTCCAGCAATTCGATGAGCAGGAAGAAGATAGGGTTCATTCTCATGTTGTAACGATCCCCGGCCTTCGCCCGCAAGCCGGGTTTGCCAGGGAAAGCCTGAATTTTCCCGCCGCCTTGACGGGCACCCTGGGCCTTCCTAAAACCCCCGTCCTTGCCGGTCGTTACACGGCAAGGACCGGTTCGGGGCTGTAGCTCAGTTGGGAGAGCGCCTCGTTCGCAATGAGGAGGCCAGCGGTTCGATTCCGCTCAGCTCCACCATTCCCCCCGACAGGGCGGAATGACCGAACCGAAGCAATCCCTTGGATCACGGCATCGCTCTCGATCCCGGCCTTCGCGGGCCCAGAGGTCCGCTCGGCGTTCGGGCGGCAAAAGGTCCCCCGGACCTTTTGCTTAATCGCCCTCACTCCGCTCAGCTCCACCATTCCCCCCGACAGGGGGAATGACCGAACCGAAGTCCCGCCTGCCGGACGCCACCATTAAAATTTCATTTACCAATCCGTGGCTTATGCTTGGCCATGCGGTTTGGGCGTCTTCCCATCTGGCTTGGCCTTCTGACCTTTTTGCCGCTGGCGGCACTGGGGGCGGAGGAAGGCGGCGACAAAAAATCATCGGAGCACAAGCTCACCCAGGCCGCGAGCTATCTGTCGCTCGACCCGATCTACACCACCATCGTGGACGACAACCGCGCCGAGGGCATGCTGATGGTGGGCGTGGGGCTGGACGTGCCCGATGAGGCTTTAAGGGAGGTCGCCACCCGCTCGATGCCGGTCTTGCGCGATGCCTATGTCCGCAGCCTGATGGCCTTCACCGCCAACACGGTGCGCACCGATGCCCAGCCGGACGTGATTTTGCTGGTCACCCGGCTGCAGGCTGTCACCGACCGCGCCTTGGGCAAGAAAGGCGCCAAGATTCTCTTGGCCCAGGTCGCCATTCGCGTCAGCCGCTGAGCGGCGCGCATCGCCGCAACCGACGGCCCGAAATTTATTCCGCGGAACTCACGGGTTTGCCTGGGGCGGGCGGTTTGGGCGAAGGACAATTCGCGCTACACCCAGACGTTGCCGAATCGCGGACTTCGAGGAGATGTCGGTTCCAAAACCCATCGCGGTGCTGGTGCCATCCATGGCGGTTCTGATCCTGGGGCTGGCGGTGCTGTTCGCCGACCAATCCGCCGTGATGCTTTGGTTCACCAGGATCCAGGACGGCGTCTGGCATGCCTGGGGCGCGGTCCATATCGCGCGGCCATTCTGGGCGAAATTCGCGGAAATGGCGTTTCTGCTTGTCACCGGCGCCGCCGCGATCGCGCTGGTGCTGAAGACGCATATTCACCGCGCGGCGTTGTTCATTCTGTGCGGACTGATCGCCGCCTTCTATCTGGGCCTGTTGTGCGCAAGGCTGCGCGGCGATGCGCTGGACGTGGCCGGCACCGGCACGATGCTGCTTCTGGCCTTTGCGGCCGCCGCCGCCGCGCGCATGGCACAGATCCGCACCCTGAAGCGGGATCTGCGGCTGGCCTTTGCCGATTCCTTGCCTCGCGCCGCCATCGAGCGGATCGCGCGCAATCCATCCCTGCTGCCGCTGGATGGGGAGACCCGCAACATCACCTATCTGGCGTGCGGCGTGCGCGGCCTGGCCGATCTGTCCGCCATGTTCCGCGAGGACCCTAAAGGCTTCACCCGTTTGCTGGAACAGGTCCTGACCCCGCTGATGGGACAGGTGCTGCGCCATGGCGGGGTGATCGACCGGCTCACCGCCGACGGCTTCACCGCCTATTGGAACGCGCCGCTGGACGATCCGGCCCATGCCGCCCATGCCTGCGAAGCCGCCAATGGCATGATCGCGGCGCTGGCGCGGGTGAATGAAGATCTCGTCGCCGGATACAGGCCGGGCGGGCCGGAAATCCCCTTGGTGGAAATCGGCATCGGTGTCGCCACGGGACCGGCAATCGCGGGCGGTTTTGGCGGCCACGGCCGGCTCAACTACAGCGTCACCGGCGATGCCCCGCGCCTGGCCGCGCTGCTGCAAGCCTTGTCGCGCAATTATGGCCCTTCCATCATCGTCGCGCAGGAAACCCAAGCGACCGCGGGTCTGGGCTTCGCTTTTCTGGAAGTGGATTATTTCGCGCAAGGCCAGGACGATCCGCCGATCCATCTCTACGCCATGCTGGATCATCGGGCAGCGCGGACATCGCCCAAGGTCCGCGCTCTCGCCACCTTCCATGAGCATATTTTCCAGTGCCTGAGAAATCAGCAATGGGACAAGGCGCGAGCACTGATCGAGCAATGCGCGCGGCTGTCGGGCGCCAGCCAGACGCTTTATGATCTTTATCGCGCGCGCATCCGTTATTTCGAAACCCATCCGCCTGGCCCCGGCTGGGACGGCGCGTTCCGGCCAGTCCTGAAATAGGAAAAACGCGCTGAAATTGCGGCGCGTTAAGATGCGTGCGCCAGGCCGTAATGCGCGGCGCCCGCGCCGGTGAGCGCGGCCCACATCTGATCGCCCCAGGAAAAATGCCACCATTCGTCCGGATGGCCGGCAAAGCCTTCTTCGGTCATCAGCCAATGCAGCAGGCGCCGATTGGCGCGTGCTTCCTGATCGGAAAAGGAAAAATTATCCGCCGCCAAAGATTCGAAACGGTCGCGCGCGGCCAATGCGGTCGCATCGTCGAACAGCGAACCCATCCACAGCGCCTCGCCATCCTTCCAGCGCAAGGTGAGATCGACGGCAGCGCCGGTGGCGTGGGGCGCGGGCGAATTCTCGTCGCTGCTGGGCGCCGACCAATAGCGTTCCACTTCTTCGGTCAGGCGCGAACCGGTGAGCGCGGGATCGCGGCGCTGCAATTGCTGCGGCATCCAGACATCGTGAAAATAGGCCTGCACGGCGCGGGGGCGCCAGGCATCGAACAGGAACAATTCCAGCCCCGCCTTGCCCGCGCGCGCATCGACCTTGCGCAATTTGTCCGCCACCGAGGGACGCAGCAGCAATTTGTCCGTCGCGCCTTCCACGCGGTGCCAGTAAGGCGGGTTGCGGTCGCTGGCATAGAAATTCTCGCCTTTCAGGCCACGGTCCCGCGCCTCGACCAGGGCCTCGCCGAACAAGACATTGTCGCGCTGGATGGGAATGCGGGTGCGAAAGCCCTTGCGCGCGGCGCGCATCGCTCCCTGGTCGCCGACGGGACGGTTGCGCAGGTCTTCCAGGACGGCAAACCGTGTCATTCTTCAACTTTCCTGTGACCGGAGGTAGATTAGCGGAAAATGCCTTCGAAATCCGAAACTCCGAATCCGCCCGATTACCGCACGGCGCGCAAGGCCTTCATCGCGGCCTGCGTGAAAGCGCGTGCCGACACCATCTCCCGTGCCCATATGGGCAAATCGGGCCTCGACGGCAAACCGATGTTCATCGATTCGGTGGCGCTGGGATCGCGCGGCGCGAAGAAAGCGGTGCTGGTGATCGCCAATGACATTCATGCATCCATCGCCGTCACCGCATTGTTGCAGGGCGGATTGGCAGTGCCCGATCACATGCGGCTGGTGGTGGTGCATGCGCCGGATCCATTCGCCTTCATGGACGTGCCCGGCGATTCCGGCTGGTCGCAAGCAATGCTGAAAGCGATTGCGACGGAAGACCTGTCGCGTGCGTCGGATCTGGTGATCCTTGGCTGTGGTATCGCCGAAGATGAACTTCCGGCAATCTTTCCGACAGATCGGAGAATCAGAATTATTTTCAAGTCGATGGATACGCGAACCGATCCCGCGCGCATGCGCAGAGCCGTGAAAGCAGAACTCGCACGCCCGGCATAGAAATTTTTGCAAAACCGGCTCCACCGTCTTGTTGGTCACACGGCCGGACGGAGTTGTTAGCGGCAGCGTGGCAACGCCCGCGCGGAAGGCGCTCCACACTTTTCCTGGCCGATGCTCTTGTTCCTCTCGTCAAACAAGCGGAAGCTTTACGCCGTCATTGTCTCGAGGGAGGTCTATTTGCGTACTCAATTTGCAATCGCGCTTGTTGCCGCAATCGCCGCCATTTCATTCTCGGCGCCCGGCCGCGCCGCCGACACGGCGCAACAGGCCAACATGAAAAGCTGCGCCGCCACTTGGAACGGCATGAATGCCGCCGCCAAGTCCAAGACCACCTACAAGGACTATATGGCCACCTGCCTGAAAGCGCCGGCCAGCACCGCCGCCGCGACACCCGCCGCCATGACGGCCAAACCGGCCGCCGCTACGCCTGCGGCGATGACCGCCAAGCCGGCGGCGAAAGCCGAGGCCGGCTCCGCCAAATGCAAGGACGGCAAGACGGTGACCTATACCCATCGCAGCGGCACCTGCTCCGGTCACGGCGGCGTCGCGACCTGGCTGTAACCGCAGCCGGTAATCCTTGGGAAGATCGGTGTTGTGTTCTAGGGTCCTCCACGCACCATTGCGGCTGGAGACATGGCTTGGCGCACGTGCATATGACCATGCATCTGCGTCTCGGCAACTGAGGGGGACATGAATGACGGGCAAAGGCTTTCTTGCCGCTTTGTTTGTGGCGGCGGTATCGCTTGCAGCATCCGTTCCGGGACATGTGTCGGCAAAGGATGCAGGCGATGCATGGAAGATGGATCGGCGGTCTTACGATCTGGGCGTGATCGCCGCATTCGCGGAAATGGTGGATGACAATTCCAAGAAGCTGGCATTCAGCGCGGTGCTGCCGCCGGCGGAGGCGAGCGCCATCTTCCAGGAAGCAACCCGGATCGCAAAAGAGAGCCATGTCGCGCTATACCGCGAGCCCGATCTGATCGTCACCGATCTGTTCCCCGCCGATGTCGCCAAGGGCAAGGATGTCCTGCTGATCTATAAGGGCTCCACGCTCGATGAATATCTGGCCCTGAAGCGCAGGAAGGCGGAACTGGTCAAGTCCGGCGCATATACCGGCAAGGCCCGTGAAGAGATCGCCAGGCAGTTGGGCCGATTGCTGAGCTATTCCGAAGCCACCATCGATGCCGTGATGAAGAAGAACACGATCCGGGAGTGATGGTTTCGGCCCCAGCGGCGTCGCGAGCCCGACATAATGTCAACCGTAGCAATGGGAGGTCATGATGGGTCTGTTGGATGATGTGGTGGGCGCGGCCAAAAGCGCGCTTTCGCAAGGCGGTGAAGGCGGCGTGCAGGGCCTGCTCGGCAATGTGCTGCAGAATTCCTCGTTGGGTGGCCTGTCCGGCCTGATGGGACAGTTGAGTGAGGGCGGGCTGGGCCATCTGGTGTCGTCCTGGACCGGCGGCGGCCAGGGCCAGCCCATCAGCGTGGACCAGCTGAAAGCGGCCCTGACCCCGGAACATATTCAGGAAATCGCCCAGGCCCTCAATCTGTCGCCGGACAGCGCGCTGGCGCATCTGGCCGAGCATCTGCCGATGCTGGCGGGCAACCGGGCCTGAAGACAGGAAAATAGCCAAACGAGCCCGACAACGCTTTGCGTTGCGGGCTCGTTTTGCTTTATAGGTCGCCCTGCCTGCACCCGTAGCTCAGCTGGATAGAGTGCTGCCCTCCGAAGGCAGAGGTCATAGGTTCGAATCCTATCGGGTGCGCCAGTTTTTGTTAGCGAGCGAAGCGAGCTTACAAAAACTGAGCGCCAGTGAGGGCCGCGTCAGCGGCCCGAGTCGGCGCCAGAACGCGGCAGTTGCCTGAAATCCTCAGCGCCCCCGAGGCTCGCGCAGTAGTCCGAGTCGGCGCCAGTATTTTCCCTGCCGATACCGCGCCAAGCGGATTGCCGGCCCTTCGCTCGCGCTCCGGGCGTTCGCTGCTGACGACATCCTGTCGGATGTCGCCTCGCCGCCGATAGCAATCCGGCGGCCGGTCGGTCGATACCAAGCCTGTGACGGTCGCGGTTATGGCGCGCGCGGCGCCCTGACGGTGACGCTCAGATCGTTCACCAGCCCGGTGGCCAGCGAATAGACCCAGCCATGCACGGACAAGGGCTGGCCGCGCGCCCAGGCATCCAGCACGAACACGTCGGACGACACATTGCGCACCTGACGCATCACATTCAATTCGCACAACCGGTCATGGCGCTTGTGCGTGTCGCCGATCGCGGCCAGTTCGTCGCGATGTTCTTCCGCCACTTCACGGATGGGATGAAGCCAGTGATCGATCAGGCCGCGGCGCTTGCCATCGACTGCCGCCTTGATGCCGCCGCAGCCATAATGACCGACCACGATGATATGGCGGACCTTGAGCACATCGACCGCGAATTGCAGCACCGAAAGGTAATTGGCGTCCTGCGGCGGCGCGAGGTTGGCGACATTGCGATGGACAAAGATCTCGCCCGGCGCCAGGTCGACGATTTCGTTGGCGGGCACGCGGCTGTCGGAGCAGCCGATCCAGAGATATTGCGGGCTCTGCTGGTTCTCCAGCCGTTTGAAGAATTCCGGGTCGTGGGCGACCATGCGGTCCACCCAGGCGCGATTATTGGCTTTCAGATGATCCAGCATGGGTTTTCTCTAATCGAAGCCGCGATAAGGGTCAAAAGCCATATTCCGGCATGCGCCAGATCAGCAGTTTGACCACAAGAAGCTGGACCACTTCGCCCTTCTGATTTTTGGTTTCGCTTTTCAGCGTGATGAACCCTCGCTCCGGCCGCGACTTGGACGGCTTGACCTCCATGATTTCGCTTTCCACATGCAGCATATCGCCGGGGCGGGTGGGCCGTGGCCAGGAAATCTCGCCGCCCGCGCCGATCATGCCACCCGCGATGGGAGGGCCGCTGTCGGCCTGAAGCCGCATGGTGATGGCGGCGGTGTGCCAGCCGCTGGCGGCCAACCCGCCGAAGAATGTGTCCTTGGCGGTTTCTTCGTCGGTATGGAAGGCTTGCGGATCATAGTCCCGCGCGAAGACCTTGATCTCTTCCGCCGTCAGCGTGTGCGTGCGGGTGACGAAACGCTGCCCGACAAAGACATCTTCCAGATAAAGGCGTTCACTCAAATGATGACCTCCGCGCGGAGAGAAAATCCCGCGCGGAGCATCAGAGTTCAACCGTTCAGGGCGCGCAAGACGCTTGCGACTTTTGCAATCCTGCGGCCCTGGAAGCGGGCCACATCCAACTCTTCCGGCGTGGGGCCCGACGCCGGATTGCCCGACACCACGCTGGGGCCATAAGGCGTGCCCGCGCCCTTGAACATGGCGGCGTCCGCATAACCGGTGGGCACGATGATCAGGCCCAGATGCGCCATGGGATTGAACATGGAGATGATGGTCGATTCATTGCCGCCATGAGGTGTCGCTGAGCCCGTGAAGGCGGCGCCCGCTTTGCCAACCAGCGCGCCTTTGACCCAGAGGCCGCCAAGCCCGTCGATATAGGCCTTCAATTCCGACGCCATCGCGCCAAAGCGCGTGGGCGTGCCGAAAACGATGCCATCGGCCCAGACCGCGTCTTCGGCGGTGGGGGCGGGATAGCGGGCATTCATGGCTTCAGCGCTTTCTTTCCATCCCGGCACCGAACCCATGATGTCATGACCGACCAGTTCGCGGGCGCGGGCGAGTCGCACTTGCGCGCCCTCGGCCTCGGCCCCTTCGGCCACGGCCCTGGCCAGCGCCTCGACCGTGCCGGTGCGGGAATAGAAGGGAATGAAGATCTTCGTGGCCATGGCTGGCTCCTGCTGAATTGCTGACGGCGATATAAGGGCGCTGGACTGTTCCGAAAATTGGTATAATTCTGAATATTCTGTTCTGGAATTTGGAACATGGAACCCAAAGCCCCCACCCTGGATCAGATCGCTGTGTTCCTGGCGATCGTCGAAACCGGCAGCTTCGCGGCCGCCGGGCGCAGGCTGGGCCGCGCCACGTCGGCGGTGAGCTATGCCATCGCCAATCTGGAGAGCCAGCTGGGCCTTGCGCTGTTTGTCCGGGCCGGCGCCAGCAAACCGCGCCTCACCGAAGCAGGCCGCGCCATTCTTTCCGACGGCCGCGGCCTGGCGATGGCGCTGGACGGACTGATCGCAAAAGCCAAGGGCCTGACCCAGGGACTGGAAGCCGAGGTCAGCCTGGTGGTGGATGTGATGCTGCCCGCCAGGCGGGTGGTGAAGGCATTGGATGAATTCCGCGGCAGATTTCCCACCGTGTCGCTGCGCCTGAGAGTCGAAGCCTTGGGGGCGGTGACGCAAGCGGTGCTGGATCGCGATGCCTTGTTCGGCCTCTCAGGCCCGTTGGAAATCGCCAGCGATCTTCTGGTCCAGACGCCTGCGGGCGCGGTCAAGCTGATCCCGGTGGCCCATCCCGATCATCCCCTGGCCAAGACCGGCAAAGTGACCAGCGCCCTGGCGCGCGATCATGTGCAGCTGGTGCTGACGGATCGTTCCAGCCTGACCGCCGGGCGCGATCTGGGCGTGGTGGCGGTGAAAAGCTGGCGGCTGGCGGATCTGGGCGCCAAGCATGCGCTGCTGGTGGCGGGCCTGGGCTGGGGATCGATGCCGGGGCCGATGGTGTCGGACGACATCAAGCGCGGCCGGCTCGTCCGCCTGCCGATCGATACCTGGGACGATGTGCAATATCATTTCCACACCGTTCATCGCGCCGACACCCCGCTGGGTCCCGCCGCGTCCTGGCTGATGGAACGTCTGGCGATGGAACGCTGAAGCCCACGCGATAAAGCAACGCCGAGGCGGTCATTCCCCCTCGCTCCTGGACGGCAACACGCCTAAGCTCCCCGCCCCTTCCAACGGAGCAATCCATGGCCAAAGCGAAGAAAGCCAAAGCAAAATCCAAAGCCAAGAAAGCCACGAAAGCCAAAAAAACCAAGGCAAAGAAGCCCGCGCGCGCCGCGGCGGCGGCCTCGCGCGGCGCCAAGAAAAGCAAAGCCAAAAAAGCGGCGCCGAAAAAAGCCAAGCGCAAAGCCGCCAAGGCCAAACGCCCAGCCGCCGCCAAGAAGAGTCCGGCGAAGAAAGCCGCTCCGAAAAAGAAGAAGCAGATTATGGGCGAGGGCGACTATCAAGCCTCGCGCAAATTCCTCAAAGACGAAGCCAATTTCGTGAAGCGCCACAATTCCGAGATTCCGCAGATGGGCAAAGAGGCCGAAGCCGCCATGGAAGGTCCGCAAGGCGCCGAATTGCGAGCCGCCGAAGCCGAAGCCCGCAGCCGTTCCAAGACCGGCGGCCCGGAAGAATAAGACCGGCGACATCGGTCCGGATAACAAAACGCCGCGGTCTTTTGGATCGCGGCGTTTGCATTTCTGCTCTTGTGAAATTGAGCGTTAGCTTTTCGGCTTGAAATCCAGCGCCGCGCCGTTGATGCAATAACGCTCGCCGGTTGGGCGGGGACCGTCGGGAAAGACGTGGCCCAGATGGCCGCCGCAGCGGGCGCAATTCACTTCGGTGCGCACCATGCCATGGCTTGTGTCGGTGGTGGTCGCCACCGCATCGGGCATCGGCGCATAAAAACTGGGCCAGCCCGATCCGCTTTCATATTTGGTGCCGGATTGGAAAAGTTCCGCGCCGCAACCAGCGCAGAGAAATTCGCCGGCGCGCTTTTCGTAATTGAGCGGGCTGGTTCCCGCCGGCTCGGTGCCGTGCTGGCGCAGCACCCGGTAACGATCCGCCGAAAGCTGCTCGCGCCATTCGCTGTCGCTCTTCACGATTTTCTCTTTGGTCATGTCGATATCCTTTCGGCACCCAATTCGGCAGGAGCGGAAACTGGTTACTCAAGGCGCTTCGCGCAAGACCGTCTTGAGCGTATCGGTGAGCTTGCCGGTGTTGCCGAACTGAAATCCCGCCCCATAGGCGATGTCATCCACACGCCAGCCCGCCGCCGTGTTGACCAGGAGCAGCGTGTCGGTCCAGGTCACGGGCGGACGGCCTGCCTGCAAATAGGAGAAATTGACGGGGCATCGCGCGGCCGTTCCGCTGGCGCTGCAGGCACCCAGCTTCCAGGCGGTGGCGCCTTCGAACATGGAGGAAAACAGATCGCCTTCGATCAAAGGCGGCGAATTCTTGAACTTGGCCGCGAAGCGCGCTTCGGCCGCGGCGCCATCGGCCAGCATCTTGTTCAAGGCCGGCGACAGATAAGGGGCCAGCCTGCTCCGTCCGCCGGCATCGGGAATTCCGGCGGACGGACGAAAGCTGCCATAGGCGCCCAGAAACCCGGCGGCCATACCGGCCATGTCGGTCTGCGCGCCCAGCGGCGACGCGGAAAGCAGAACCGCCAGCGCGACCAGAGCGCCGCGTGAAAACTTCATCCCCGCGCTTTCAGGCCGTCGCGGATCTCGCGCAGCAGCAACACTTCTTCGGACGGCGGCGGCGGTGCGGCTTCGGCCGCGGGCGCAGGCGTGGTCAGCTTGTTGATCTGGCGGATCAGAAGGAAGAGTACGAAAGCCACGATCACGAAATTGATGATCGCATTCACGAACAGGCCGTAATTCAACGTCACATCCTTGGCGGCTTTCGCGGCGGCCAGGGTATCGACCGCGCGGTCGCCCTTCAGAACGATGAAGAAGTTTGAGAAATCCACCCCGCCCAGCGCCAGGCCGACCGGCGGCATGATGACGTCATTGACCAGCGATGTGACGATGCCGGTGAAGGAGGCGCCGATGATCACACCGACCGCCAGGTCCAGCACGTTGCCGCGCATCGCGAATTTCTTGAATTCTTCAAACATGGAAACTCCACCCTCGATTTCCGGTGGGCCAAGGCTAATCGGAGGCGGAACCTGCAACAAGCGTGCGCTCGCGGAACAGAAGCAGAATCGTGGCGGCCACCAAGGTGCCGGTGAGCGCGCCCAGGCTGTTGGCGACGAAATCCAGGATCTCGGCATCACGGCCGGTAATGGCCTGAAGGATTTCCAGCACCCCGCTCAGAAGGATCACGCCCGCGATGGCCCCCGCCAGCCTGGGGCGAAGGCCCAGAACCATGGTCGCCATGCTGGCAAGACCGAAATAGGCGATGAAGTGATCCACCTTGTCCCAATCGAGCGGGCCCTGCAGATGCGGCGGATGGGGGGTGAGTTCGCCCCAGACAATCACTGCCACGCCCGGCCAGAACAACCAGAGCGACAGAACGCGAAGAATTTTGACCAAAGGCACTTTCCATATTTCCAGTCCGGCCCAGTCTGGCCGCGGAATATGGCCAGGATCGGGCGGCCGGGATCAGGCCATTTGCGTGTCGGCGGCCAGCACCCGGGGAATGATCAGGGCGTGCGCAAGACCGAGGCTGGTGGACGAGGTTTCCAGCCGCGCACCCATTTCCGCGGTCAGGGCGCGGACGATCTGAAAGCCGCTGCCGCCGTCCTTTTCGGTATCGAAGCCATCCGGCAGACCCACGCCATCGTCGCTGACACGCACCACCAGATCTCCATTTGGATGGGCTTCGCAGCATAAGCCGATATGCAGCGGCACGCCGGAAGGATGGGCATATTTCATGGCATTGGTGAGCAGTTCGCACAGGACCAGAGTCAAAGGCTGAACATTTTTTGCCGGCAGGCGGCATTCATCGCCGCGATGGGTGATCGCCATCGGCTGCTGGTCCGAGGAGAAAGCGGCCATCAGCATGTCGCCGAGATCGCGCAGATGCCGGTTGAGATCGATGGCATCGTCGGCGGGGGCGTGGGCCAGCATGCGGTGAAGTTGACCCAAGGTTGCGATCCGGGCGGCAAGGCTGTCAAACATCAGCCGGACTTCGGCATTGGTGAGAGGCTTGGGGGCGCGGCCGGCATGTCTGGCCTGCATCCGCACCAGGCCGCTCAAAAGGGTCAGGCTGTTGGCCATCCGGTGATTGGCTTCGGCGATACGATCGGGGGGTGTGTGGAGCGCGTCCATGGCGGACCTCCTTTCCACTTTCACCCTATGCCCGCAAGATGGCTGCCGCAAGAATTTTATCGAGTAAATTCAAAGACTTAAGTTAGTAAAGGGGGGCTTTGGTACGTTTTCAGCTCTTGCAGCAAAGAACATTCGTTCCCCATTATGGGCCCAGTGATCCGTGGACGCATTTTAAGTATTCTGCTAAAAATGAGTAAGCATGGATTATAACCTGGGAATAATGGGTTAGGAGGGGCGTATGGTTGATTTAACCCGCGGCGAGCGGCTTCAGATCATGCTCACCGACAAGGAGTTGGAAGCGCTGGACACCTGGCGGTTCAACCGGCGCATGCCCAGCCGGGCTTCGGCCATACGCGAGCTTCTGAAGCGCGGCCTGATGGCGGAAGGCTTCGATCTGGTCGAAGGCGGAAGCCAATCCAAGGATTTCGGCGTCACCGGCGCATCTTCGTCCAGCCCCACCCGCGACCGCCGCGACGAAGACAAGGATTCCGCCTAGGCGGGCTTGCCTTTCTTCCGGTTTTGCCTTTTAACGCGCCCTCTTTCGGGCCGCCCGGCTGGGCATGCCGTGGCGACCCATGAAAGCTATGCGGCCCTTTGGCCGCCAGAGGAGAGCGAAATGCCCAAGATGAAGACCAAGTCGGGCGCCAAAAAGCGCTTCAAATTCACCGCGACCGGAAAGCTCAAGACGGGCAAGGCCTATAAGCGCCACCGCCTGATCAGCAAGTCCAAGCGGACCCGCAAAGAACTTCACGACACTGTGTCGGTGTCCGAAACCCAGCGCGTCAAGCGCTGGATGCCCTACGCGTAAGGAGGCCACACCATGTCCCGTTCTCCCCGCGCCGTACCCAGCCGCGCCCGCCGCAACAAGGTTCTCAAGCAGGCCAAGGGCTTCCGCGGCCGCCGCAAAAACAACATCACCACGGCCAATGCCGCGGTCGATAAGTCGCTGCAGCACAACTACATTGGCCGCAAGGAGCGCAAGCGTAACTTCCGCGCGCTCTGGATCCAGCGCATCAACGCGGCCTGCCGCGAGCATGGCGTGACCTATAGCCGATTTATCAGCGGGCTCGCCGGCGCCGGCATCGAGATCGACCGCAAGGTTCTGTCCGACCTCGCCATCCACGAGCCCGCCGCCTTCAAGGCTCTGGTGGATCAGGCGGGCGCGGCGAAAGCCTGAATTCAAACGCCATCGGAGCAAGCGGCCTGCTATGAAAGCGGGCCGCTGATTCCTTTCATGGATTTGGTTTCCGATGGCTGACGCAGCTTCTCTTCAATCCGAAATTCTGGCGCAGGTTCTGGCCGCCGGCGATGAAGCCGCGCTGGAAGCGATCCGCGTGGGTGCGCTGGGCAAAAAAGGCTCGGTCAGCGAGCTTTTGAAGACGCTGGGCGCGATGAGCCCGGACGAGCGCAAGGTCCAAGGGCCCCTGCTCAACAGTCTGCGCGATGCCGTCACCGACGCCATCGCCGCGCGCAAGACCGAGCTGGCCGATGCGGCGCTGGACGCGCGGCTGAAGACGGAAACCGTCGATGTCAGCCTGCCGCCCCGCCCGGAAAGCCAAGGCAGTGTGCATCCCATCGCCCAGGTGCTGGACGAGATCACCGCCATCTTCGCTGATATGGGCTTTGCCGTCGCCGAAGGCCCGGACGTCGAATATGACGATTACAATTTCACCAAGTTGAACATCCCACCCGACCATCCCGCGCGCCAGATGCAGGATACGTTCTATGTGGCGCCGCAGCCGGACGGCAGCAGCCATGTGCTGCGCACGCATACCTCGCCGGTGCAGGTGCGCACCATGCTGAACCAGAAGCCGCCCATCCGCATCATTTCGCCGGGCCGCACCTATCGCGTGGATTCCGACGCCACCCATTCGCCCATGTTTCATCAGGTCGAGGCGCTGGTGGTGGACGAGGGCATTCATCTGGGCCATCTGAAATGGACGGTGGAGGAATTCTGCAAGGCCTTCTTCGAAATCGACGATATCGAACTGCGCGCGCGGCCCAGCTTCTTTCCGTTCACCGAACCGAGTCTGGAATGGGACATGCGCTGCGACCGCTCCGTGCCCGGCAAGATCACCTTCGGCCATGGCAATGACTGGCTGGAGCTGGGCGGTTCTGGCCTGGTGCATCCCAAGGTGCTGGCCAATTGCGGCATCGATCCCACACGCTATACGGGCTTTGCCTTCGGCTTCGGCCTGGACCGGATGGCGATGCTGAAATACGGCATTCCCGACATTCGCAGCTTCTTTGAGTCCGACCTTCGCTGGCTCCGCCATTACGGTTTCGCCGCCCTCGACATCCCGACCCTGGATGGAGGCCTCAGCAAATGAGTACTCCTGACGGCAAGCACAGGCCCGCCTCCCCCGCGCGCGGAGCGCTGGTGGGGGAGGTGGCCGCAGCACCGATCAGGTGCGAAGGCCGGAGGGGGCAATAATGAAGTTCACATTATCCTGGCTGAAAGAACACCTGGACACCGCCGCCGATGTTCAGACCATTGCCGATAAACTCACCTCCATCGGGCTGGAAGTCGAAAGCGTGGAAGATGCCGGCGCGCGGCTGAAGGATTTCACGGTCGCCGAGATCGTGACCGCCGAAAAGCATCCCAACGCCGACAAGCTGCGGCTTTGCATGGTCAACACCGGCGAGAAGGATCTTTTGCAGATCGTCTGCGGTGCGCCCAATGCACGGGCGGGCATCAAGGTGGTGCTGGCCAAACCCGGCACCGTCATTCCGGTGACCGGCGAAGCGCTCAAGATCGGCACCATCCGGGGCGTGGAATCCCGCGGCATGATGTGTTCGGCCCGTGAATTGCTTTTGGGTGAAGACCATGACGGCATCATCGAGCTGACATCGGAAGCCGCGATCGGCACGCCCGCCGCCCCGGCGCTGGGTCTGACCGATCCCGTGATCGATGTTTCGATTACGCCCAATCGCGGCGATGCGGCCAGCGTTTATGGCATCGCCCGCGATCTGGCGGCGGCGGGGCTGGGCACGCTCAAGACCAAGAAGATCGATCCGGTGGCGGGCAAATTCCCCAATCCGAAAAAGATCACGCTGGATTTCGCACCTGCGGACAAGAACGCCTGTCCCGTCTTCGCGGGCCGCCTGATCCGCAATGTGAAGAACGGCCCGTCGCCGCAATGGGTGCAGGATCGCCTGAAGGCAGTGGGCATGAAGTCGATTTCGGCTTTGGTCGACACCACAAATCTGATCGCGCAAGATCGCGGGCGGCCGCTGCATGTGTTCGACGCCGACAAGCTTTCCGGCAATTTGCATGCCCGCATGGCCAACGACCACGAGCAGGTGCTGGCGCTGGACGGCAAGACCTATGTGCTGGACGGCGAGACGGTGGTGATCGCCGACGACAGTTTCGCACGCGGCATTGCCGGTGTGATGGGCGGCGAGGACACGGGCTGCTCGCTGGAGACGAAAAACGTTTTCATCGAATCCGCCTGGTTCGATCCGGTGCGGGTGGCGCGCGCAGGACGCAAGCTGGGCATCATTTCCGATGCCCGCTACCGCTTCGAGCGGGGCGTCGATCCACAATCGGTGCTGCCCGGCATCGAGCTTTGCACCAGGCTCATTCTGGAATGGTGCGGCGGCGAGCCGTCGGACGTCTTCATCGCGGGCGAATTGCCGCCGAACCACAAGCATATCGATTTCGATCCCAGACTGGTGGAAAGCTTAGGCGGCATTCAGGTCGATACCGACGAAAGCATCCGCATCCTGTCGCGACTGGGTTTCACCGTGCTGGAGCATGGCGACATCCTGCATGTGACGCCGCCCAGCTTCCGCCGCGATATCGACGGCCCTGCCGATCTGGTGGAGGAAATCGTCCGCATCCATGGCTTGACTGGCGTGCCTTCGGTGCCGCTGGACCGCGACCGCGCCGTGGCCAAGCCGGTTCTCACATCGTCTCAGCGCCGCGCCCGCGCCGTGCGCCGCATCCTGGCCGCGCGCGGCTTCAATGAATGTGTGAGCTTTTCGTTCGTGGCGCGTGAACGGGCCAAACTGTTCGGCGGCGGCGATGAAGCGCGCCAGCTTACCAATCCCATCGCGTCTGATCTCGACGCGCTCCGTCCTTCACCCTTGCCGGCTTTGCTGGCGGCGGCGGCGCGCAACACGGCGCGCGGCCTGACCGATTTCAACCTGTTCGAGATCGGGCCTGCGTTCCAAAGCGGCATGCCGGAAGCCCAGACCAACAATGCGGCGGGCATCATCGTGGGTGCGGGCGTCCGCGATTGGAGCAAATCCGGTCATGCCGCCGATGTCTTCGACGCCAAGGCGGCTTTGTTCGCAGGGCTGGAAGCGGCGACAGGCGGAGCCATGACCGCGCCGGTGACGGCGGGCGCGCCGCCCTGGTTTCATCCCGGCCGCAGCGGCACCATTGCGCTGGGCCCCAAACAGATCGGCTGGTTCGGGGAGTTGCATCCCAAGATCCTGGCCGCGTTCGACCTGAAGGTTCCGGTGGCGGCGTTCGAGATCAATCTGGACGCCGTCCCGGAGCCCAAATCGCGCAAGAGCCGCGCCATGTTCTCGCCATCGCCCTATCAGGCGATCGAGCGCGATTTCGCCTTTGTGGTGGACGTGAAAGTGGCGGCGGCCGACATCGTCAAGGCCGCCAAAATGGCCGACCGTAATCTGATCGAAACGGTGTCGGTGTTCGATGTCTATGCCGGCAAGGGCATGGCGGAAGGCAAGAAGTCCATCGCCATCGCGGTGCGCATTCAGCCCAAGGACAAGACCCTGACCGAGGCGGAGATCGAAGCTTTGGCGCAGAAGCTGATCGGGGCCGTCACCAAAGCCACGGGCGCGATCCTGCGGGGATGAGATGACCGGACAGGGCGTGTTCGATCGCAAGAGCGCACTCGCCTTTGTTCTGGCTTTCGGCGTGGTCAGCCTTTTCGCCGACGCGGCCTATGAAGGCATGCGGGGCGTTTCCGGTCCATTTCTCGCGCTTCTGGGCGCCAGCGGCGCGGTGGTCGGCATCGTCAGCGGCGGCGGCGAACTGATCGGCTATCTGCTCAGGCTGGGTTCTGGCCGCTTGGCGGGGAAAAGCGGCGCCTATTGGCCGCTGGCCATCACCGGCTATGTGGTGCAGATGGCGGCGGTGCCGGCGCTGGCGTTGGCCGGAAGCTGGCAAATGGCCGCCGCGCTGATTGTGCTGGAGCGGGCGGGCAAAGCCATTCGCAATCCGGCGGCGAATTTCATGCTGTCGCGTGCCGGCAACCGGATCGGGCAGGGTTGGGCCTTCGGGCTGCATGAAGCGATGGACCAGACCGGCGCCTGCGCCGGGCCCCTGATCGCGGCGCTGGTCCTGTCGCATCACGGCGATTATCGCGCCGCATTCCTGTGGCTGGGCGTGCCCGCGACGCTCACCATCCTGAGCGTCTTGGCCACGCGCCTTCGCTTTCCCCGCGCCGGGCATGTGGCGCGGCATGAAGGGGCCGGTGAACCGCGTCGTGCCTTGCCCGCCGCGTTCTGGATCTATGTCCTGGCGGCGGCGCTGATCGGTTTCGGCTTCGCCGATTACCCGTTGATCGCGTTTCATTTCGCCCGCAGCGGCATCGTGAGCGCAGAATGGATTCCCATCTTCTACGCGCTGGCGATGGGAGCCTCAGGGCTGGGCTCGCTTGTGTTCGGGCGCTGGTTCGATGCGCGCGGGCTGATCGTATTGGCGCCCGCGATCCTGATCGGCGCCGCCATCGCGCCTTTGGCCTTTCTGGGCGGGTTCTGGGCGGCGCTGTCGGGCGCCCTGTTCTGGGGCCTGTCCTTGGGCGTGCATGACACGGTGATGAACGCGGCCATTGCCGGGTTCGTCCCCGACAATCAGCGCGCTCATGCGTTCGGCCTCTTCTCCGCCATCTACGGCATCGCCTGGTTCGCGGGCAGCGCGCTGTTGGGGCTGCTCTATGACCGCTCGCTGATCGCGCTGGCCGCGGTGGCGACGATTGCGGAGCTTGCCGCACTTATTCCGCTGGCGTTTGCGCTGAAAGCGAAGCGTTAAGAGGCGGCCTCGCCGGGAATGACAATTAGGACAATGACAACAATTTCGGCGCCGCGCCGATTTCCTTGGCCAGCTTTTCGAACTCCGCGCGGGCGCGCGGATTGGCGCGCTGGTGCCGCTCGGCGAAAATGAATTCGTTCTTCAGGGAATGTTCCAGCCCGGTCAGTTCGGTGACGCGCACCTTGTAGCCATGCGCTTCCAGGTAAAGCCCCCGCAGCACATTGGTGAGATGGGCGCCGAATTCCCGCCGCTGGATGGGGTGGCGCCAGAGCTGGTCCATCGCGCCATGCGCGCCTTCCAGTTCGCGCGCCAGTTCCGCCTGGCAGCAAGGCACCAGCGCCACATATTTCGCCTCATGTTTCAGGGCGAACAGGATGGCTTCGTCCGTCGCCGTGTCGCAGGCGTGAAGGGCGGTGACGATATCGACGGCCCCGATGGAGGCGTCCGCAATCCGGCCTTCGACGAAATCCATGCACGAAAAGCCGCTCTCCTGCGCGATCTTCTTCGCGGTCTTGACCAGTTCGGGCCGTGCTTCGACCGCCACGACCTTTCCGCGGCCCGCGGGCGCGAAATAGAGATCATAGAGAATGAACCCCAGATAGGATTTGCCCGCGCCCAGATCGGCCAGCACGGGCTGATCCTTTTCTTTCAGCATCGCGTCGATGGCGGGCTTGATCAGCTGCGCCAGATGCTGAACCTGTTTCAGCTTGCGCCGGGAATCCGCATTCAGCCCGCCATTGTGGGTGAGAATGTGCAACGCCTTCAGCAGCGCCACCGACTGGCCGGGCCAAAGTTCTTTCAAGGTCGGCGCGCTCATCGGAGCGGCTCCAACATGCGCGTGATGCCGTGATAATAATTATAGGCGCGGATTTTCCAGTAATGCATCTCGGCCCATTCCTCGGGCGGGGTGAGGTCGTCCCAGTCGGGCGACAATGTCTTGCGGATCTGGTTCGCCATATAGATGCGCCGCCGCCCCTGCCAGTAATGCAGGAAGCTGTCCGGAATTTCCGCAATCGGCGTCTGGGTCAGGCGCAGCACCTCCGACAGAGCGAACTGCTCGATGGTGGGAAATTTCTTCGCCCGTCCGATCAGGGCATCGATCATCGCCAAGGTATCGTCCAGCAGCGGCAGGTGCCGGGGCGTCATGCCGATCAGGCCGGAATTGTACATCCAGCTATGCGCCACATCGTAGCGATACTCGCCCAGATGGGGCAGCCGGGTGCGAAAGCCCCGGATCGGCGGAATGGGGTTCATTTTCTCGAAGCGGTTCATCACCACCGCGTCCGCGATCTTCGCCGCCGCTTCGGCATGAAAGCCGGGCCGGACGATGGAGTCCGAATCCAGGAACAGCACCGGCTCTGAAAAACGCTTCAGCGCCTCGCGCACCAGGGCGGGCTTGATCCGGTGGTGATAGAGCCCGGTGCCCGACCAGTCGCGGATGTGGGGGGCGATGTCCATCACCGTCACCGGCCAGTTCCGGTAAACCGCCGGGGCGTCGCTGGCGACCAGGATCCGGGCCTGGGTGGGGTCGAGTTCCGCCCGAAGCGAGATCAGGCTGTATTTCAACTCGGCCCGGTATTGGGCCTTCCCGCCATAGTCGAGATAGAGGTAATTCAACATCTTAGCGCCAATCTGACATGCCGCGCCGCCCCGGCAAAACCGGCTGTTGTGGGAAGGCTCCGGGGCCTGTAAACCCCCGGCGCACCGGCCTCATATAGCAAAGCGATAGGCCAAAGGACGAAATGCCTGATCTCGCGCAAATCCGCAATTTCTCCATCGTCGCCCATATCGACCATGGCAAATCCACCCTGGCCGACCGGCTGATCCAGCTGACGGGCGGGCTGTCCACCCGCGAGATGAAGGATCAGGTCCTGGACTCGATGGATATCGAGCGCGAGCGCGGCATCACCATCAAGGCCCAGACCGTGCGGCTGGATTACAAGGCCGCCGACGGCAAGGACTATGTCCTCAACCTGATGGACACGCCCGGCCATGTGGACTTCGGCTATGAAGTCAGCCGCTGCCTCGCCGCCTGCGAAGGCGCGCTTCTGGTGGTGGATGCCAGCCAGGGCGTCGAGGCCCAGACCCTGGCC
>CALMGU010000003.1 GCA_937865685.1 uncultured Alphaproteobacteria bacterium | reverse complement strand
TCCCGTAATCCGAAGCACTCACATACCCGCGCTTCTTCCAGTCCCCAGAGACAGGGATGACTTCGTCACTCATGCGTTCCTCTTCGGGGCGCCTTCCTCTAAGCTGATCTCTGAGCTGGCTACCCCAGCACCGGAGATTAGGGCATGGCGGGCACGAGGCAAACAGGCGGAAAAAGCAAAATCAAAACCACCATGACCGACGCGGCTATCAAGGCGCGCACGGGCAAGGACTGGGCCGGCTGGTTCGCCGCCCTGGACAAGGCGGGGGCGGCCAAGTTGGATCATACGGGCATCGCCAAATTGGCCAGGGAGGATATGGGTGCCGGGGACTGGTACGGGCAGATGGTGGCGGTCAGTTATGAACGGGCGCGCGGTCTTCGCGCCATGAATCAGAAATGTGACGGCGAGTTTTCGGTAAGCGTCACCCGCGTGATGGATGCATCCTTGTCCCGGTTATACGCGGTTGCGACCGCTTCGCCGCAATCCTGGTTTCCCAAAAGGGCTATTGAGGAGACGTCCCGCACCAATGACAAATATTGGCGGGGCAAATGGAAATCCGGAAAGCTGGAGATCGGATTCTATGCCAAGGGATCGGGCCGGGCGCAGATCGCGCTCCAGGCCAACAAATTGCCCGACGCGGAAGCGGTGGAAAGTGAGCGCGCGGTGTGGAAGAAGGCGATCGACAAGCTTCAGAAGATTGTAGAGGCCTGATGCAGCTTCACTTATCCACCTGGCCGGAGATCGAAGCCTATCTGGCGACCTCCAAGGCCATCCTGATTCCCATCGGCTCGACCGAACAGCATGGCCCCAATGGGCTTCTGGGGACGGACGCCCTGTGTCCCGAGATCATCGCACGCCGCGCCGGCGATGAGGCGGGCTTTCTGGTTGGCCCCACTTTCAATGTCGGCCAGGCCCAGCATCATATGGCCTTTCCCGGCACCATTACCCTCAAGCCGTCGACCATGATCGCGTCGATGCTGGACTGGACCGAGAGTCTGGTCCGCCATGGCTTCGAACGGATCTATTGGCTGAACGGGCATGGCGGCAACATCGCCACCATCAATGCGGCTTTTTCGGAAATCTATCATGGCGTCACCTTTGCCGGCGCTGGCGCCAATCGGCCTCCATTACGCTGCCATTTGCGCAATTGGTGGGAATTGTCCGGGGTGATGGATCTGTGCCGGGAGCTGTTTCCCGTGGGCGAGGGCAGCCATGCCACTCCAAGCGAAGTCTCGGTGACCTATTTCGGCTACCCGGAAGCAGTGAAAAGCGTGACGATGTCGCCCAAGATCGCGCCCACCGGACCGATCCGCGATGCGGAAGATTATCGCCGACGTTTCCCGGACGGGCGGATTGGTTCCGATCCATCGCAGGCCAATGCGGAAGCCGGCGGGCGCATCGTGACGGCGGCCGTCAAAGCCGTGATTTCGGAATTCCGCCAATTCGGAACAGCATGATGAGCGATTTCGTTTTTTCCTTGAGCCAGCCTTGGATTGGCATCGTCGGCAGCAAATCACGTTTTCCGGTCCGCCGGGTCTGGTGCGTGGGGCGCAACTATCTCGCCCATGTCCGCGAGTTGGGCAATGACGAGCGGGAATCGCCGCTATTCTTTTCCAAACAGCCGGACATGCTGGTGCCCGGCGGCGGAGCGATCCGCTATCCCAGCCTGACCAAGAATTATCATTTCGAAGTCGAGCTGGTGGTGGCGCTGAAAGCCGGCGGGGAAAATGTCGCCGTCGCGGATGCCGATGCTTTGATTTTCGGTCATGCCGTGGGTCTGGACATGACGCGCCGCGATATCCAGAAGCAGATGCAGGAAAAAGGGCGGCCCTGGGAAGCCGCCAAGAGCTTCGAACAGAGCGGACCGATCGGGCCGCTGACGCCATTTCCGGGACTTTTGCCGCCCTCCCGCATCCGGCTCTCGGTCAACGACGAGATCAAGCAGGACGCGGACACCGCCCAGATGATCTGGAGCGTGCCGGAGATCATTTCCCAGCTTTCCCGTCAGGTTTCCCTGGGGGCGGGTGACATCATTTTCACGGGAACGCCGGAAGGCGTGGGGCCGGTGGTGCGGGGCGACCGGCTTTTGGCGGAAATAGACGGTTTGGAACCGCTCGCCATCACGATTGCGTGAGCCGCCGCCCACGCCTAAATTGTCGGCTTCCCAGGGGTGCCCGCTTCGGCAGGCTGAGATCGCAATCCCGCGAATCCCTTAGAACCTGATCCCGTTCGCACGGGCGTAGGGAGAGGCCAATGAACAAGCCGATTCTCAATACCAAATCCGTTTCCATCACCCGCGGGGCGCTGCCCGGTTCACGCAAGCTGATGCTGGACGGCGTGCCATTCCGGGAAGTGCCGCTTTCCGGCGGCGAGGCACCAGTGCGCCTGTACGACACCTCCGGTCCGTATACGGACGATTCCGTGGACATCAATATCGAAAAAGGCCTGCGCGCCCTCCGCCGCGACTGGATCCTCGCGCGTGGTGATGTCGAGGAATATTCGGGCCGCGACCGCAAGCCGGAAGATGATGGTCTGAAGCGGGGCGAGCTGTTGTCCGTGCCCCAATTCGACCGCTCGGCGCTGACGCCGCTGCGCGCCAAGCCGGGCCGCAATGTCAGCCAGCTTTGTTATGCGCGCCAGGGGATCATCACCGAGGAGATGAAATATATCGCGGCCCGCGAAAATCTGGGCCGCAGCGCCTTGGCGGATGGCAACAGCTTCGGCGCCAGCATTCCCTTGGAGATCACGCCGGAATTTGTGCGCGATGAAGTGGCGCGCGGCCGCGCCATCATTCCGGCCAATATCAATCACCCGGAAACCGAGCCGATGATCATCGGCCGCAACTTCCTCACCAAGGTCAACGCCAATATCGGCAACAGCGCCGTCACCTCCGGCGTGGCCGAGGAGGTGGAAAAGCTGGTCTGGTCGATCCGCTGGGGCGCCGACACGGTGATGGATTTGTCCACCGGCCGCCATATTCACACCATTCGCGAATGGATCATCCGCAACAGCCCGGTGCCGATCGGCACGGTGCCGATCTATCAGGCGCTGGAAAAGGTGGGCGGCATCGCCGAAGAACTGACCTGGGAGCTTTATCGCGACACCCTGATCGAGCAATGCGAGCAGGGCGTGGACTATTTCACCGTCCATGCGGGCGTGCGCCTGGCGCATATCCCGCTCACGGCGGACCGGGTCACCGGTATCGTCAGCCGGGGCGGCTCGATCCTGGCCAAATGGTGCCTGGCGCATCACAAGGAGAATTTCCTCTACACCCATTTCGAGGAAATCTGCGAGTTGCTGAAGCAATACGATGTCTCCTTCAGCCTGGGCGACGGCTTGCGCCCCGGCTCGACCGCGGATGCCAATGATGCGGCGCAATTCGCCGAGCTGGATACGCTGGGCGAACTCAATCGCATCGCCCAGAAGCATGACGTGCAGGTGATGATCGAGGGGCCCGGCCATGTGCCGATGCACAAGATCAAGGAGAATATGGATCGCCAGCTCGCCGCTTGCGACGAGGCGCCTTTCTATACGCTTGGACCGCTCACCACCGATGTGGCGCCCGGCTATGACCATATCACCAGCGCCATCGGCGCGGCGATGATCGGCTGGTTCGGCACGGCGATGCTTTGCTACGTCACGCCCAAGGAACATCTGGGCCTGCCGGACCGGGACGATGTGAAAGCCGGAGTGATCGCTTATCGCATCGCGGCCCACGCGGCCGATCTGGCCAAGGGCCATCCGGCGGCGCGGATCTGGGACGATGCCATGTCCAAGGCGCGGTTCGAATTCCGCTGGCGCGATCAGTTCGCGCTGGCGCTGGACCCCGAAACGGCACAGCTTTTCCATGACGAAACGCTTCCGGCGGAAGGCGCCAAGGTGGCGCATTTCTGCTCCATGTGCGGGCCGAAATTCTGTTCCATGAAGATCAGTCAGGAAGTGCGCGACGCCGCCAAAGGCAAGAACGACACACTGTCCACCGCGGAAATCCGTGCCGCGATGGCGAAGAAGGCGGAGGAGTTCAAGCAAGGTGGCGGCGAAATCTATCTGAACAAGCCGGCGGCGGAGTAGAAGCCGCTCCGGTGCGCTAAAGCCGGTTGCTGGTTCCGCGTTTTATGAAATCCGCCGCGCGTTCGGCGATCATGATCGTGCCGGCATTGGTATTGCCGCGCGGTATGGTGGGCATGATCGAGACGTCAGCCACGCGTACGCCATCGATGCCATGCACGCGCAGCTCGGTATCGACCACGGACAATGGATCCGTGCCCATGCGGCAGGTTCCGCCGGGATGATAGACGGTCTTGGCGTAGCGCCGGACCTTGGCTTCGATGCCCGCGTCGCTGTCGTCGACGGGGCTGCCATCGGGCTCGACCTCCTCGCTGACGAGTGCCTGGAGAGAAGGCGCCCCCAGAATCCTGCGCGCCAGGCGCACGCCATCGCAAAGCACGGAAACGTCATGCGGATGCGCCAATGCGCCCGCATCCAGTTCGGGCAGGTCCAGGGGATTTGGACTGTGCAGGCGCACCCGGCCTCGCGATTTCGGAGCCAGCAGGCATGGATTGAGCGTGACGCCGTGGAAGTGCAGCGGAGGACGATCTTCGTCGCCGACCAATACCGGAAGGACATGAAATTGAATTTCCGGACGCCCATCCGCGTCCAGGTCGAAGAAACCGCCCGATTCCACCACATTGGAGGTCATGAGCCCGGAGCGGAAAAGCATCCACTGGGCACCGTGCCGGAGCGCGGAAAGATTTTTGTCCTGCTGGAAAAGGCTGATCGGCTCTCGGGTCCGGCCATAGACGCCCACCTCAAGATGGTCCTGATAATTCTGACCGACGCCGGGCAGGGCATGGACGGGCTGGATTCCAAGCGCGGAGAGCTGTCCGCCGTCTCCAATTCCGGACTGCAAAAGGACCTTCGGACTGCCGAGCCCCCCGGCGCACAAGATCACCTCGCGCCGGATTCGGAATGTGAGCGGAGCTCCGCCCTTGCTCGGCACGCATTCCACGCCGACCGCGCGCCGATTTTCGAACAATATGCGTGATACCATCAGCCCCGTGCGGACTTCGATATTGCCGCGGGCTTGTGCTGGGCGCAGGAAAAAGCGGGCCGTGCTGCCGCGCTCTCCCTCCGACGCGGTGATCTGGTAGAAGCCCACGCCGAGCTGCGTCGGGCCGTTGAAATCGTGGTTGAAGGGCGCGCCGATTTCCTGCGCGGCGCGGACGAAGGCTGCGTTCAGAGGATGGCGATAGGGCGTGTCCATGACCTTCAGCGGCCCTTCGGCGCCGTGATAGGGATCGGAAAGCCGCGCGTTGCCCTCGGTCCTGCGAAACCAGGGCAACACATCATCGTAACCCCATCCGTTGCAGCCTTGCGCTTTCCAGCCGTCATAATCCTGCCAGCCGCCCCGGATGTAGATCATGCCGTTCATGGAGCCGCTGCCGCCCAAAGTGCGTCCCTGCGGGACGTGAATCTTGCGGCCGTTCAGGCCCGCCTGCGGTTCGGAGAAATATTTCCACATCCGGTCGGTGCCGAAGACGCGGCTGAATCCGGCGGGCATCCGGATGAAAACGGAATCGTCGGGCCGTCCGGCCTCGATCAGAAGCACGCGATGTTCTGCCTGTTCGGAGAGCCGGCTAGCCACCACGCAACCGGCGGAGCCACCGCCGATGACGATGAAATCATACGTGTCTGGGTTCACTGGCTTCGATCTCCATCCAGACGTGAGTTTTCATGGCCCAGACATGAGTTTTAATTGGCGAGGGTGTCAGTGCCTGCCGCTTGGCGGAGAAAAAACTCTATGGCATGAAAATGGCGGGGCAATACCCCGAAACGGTGACGGGATTGGGGGCAACATGACATTCGCGATCAGACCGGCGACCCATGGCGATGACGACGCGATCTGGCGCATCATGGAGCCTGTCATCCGGGCCGGTGAAACCTATTCTCTGTCGCGGGACATGCAGCGCGCAGAAGCGTTGGATTATTGGTTCGCACTCGACCGCAGTATCTTTGTTGCAGAGGATGGGGGCCACGTCGTCGGTACTTGTTTTTTGCGTGCCAATCGGCCCGGACCAGGATCCCATGTCGCCAATGCCGGTTTCATGGTGGCGGACGATCAAGGCGGGCGAGGCGTCGGCAAGGCCCTGTGCGAGCATGCTTTGGCGACGGCCAAAGAGCGGGGCTTCCAGTCCATGTTGTTCAATTTTGTGGTCGCGGCCAACACCAAGGCGGTGCGGCTGTGGCAGCGCATGGGATTTGAGATTGTGGGCCGCGCGCCGGACGCATTCCAGCACCCCCACCAAGGCATGAGCGATGTTCTGGTGATGCATCGCCGGCTTTGATCTAGTCGGGCCATGCTGATACGCCGCGCCGGTCCCGCTGATACGGATGCCATTCTGGCCTTGGTCCCGCGTCTGTCCTCTTCCTTCACGCCGCCGCCCTGGCGCGAGCCGGCGGCAATGACAGCGACGGATGTCGATGTCATCGCGGAAGCGCTCCGGTCAACCGAGGATGATCCCACGGTCTTTGCCGCCGAAGTGGATGGTGTCGTGGCTGGATTTGTTCATGTCCGGTCGCTGGAGGATTACTACCGCCGCCGCAAGCACGGTCATGTTGCTGATCTGGTGGTGGCGTCGGCTTACGAAGGACGGGGCATTGCAACCGCGTTGCTTGCGCGGGCCGAGGAATGGACGCGGGCATCGGGCTACGACTGGATCACCTTGGGCGTGTTCGAGCAGAATGAGCGGGCGGAACAGCTTTATCGCCGCCAGGGATTTCGCCGCGACGTCATCCGGCTGCTGAAACCTTTGACCTGACGCTTATCTGAGCGTGCGGCTGCCCGTGGCCGCATGATACAGGAAGAGCACGATGATGGCGCCGATCACCGCCACAAAGCTCGACAGGAAGAAGCCCGAATATTCGTAAGAAAAGCCGGGCACCAGGGCACGAAACAGAAAACCGCCCACCACCGCACCCACCAAGCCCAGCGCGGTGTTGACCATGCAGCCTTCGCCGCGCCGGTTGACGATCTTGCTGGCCACCCATCCGGTCAAGGCACCGAAGAAAATCCAGCCCAATATGAACATGCTTCGAAATCCGGCGATCAACTCAGGCTGACATATATCATGGTGATGGTTGCCGCCGCCATCATTGCGGTGGAAAGCCAGCCCAGGCCACCCAGAACCGGTCCGACGCGAAAGGCCCCCATTTTTTTCCGATGGCCCGCCACGATCATCATCGCCGCCATCATCGGTACCGCGATCATACCGTTGAGAACCGCGCTCCAGTAAAGCGCCTTGATGGGATCGATGCCGGAATAGTCGATTCCCAGCCCCAGAAGGATGGCGGCGCCGATCACCGCATAAAAGCCCTTGGCCTGCCAGGGCATGTTGTCCAGGCCGATTTTCCAGCCCCGCGATTCTCCCACGGCATAGGCGGCCGACCCTGCCAGGACGGGAATGGCGAGCAGGCCCGTCCCGATGATGCCGACGGCGAACAGCAGGAAAGCGAAATGCCCGGCCAAGGGCTCTAGGGCCCTCGCCGCATCCGCCGCGGTTTGAATATTCGTCTTGCCCGCCTGGTGCAGGGTTGCGGCGGTGGACATCATGATGGCGATGGCAATCAGATTGGAGACCAGCATGCCCGCAATGGTGTCCACCCGGATGCGCGCCAGCGCCTGCTTTGCCTGACGAGGCGCTTCCAGCAGCGGCTTGGCGCTATGCTTCTGTCCCACTTCCTCGACCTCCTGCGCGCTCTGCCAGAAAAAAAGATAGGGGCTGATGGTGGTGCCGAAAATTGCGACGATGGTGGTGGCGGCGCTTTCGGAAAAATCGGCATTCACCCCGATCAGACCCGTGCCGACCGCGCTCCAATCCAAATGGATCATGAAGATCAGGGCCACATAGGCGAAAAGTGACAAAGTGAGAATGGTGAGAAAGCGGGCATAGCGCCGGTAGGGAATGAAGAGCTGCAGCACCAGCGATACCAGCGCGAAGGCGATGGTGAAACCGTGTTGGCCGAAGCCCGCCACCAGCCGGGCTGCTTCGCCCATCGCCGCCAGGTCGGCGCCCACATTGATGGTGTTGGCGGCGAAAAGCAGGGCCACCAATCCGGTCACCAGTCCGTGCGGCAGAACTTCGCCCATGTTGCGGGCCAGGCCATGCCCGGTGACCCGCCCGATCAAGGCGCTGATCATCTGGATCGCCACCATCAGCGGGAAGGTGAGAGCCATGGTCCAGAGCAGGTTGAAACCGGACTGGGCCCCCGCCTGGCTGTAGGTTGCGATGCCGGATGGATCGTCGTCGGCGGCGCCCGTGATCAGCCCCGGTCCCAGCTGGTTCAGGACCGCGACGCGGGCAAGCCTTCTTGTGGCGCCATTCTTGTGCTTCGCGGCGGTCATTATTGACCTGGATGGGGGTTTTCGAGAACTGGTGGAGTATATTGGCAACGTAACAGCCGCCGGAAGGTTCGCATGAGACGCTTGAATACCGCCAGTCTTGTCATGATCTTTTTTGCGGCTTGCCCGGCACAGGCGCAGCCGGCAGCGCCGCGCGGCGTCTGCATACGCCAGGATCGCATCGATGACTGGGCGGTGTTGAACGATACCAAGCTGATCGTTATCGACAAGGATCAGAAGAAATTCCGCCTGTCGTTGACAGGGGCATGCAGCGCTCTGTCGCTCCGGACCACGCTGGCGTTTCGGGCCGCGACAGCTGATGGATGCCTTGCCCGCAATGATGGCGTGGTGGCCTCCCTGCCGGGCTATCCGGAATCGCCGGGGCGTTGCCTGATTACCGATATTGATGAATATACCGCCGCGATGGAGAATGCGGACCAGATGGCGGAGGGCACGCTGTACCACCATCCCGATACGCATGGCGACATCGGGGCTATTCACTAGCCGACGCGTTCACGGAATTTCTTCCCCCGCATGGCGAAGCCATAAGCGGGGGAAGATGTCTTCCGAAGGCTTGCCTGAGGAAGACAGAAGGGGGAGAAAAAGGACTTGCGCGGCTATTTCGGCGTCGGTGTCGACGGCATTTCCAAGCCCATGAATCTGGGCAATCTGGTGCGCATCGCCCATGCCTTTGATGCAAGTTTTTTCTTTTCCATCGCGCCGCGCCTGAAATTGTCGGATGCCCAGAGCGACACGTCGCGGGCGCAAGGGGCGCTGCCCTTCTATTCCTTCGCACAGCCCGCTGATCTGCGCCTGCCGCTGGGCTGCCGGCTGGTGGGAGTGGAGATCACGGACGATGCGGTGGAGCTGCCGCGATTTCATCATCCCACCCGCGCGGCCTATGTTTTCGGCGCCGAGCGTTTCTCGCTGTCGCCACAGGTGCTGAAAGCCTGCGACTTCGTCGTGAAGATCCCCACCCGATTCTCGATCAATGTCGGCATGGCCGGCGCGATCGTGTTGTATGACAGATTGATTTCGCTGGGCGGCTATGGCGCAAGGCCCGTCGGGACCGGGGGAAAGGGCGCTGAAATACCCCCACTGCACGCATGGGGAGCGCCTCTGGCGAAACCCCGCGAGGAATAGAGCAGGGCGCTCTCTGTTCAAGGCCGCAATGCCGAATTGCCAGCTTCCCAATATGCGGGCGGCATGTTAGTTCCACAGCATGACTCCCGCACTTTCGATTTCCCATCTGCGCAAGGTTTATCGCAGCGGCACTGTTGCGGTCGAAGACATTTCCCTGACCATTCCGGAGGGAGAATTTTTCGGCTTTCTGGGTCCCAACGGCGCGGGAAAGTCCACCACCATCCATTGCATCACCGGGGTGGCGGAACCCAGTGCGGGCAAGATCGAAATTTTCGGCATCGACGCGGTAAAGAATTATCGCGAAGCGCGCCGTCTGGTCGGGCTGTGCCCCCAGGAATTCAATGTCGATCCCTTCGCCAATGCGCGTCAGATCGTGGACTGGATGGGCGGCTATTTCGGCATGGGCGCCAAAGCGCGCAAGGAGCGGATCGATTATCTGATCGAACGCTTCGATCTTGTGCCGCATCAGAAAAAGCAATTCCGCGAATTGTCGGGCGGATTGAAGCGCCGCGTGGTCCTGGCCCGCGCCCTGATCAACGACCCCAAGCTGATCATCCTGGACGAACCCACCGCCGGCGTGGATGTGGAGCTGCGCCGCGTGCTGTGGCGCTATCTGGCGGAGATCAACAAGGACGGCCGCACCATCCTTCTCACCTCGCATTATCTGGAGGAAGTCGAACGGCTCTGCCGCCATGTCGCGATCGTCAGCAAGGGCAGGGTGGTGCGCGAAGGCACCAAGGACGAGATCGCGGGCAGCCCTGGCGGCCTGGAAAATGCCTATCTGATCGCGACCGGCGCCGAACCCGATCATGTGGCGGGGCAATAAGATGAGCCAGACGATGGGCATCAACTGGATCGGCCTTTACACCATGGTGCGGCGGGAAGCCTCGCGCATGGCGCGGATTCCCATTCAGGCTTTCATCGCGCCCTGGATTTCGGCCCTTCTGTTTATTTTCATTTTCGGCTCCGTGGTGGGCGGGCGCATTTCCCAAATCGGCGGGCATCGCTATCTGGAGTTCGTTCTGCCCGGCGTGCTGATGCTGAACATCGTCAATGCCGCCTTCATCCAGGCCTCGACGGCGATTTATTTCTCTCGCTTCATCAAATTCGTGGAAGAGATGCTGGTGGCGCCGCTCTCCTATGTGGAGATGATCATCGGCAGCCTGAGCGTGGTGGTACTTCGCGCCACGGTGACCGGCATCGGCATTCTGCTGATGGGGATCGGCTTCGGCGCCACCCACATTGAATCCTGGCCGATGTTCCTGTTCTGGATCGTCAGTGTCTCGACCGTTTTCGGCCTGCTGGGCCTGATCGTGGGGCTCTGGTCCAAAAGCTTCGAGCAGCTCAACATGCCGGTGGTGTTCCTGCTCACCCCGCTGTCGATGGTGGGCGGGGTGTTCAACACCATCGAGATGCTGCCGGCCAAGCTGCAATGGCTGGCCTATGCCAATCCTTTCTTCTATTTCATCAACGGCATTCGGGGCGCCATGATCGGCTTTGACGAGGCGCCGCAAGGGTTGGGCATCGGTCTCACTTTGGGATTGCTGGCGGTTCTGGGCGTGACCGCCTGGCGCCTCTATGCCACCGGTTACGGCCTGCGCGAATAGGGCGCTGCCGGACGCCGTTGCGGCGGCAAACCCGCTCCGATATTCTGGAAGAATTCGGCGCGAACCCCATGAAATCGCCCGATTTCGGCCCCATACACGATCCGCCGGACAAGCTGGAGCATTCATGATTCGCCATTACCTGCTGGGTTCCCTTTGCGCTTTTTCTGTCCTGGCTTCGGCCGCACCCGCCTCTGCTGAGACCGCCAACCTGCTGGGCGTGTTCGGCAACTGGTCCGCTTTTTCCGCCGGCACCGGCAACGCCATGACCTGCTATGCCATGTCCAAGCCACGCGCCAAGCAGCCCAAGGCGACCAAGCGCGGTGACATCTACCTGATGGTGTCCGACTGGCCCGGCCGCAAGGTGAAGGCCGAAGCGCAAATTTTGCCGGGCTATGAATATAAGGCCAATGCGCCCGTGACCCTGGCGGTCGGGCCGGACAAATTCACTTTCTTTTCGCGCAACGAAGCCAAAAGCGGTGCCGCGTGGATCCAGTCGCTTGCCGACAGCGAAAAGCTGATCGACACGATGGGCAAGGGCGTTTCCGCCGTGGCGGCCGGCACTTCCGCGCGCGGGACCAAGACGGTCGACACCTATTCCCTGCAAGGTTTCAACGACGCGCTCGCAAAGATTCATGGCGCCTGCAACATGTAGTTCCCTGATCGGGCTTGCCCCGGACGCGCTGGCGGTTTCGCTGGCCGATGCGGGCGTGCCCGAAAAGTCGGCGCGGATGCGGACGCGTCAATTGTGGAACTGGATTTATGTTCATGGCGCCCGCGACTTTGCCAGCATGAGCAATCTGGCCAAGGAATTCCGCGCCGAGATGGCGGCGCATTTCACCCTGGCGCGGCCGGAGGTGGTGACCGAACAGATCTCCAATGACGGCACCCGCAAGTGGCTGATTCGCACCGGGCCGGGGATCGAATTCGAGACCGTCTATATTCCTGAGGCCGATCGCGGCACGCTCTGCGTATCATCGCAGGTGGGCTGCACGCTGAATTGCCGCTTCTGCCATACCGGCACCCAGAAACTGGTGCGCAACCTCACGCCGGAAGAGATTGTCGGCCAGCTCCTGGTGGCGCGCGACAGTCTGGGCGATTGGCCTTCGACCGCGCCCGGCCGCAAAGTCACCAATGTGGTGATGATGGGAATGGGCGAGCCGCTCTACAATTTCGACAATGTGAAGGCAGCTCTCGCGATCGTCACCGATGGCGATGGGCTGGCTCTGTCGAAGCGGCGGGTCACGCTTTCCACCGCTGGCGTCGTGCCGATGATCGAAAAAGCCGGCACCGAGATCGGGTCGGGGCTGGCGATCTCGCTGCATGCGGTTCGCGACGAGTTGCGCGACGTGATCGTGCCCATCAACAAGAAATATCCCATCAAGCAATTGCTGGATGCCTGCCGCGCCTATCCGGGCGCCTCCAATTCACGGCGCATCACCTTCGAATATGTGATGCTCAAGGGCGTCAACGACACTTTGGCCGATGCGCGCGAGCTGGTCCGCCTCCTGGCCGGCATCCCCGCCAAGATCAATCTGATCCCCTTCAATCCCTGGCCGGGGGCGCCCTATGAATGCTCCGACTGGGCGCAGATCGAGAAATTCGCCGAGATCGTCAACAAGGCAGGCTATGCCAGTCCGGTCCGCACCCCCCGCGGCCGGGACATCATGGCGGCCTGCGGCCAGCTCAAAAGCGAGAGCGTCAAAGAGCGCGCCTCGGCCCGTCTGGCCGCTGAAAAGCTGGCGGCGGTGCAGTCCGCCCAGCTCTCCCGGATGCCGTCTTAAGGCTGGATTTTCGGGCACCGATCCCTATAGTCCCCGCGATTTTCCGGGCATGCCGGGGCGGCTTCTCGTTCCGCCGCGCGGCCATTCATTGTGGGTTGTTTCATGACCAAGCGCGACGTCAAGAAAGTGGTTCTCGCCTATTCGGGCGGCCTGGACACATCCGTCATTCTGAAGTGGCTGCAGACCGAATATGGCGCGGAGGTCGTGACCTTCACCGCCGATCTGG
>CALMGU010000002.1 GCA_937865685.1 uncultured Alphaproteobacteria bacterium | reverse complement strand
AGCATCGGGGCGTGTCGGGTCCATCGCGAAGCCGACATCCCATAGGCCCACCATCGCCGCATCGATCCCGTTCCAATTCTTGCTACGGGTCGGGTCGTCGGCGTCGAGGAACGGCAACCAGGCTTCGGCCACCGTGTCGTCGTACTGGACCGTCGAGCCGATGCCGCCAAAGGCGTAAATCTTGTTGCCGGAGCGGACATAGACGCGCTTTTTGAACACCACCGCCGCGTCCACCGTGAAGCCCGGCAGATACGTGGTCCAGGCGCTGACCTTGGCGCCGTTGAAGAAGGAGAACACGAAAATCGTGTCCTTCATAATCAGCCAGAAGCGGCCATCGTGCGGCTCGATAAGGCCGATGACGTTCTGGCGCTCTGCATCGGTCAGCGTGAGCAGTTTCGCCGTTACGAGGGTGTCGATCGGCACGCCGATATCGGATGTGGCGGCCGAATTGGACGCATCGCGCGCCCGGAGCGACCGCAAGCCGCTCTCGTCGAGATAGAACAGATCGTTGTCACCGAATTGCGTCACCGAAAGGCCGCTGCTGGTGCCCGTGTTGTTCAGCACCTGGACCTGACGGTTAAGAGTCGGATCGGGATCGAGGAACCAAATCTGAATGGCGCGTTCCGCAAAGACCGCCGCGAAGGTCTGGTAGCGCTCGATTGCCGTCAGCGATTCAGAGCCCGACGCTTCTGCCGACATATCGATGAAGCCGGCGCCCACCGTATCGGTGGTCCACTTCGTTGGCGCTTTGATGCCGGAGAAATGCAGGTTCGGCCCGGAGGTCGAATACTCTTTCTTGCCGATCGTCTTGACGAAGGTTCCGGGCTGAAAGGTGCCGGGGCTGTCCGCACCATTCGCCAGCACCAGGCCGGTATCGGGCGAGACCGTCATGCCGTCCTGCAACGTGAAAGCCACGGCGCGCCCATTGGCGCTCGCGCCAGCCACGCCGGCCACGATATTCACTCGCGTGCCAACGGCCGTCGCCGTGTAATCCGGCGCCGAGGTAAAGGTGTTGATGGCGCTGGCGATGGCTGCTGCGGTCGCCTCGTTGCTGGTGCCCCAGAACACGGGCGCGCTGATGATCGAGACACCGGCCACTTTCAGATCGACGACAGCGGACGCAATCGCGTTGGCGCCGCCCGCCATGTTCTGAGCGTTTCCTGTGGTGAAATTGCCCGATACGGTCGGCACGATGGCCTTGCCGTTCGGCGTTGGGCCGGTAGCCGCGGCCGTGACGATCACGGTCTGCCCCGAGGCGACGGCCGAATAATCCGGCACCGAAGTGGTGGAGTTGATGGCCGAGGCGATGGCAGCGGCCGTGGTGGCGTTATTTCCCGTGTGTGTGACACCGCCGCTGATGATCGATACGCCGTCGATTTTTATGTCGGTGATTTGGTTGGCGATATTGTTCGTTCCGCCGGTCACTTCAAAGGAGCCGTGCGAAGCCACCGCCGCGGCGACCGTCCCACCCGTCACGTTGAAGGAAGCGCGGGCCCGTCCATCAAACCAATCGGTGACGCGCACACCATCGTTGAAGTGTTGAATGCTGCCATCGGCATATTCGCCGACCACATACAGCTTGCCGGCGTACAAATCCCAAGACCTAATTCTGGTCAGCGCGGTTACGCCATCAGGGTGTTGCAGCCGCTGATATAGGACGCCTGCCGGCACCGCGGGCGGCGCGCCATGCCCGAAGACATAAAGGCTGTCCACGGTCGCCGCTTGACCAACCGTACCATTCGGCAGATCGTATGTGCTGACAAACGCGGCGCGCTTTTCGAATTCGCCGCCGCGCGAGATATGACCGTTCTCGCCCTTAACCAGCACGCCGCCGGAAGTCGTTTCCGGCATACGCCTGGTGTCCAAGCCGCCGGTAAATTCCTTGACCCAGATTTTGCCCACGGTCAGCTCGTCTTGTTATAGACGGCGATAGGAATCCGCTGCGGGCGCGTGTCGTTGGCCCGCGAGCCGACGCCGATCGTGAATTTCCGCCTTGGCATCAGGCGCCCGCGGAGCTTCGAATATAGGCGGTTGGCCTGGTCCAGTTTAAGCTGCGCGTCCTTCGCGCCCGTCGCTGCCAGATAGTCGGCGGCGCAGGACAAAATCAAAAGCTGGTCGTCCAGGTCGGCCTTGTCGGCCTCTTCATTCACCAGCGGATTGAGCTTGCGGATGCCCACGACCTTCATCCGGCCTTCCAGCGTGTCCGCGTTGAAATCGGTCGCCGCGATCGGCCAGACTTCCAACTGCTCGTCTTCGACGATTTTGCACCGCTGGATGGGGTCGGAGCGCTGATCCAAGTCGCTATCGAACGATGCGTAGTGGACCGCATCGATGCCCCAGCGCACCGGCACAAAGGCGCCGCCGAAGCGGACTTCCACATGACTAATGCGGTCGATGTCCAGATCGTCCGGCATGTCGTAGTAGCGGAGGCCGGCCTGGGCATCCAAGAAACGATCCACGCGCAGATGCGGCCAGGCGAAATCGCCCCAGAACCATTCTTGCTTTAGCTGGAGCGCTTTAATCTGCGCTTCGCGATGCTGGACGTTATGCGCAGCGTTGAGAGAAATGCGGCATGCGGCCCGCAGCCCGTCGAGCAAAGCGCCGAGTGTTTTTCCGCGGGCCATTCATGCCTTCCCTATTGGAACAGGTTTTCGCCCGCGCCGCCCTGGTCGGCGCCGCCTTCGTTGCCCTGGCCGTCATCGATGTCACCGATACCGTCGCCTTCGTCCGCACCGCCCATACCGGCGTCAGGATTTTCCGCACCTTCGCCGCCCTGGCCTTCGGTGGTGGCTTCGAAGATTTCGGCGGCGGGCTCTTCTTCCCGTTCGACGCGAGCCGGGGCCACTCGCGTGGCCGCTTTGTAGAAGTCGTCCGGCAAGTCCAGTTCTTCGAACTTTTCGAAGACGCGGGCAGCAGCGCCGGGGAACAGGGCATCGACAGCCGGGGCGACATGGCGATTGCCGTCGATGCGGCGGCCATATGTTTCAACCAGGCGCTGGCGCTCGTCGCGGTTCTTGCGAGTGACCTCGCCGCAGGGATCGATGTCGGTCACAGCGTCGTCGCCGTGGATCTGCCGCAACACGGCGACCTCGGCGGGCGTGACGTTGAATTTCGGAATGACTTGGTCGCGGTTGCCGCCGAGGGCAAGCATGATATTTGCGGTCTGCATGGGGTCTCCTTGGGGTTGGTAAGCAGACGGGCGGGGCCGTTAAGCCCCGCCCGCTATGGCTTAGTAGGCGTTCGCAACCGCGCGGCGGCAGCGGACGTACAGCGTGCCGTTGCCTTCGGCGAAGGCGGTAACGCCGGTGGCCTTGATCGACAACTTGCTGTCGCGGGTGAAGGTATTCGCCCCGGTGACAGCGCTGCCTTGAACGACCTTGCCCATCGGAGTGGCGCCGGCCGAAGTCAGCGCAACCGCGCCGCCCGTGGTCGAAACGCCGCCGATCGCGGGCGTGAGGGTCGCCAGCTTCGACGCGGTGGTCACGGGCTTATCGACCGCGAACGACACGTCTTCGATGGTGCCATCGAAGCCCGGGCGGAAGTCGGTAACGACGTCCTGGGCTCCGGTGATGGACGCCAGTTCGACTGGGAAGGCCAAAATGGCGACGTCGTTGCCATCCACTTGATCGAGATTCAGACGGATGGTGGAGCCGGCCGCGAGACTGGCGCCCGTGCTGTTGGTCACGGTGATAACCGACGCGCCGAACGACAGCGAGAATTTGGTGCTGTCGTACTTGTCGTTATTGTTGACCCACATCGAAATGTTGGAGCCATTCAGACCAGCGTTGAAGCTGTTCTGGGTGGTGCCAGACGGATAGGGCACATCGAAGGTGCCCGAATTGGCAACGGCCGACCCGAGAGTGACCTCGGCGACCGCAAACTTGTCCACGTTCTTCATGATTTCACTCCGAAAATGCGGCGGGACGCCTCGGCGCCCCGCCATTGTTGGCCTACGTCTTACGCGATGTCGTACACGCCGGACGTGTTGAGCTGCTTCGCGATCAGCACGCCCGTCATGGTGATGCCGTTGTACATCACGTAACGGTCGTAAGGCCGCGAAGGGTTGTGCTTCTTCATGCGCTGGCCATCCATGTAGAGCAGGCGCACGCCGGTCCGGCCCATGTCGAGCGCGTAGCAGCGCTTCGACAGCGACAGGTCGTCCAGCGTGGGATCCCACTCCAGCGGGAGGCCGGCATGCTTGGGGTCGGGCATCGACCCGTCAGCATTGCCCTCATTCCAACCGGACTGGCTGTAATAGCCGTTGGAACGCAGCTCCTTCTTGTAGCCGTCGATGAAGTCGGAGCCCGCGAAATAGCGCCACTTGGTGCCGCCATTCTTGTACTTCGACCGACGACGCAGCGCCTGGTCCATGAAGGTGATGAGCGCGCCACCATTGGCGGTATTGACGGTGATCGCACCCTGACCGCCAGCGCCGCCGAAGGCAGCGGTCGCGGCATCGTTGCGCCACCAAGTGTTGGCGACGCGGCCGATGCTGCCGGTGGTGCCGGCATTCGGGATGTCCAAAATGATGGACTGGATGCCCGCGATGGCCTTCACGTCGGACGAACCGTCGCCGTGCAGAAGGCGGTCCAGGGAGAACGCATAGTCCTCGCCCAAATCGTCGTTCTTCTCGTCGAGCAGGTTCGCGAGAGCGTGTTCCTCGCGGCCGTTCATTTCGCTGGTGGACTGATCGGCGCCATCTTCGTTCACGTCGATACCGTCGATTTTCAGTTCGGTGTGCGTGACCACGGTGCCGATGTGGTGTTCTTTCCACGCGAACCGGGCGCGCTTGATGGTGGCCGGATTGTAGTACCCGACCGAGTCATCACCGCTATAGCCCTGCAGCGACCCGCCGCCCTGACCGCTCTTCACGGCGAAGGAGACATTGTCGCGGCCGCCGGAGAACTTGCCGGCGGAAGCGTTGAAGGCGGCGAGCATCGGCTTGTTGGCGACGTTCTGTTTCCAGACCTTGCCCTTGTCGATGTACGCCTGCAAAGCGGCGTTGTTGATATTTGCGATTTCGTCAGCGTTGAAAGCCATGGCGGCTTAATCCTCTAATTTACGCCTGGCGACGATTGGCACGGACGATGTCGAGCGTGCTTCTCGGCGCCGGCTGACTGTTGCCTGCGACCTGGCCGCCCGTAACGGGACGAATCTCTGGCCTCTTCTGCACGTTGCGGGGCTGCGGAACAGTGACCGGCTTAAGCGCGTCATTCACGGCCTTGTAGGCCTTGTTGAGCTGCGCCCGCACCGCATCAGGGGTGTTCGGCTTCCCTTCCGTGGATTGGAGGTAGAGAATCTCCTTTTGGAGAGCCACGAACTTTTTGTCGAAGTTCGGGTCTTTCTTCTGCCGATCTGCCTGCCAATCGTTCGCCGCCGTCGAGAGAGCCGTTGCAGCGTCTTGCTGCTGACGACGCTCGCCACGCTGCTGTTCGAAGCTCCGCTGCACCTGCATGGCGTTGACGCCTGCACGCGAACGGCTGACTTCAAGAGCCGCGTTGTGATCCATCTTGCCTTCCTTGACCATCGTTTGAAGGTCTTCGGGAAGGACTTCGCCCGCCGCAACGAGCAATTTCTGGATCGCCGGCTTGATACGCTTCCACGCTTCCACCGGATTGGTTTTCATCAGACCCATGCTGATGAGACCATCGGCCGCCTCTTCCGCGTTCAGCCCCGAATTGTCGAGAAAGGACTGGACGTTTTGATAGCGCTTTGCGTCCTGCTCGTAAGTCTTCGACTTGCGCAGCAGTTGCTGGAACCGCGGATGTTTGTGGAACGGAACGTCCGAATAATTCTCGTCGTCCTGTTCCTTCTTGGCAGCGGAATCGGCGGTCTGTTGACCGTCAACTTCGCCTTCGGCTGGCGGGGCCGCCTGATCCTTGCGGCTTTCCTTGACCACATCGCGGACAACGGAAAGCAGTTCGGTATCATCGTTTTCGCCGGTCGCGGGCGACGAGGCCGCGGGATCGGGCTGATCGTTCGCGGGCGCATTCTGGCCCGCGTCGGCATCAGCCGCTACGTCTGCGGAATTGGTGGACGGCTCCAATTCGTCGATATTATCGTCCAGAGGGGGCATAAAAGCTCCTTTAGTGGTCGCCCACCCTTATCCGATGTATTGCGTTGTCGCAAGACAGTCCGGACAGTCGGCCTACACAGGCGCCGCAGATTGGTTGGAGCCGAAGGCCGGACCCGATCCGCCTTGCGCGGGTGGCTTCGGTGCGTTTTGACCGCCCTTGCCTCCCTGCGCACCAGGCTCTTGTCCCGCTTCCGCCGTGACGCCGGCCTGCTGCCTTTGCTGGTTCATGGCGACGACCGACGGGATGCCCGCCGCGATTGCCTCGGTCAGATCCAGCTTGTCGTCCAGGCGGCGGATGGTCTGTTTCGCCATCCATGTGGGATCGACGTTCGGAATCTGCATCAGCAGCGGCAATAGCTGCTTCCAGTTGTTGATTTCGACCGCCTGATTCGGCTTGCCGGTGGAGCCCGCTTCGACTTCCAACTGCAATTCGCTGGCGATTTGATCCAGCGTCATTTCGGGCCACACGGCGCCCGGGCCCGCAATCTCCTTGACCTTCTCTTCGGAGCATTCGCGCAACAGGATCTGGCCGGCGGCGCGCGCAATCACGGTCAAGAAGGCGTCCAGATCGTCGATGCTGGAGCCATCCGCCGAGTTCGACGAATTGGCCGCGATGGCGCTTTCGGTGGCCGTTGCTTTCGAAATGCCGCCGAAAGTGGCTTCCTGGGAACCGACCACCATCTGCACATCGGTGAAATTCTCGCCCGTGTCGTACAGGTTCGGATCGACGCCCGGCACCGGCAGCGGCTGGAGAATTTTCTTAATCTCGGACTGCGGATCGATATTGAGGCCGAGAGATTCGAACGGCTTCAAATCGCGAAGCTGCATCGGGTCGTCTTCGTCGCCGAAGGAGCCGTTGGCAAAGACCCAGCGCGGCCGCGCTGCGTCCCGATGCTCCCGCTTACCCTGGCGGGAACGGTTGTGTTCCTTCTGCATGTCCAGCATCAGCGACACGTCAGACGGCGGGAACAGCTCGTCTTCGCTTTCCACCGCGTTGAAGGTCAGCGCATAGACCGGCCAAAAGTCTTCGACGAAAACATCCGGTGGCGCGGGCTCGCGCAGAAATTCGCAATAGCCGTCGGCGATGTAATAGACCAGGCCGGTGGCCTTGTCGTAATGCTTCCACACGCAGCACATGCCGCCTTTTTTCTCCGACGGCGGCGACCATTCGTATTCGTCGTCCATCACGTCGTTTTCGCTGAACTCGCGCGTGGAGCCGGCGTTGGTGGTGTAGCTGTTATATTTCCCGACTTTCAGATCGACGCCGAAAATCTCTTTCACTTCATCCGGGCTATAGGCGTACTCGATCGACAGATGGCCCGAGCCGATGAAACCGTCCAGCGCTTTGCAGCGCTTGTCGGGGATTACCTTCGTGGACTGGAGGAAATCGACGACCAGCCCTTCGCGCATGATGATTTCGGGCTCTTGCTGCAAAGACGTGATCGACAATTCCAATTCCGCCATCTCGGAATCGTCTTGGTCGATTTCACCTTCGCCGACTTCCTCGGTCAGCCGTTTCAGGTGGTCCAGGCGGGCGCGCGCGTCGGCCAGGCGTTCCGTCGTGGTGGGCGACGGCCCATATTCCCGCTGGAAAGCCAGTTCGACGTAGCCGACGCCGGTTGTGGAGGCGCGCCGAACAGTCGTCTTCATGCCGCGTTTCAAATCAAGCGGCTTTTGCTCTTTGGCGTAATAATTGAAAAGGATTTCGAGCGTTTTGCCGATCTTGTCGATCTGCTGCCGGCGCGTCATGCCCTGTTGGAAATCCGCAATCACCGCCTGCGCCTGGTCGAAGCCCGGCGGCATCTGCGGGACGGGCGGGTCCATCGGCGGACCGCCGTTGTGGCCCATCAGCGCCGGGTGCGAACTCTGCGCCATCAGTTCGGTCTGCAAATTGGCCTGCTGCACGGCCATGATGCCGGCCTGGATGGTCTGATAGGCCAACAGCAGCGACGAAGGCTCTTCGTCCCAGACGGTGAAATCGAGCGTTTCGCGGCGGCGCGCGACCACGCGGGGGTTCTTGGCATACAGCGCAGCCGTCTTTTGCTTGACGTGCCGGCCGGAAATGTTGGCGCGGTATTTATCTTCGCCCCAGGACTTTTCGGCACCCCACATTGCGACCTGCATGTCGCGGCGCATGCGCTTGAACGCCTTGTCGTGGTGGGCCTTGTCGTCCTTGATTCGCTTTGTCAGCTCTTGGACCAGCGCTTTGGTTTGCTGGGGCGCTTCCTGGGTCTCATCGGGCGATGAGGCCTGCGGCGAGGCGCCAAATTCGGGCTGTCCGGCGTCGTCTTCCTCAAAATCCATCAAAACCCTCCGGCGGCAAGACGCTGTTCTTGCTCCCGTTTCCACTTATCGGCTTGCTTGACCCAGGCCAGCGTCCCGAATTGGGGTTTTTCCTGTTTCTGGGTCTTCGCGCTGTTCTTGCCAGGGCCGAATTGGCTTTGCAGACCGAGACCGATATACGCCAGCGCGTCCACAAAGTCATCATGGGGGCCGTTGGGGAAGGCCATCATCTCGGCGATGGCCCTTTCGGTCCAGATCGCATCCTTGGGGAAATAGACCTTGCCCATCGCCACCCGGGCCGCGATCGACTGCGCGCGTTGGACCTTGTCGGCGGCCGGCGAGACTTCCCGCAGGTTGATGTAGGTCTGGGATTCCAGCATCCGCTTCCGCAGGAACGGCCCAATCGATTTCGAGATGTGGCCGCTTTCCGCCCACCAAAGCAGCGGCTTCATGTTGCCGCCCGCCATCGCCAGCATCGCCTCCACCGCGACGTCTGTTTTCATCTTCCGCCAATCGCATTCGAGCAGATAGATATTGCTCTGCCGATCGATGCCGACTTTCAGCAGGCAGGTTGGGTCGTTGCGCTGTTTCACCCCGACCGCATGGTCGCTGGCGCAATAGATGCGCAGGTCTTCCGGCAGTTCGGAGAAATTGTAGAGGCGGCAATTTTCGCGCTTGAAAAGGTCGCCGTCCAGAAGCGACGGCCTTCCCTGATACAGCGCAGCGAAGCCCAGCGGATCGAGGTCTTGCTGTTCGTGCAGAAAATCCAAATCGAATTTATCGGGGCCATCCGGCCACAGCGGTTCGCCAACTTTGCGGCCCAGCGGGTCATCGTCTTCCGCGATGGCGGGCAAATTGATGATCTTGATTTTCTTCGCCAGCTTCGCGTTGTAGTGCGGGTTCTCCGGGTCGGTCAGCCGCCCAATCGGGTCATCGGCGTGCCAGCGCGTAAAGGTGATGATGACCAACTTCATGCCCATGCGGCGGGTCATCGCCACTTTCGTTAGCCACGCCCAGGCCTGATTGCGGATCGCCTCCGATGTCGCTTCTTTGTCGTCCTTAATCAGATCGTCGATAATCAAAATATGGGCGCCGCGGCCCGTCAGCGAACCGCCGCGGCCGACGAACGACCATTGGCCGCCCTGCGTCGTCTGCAATCGGTCGGACGCGCCGCCGCCACGCTGGAGCGACACCGAAGGGAAGACCTGGCGGAACTGCGGCGTGCGCACGATCGCGCGAACGTCCTTGCCGAAGTCGGCCGCGAAATCGTCGTTGTAGGTCGCCACCACACCGTTCCAGTGCGGAAACTTCCCCATCACCCACGCCGGCAGACGGCGCGAGACTTGTTCGGATTTTCCGTGCCGCGGCGGCTCGACCAAAATCAGAAACGGGATATTGCCGGCGACGACCTCTTCCAGCGCCCGCGCGGTCGCGTCGTGATGGCGGGCGTTTTTGTATTTCGATTTCTCGACGTTGTTCGGGTCTTCGGGATCCGGCGACGTGAATTTGATAAACGGCATGAAGCGCTCGCGCGCTTCCAGGGCTTTCTGCTGGCGCTTCAACAGCGCAAGGCGCTGGTGCAGATTGGCCGTGTCTTCGGCCTTCAATTTCGCCTGTTCGGCTTCCCAGGCGTAGCGCTTGCCGGTCAGCGGATTTACGCCGTTCTTGGTCATCCGCCGTGCGAGACCGCCTTAGCGACCCAGCTCCAAAGTGCGGACATGCCGGACGTCACCATCCCGCCGACCGCCAACCACAGCACCGTCACAACGGCGATGGCGCCCAGCCCGCGCTGCTTCATGCGGCCGAAATCTTCGGCCATCGGCGAAATCGTTTTGACGGCATTCTCCACCAGCGTGAGCCGGCGCGTCGTCGCCGCAACAATCTCGGCTTGTTCATCCAGCCGCTTGTAAAGCCTGGTCTGGCTTTCGTGCTGTCGATCGCCTTGCGCATTGATGGCGCGCGTCAGGTCGGCCACCTGCGTGGTCAGAGCGGACACCTGCCCTTCCAAACGGCCGATCGCGCGCTGTGTGTTGGTCTCCGTCATTTCCAGCCACAGGCTTTCGCGCCGTATTCGTCATGCGCCAGAATTTGCCGCTTGGTGCCATCGGTCAGCACATCGGAGCGCGAGGGCCGAATGGGCGAAGCGACATCGCAGAAATCGCCGGGCGGGCTAGTCGCGCACCCACTTAGACAAACGATCATCGACGTCAGAAGAAGGCATTTGCTGAACGGTCTCATCGACCTGTTTCCTTTCAACGATAGCGTCGGCGCGCTGCTGTTTCTGTTTCTCCACAATGACGGCCTTGCCCGATGACCGGCCCTTCAAAAACGCAACGCCAATCGCAATCAAAATCGCAACACCCGCGATGATCCACGCCTGGGCCCGCGCCCATAGACCGGAGAAAAATGCTCCAATCGCGATCATCGGTCGAAACTGTCCATGATGGCCTGAACGCGCGATGCGATCTTTTCGCCGCGCCACAGCAAGACCAAAACGCCCAACACGCCAATTCCGACGAAAATCAATTTCGGCCAGTCACCGGATGGCATCATCGACGACAGCGTCGGCCCCGCGAGCGCAACCGCGCCCGCCACGCGCATCAGCGTGGTTTTTTCCGCGCCCTTCGGCGCCACCGGCACAGGCTTTGCCTCCACAACGGGCGCAGCCGCGACCGGCGCATCGACCGTCGCGGCCAACCACCGGTGGATCGCCGCCCGGGTGCGCGGACCAGAATCGCCGTCCGTGTCGCCGGCATAGCAACCGCGCTGGCGCGCAGCCTCTTGGAAGCCGTGAATGTCCGACGGCGCAAAGCCGCACAGCACCAGGCCGATTCGCGTGTATTGGTTCAGCCGATCTTCGTACCCATTCAGGCCGCCGTTGATTCGCTTCGTGATCTGCTCAATGTCGTTTTCGTCGGCCAGCGAATTGAGGTTTCGCGTCGCCCAGAACCAGACAGGTGCGAGCCCTTCCCACGGATCGGTGTTGACCAAATCAGGGCGCTGCACGAAATCGGGCGTGATGAGGCCGCGCGATTTGCACCAATTCTGAAACTCCCGGTAATTGGCCTTCCCGGTCATCTGGATCGCGGAGCGGCCCAGGTACAATTTGCCATCGCCGTCTTCGGCTGGGGAATTTCCGAGGTCTTTGCGCGTGTCGTAAGCGGCCTGGCTTGGCGTTGGCCCCCACAATTCGCGATCGAACTGGAATTGCCCGCTTTCGTGCGCCAGTTGCGCCAAATAGTGGGCCAGCCGGTGCGGCTTATCGAGGCCTGCTAGGCCTGCGTATTGCTCCAGCGCGATTTCGACCGAGGCGAAATTCTCGGCCGACTTACCCGTGAAGAGATTTTCCAACGCGATCGGAATGAGTTTCGACATCGTGCGCCCGTGGCCTTGCCCTGGCCTTGTAGGCTTTGTCGGTTTTGTCGGCAAGTCTGTCGGTTTTGTTGTTTCACGTGAAACATTTTCGACCAACCGGATGAGCGGTGCCGGAATTGGTGTCGACATAGATCGCGAGCAGCAAATTCGGGCGTTTCTGGTGGTGCTGGCGTGTCGGACAGGGTGTCCGGTTTTGTTTTTCGGGCGAATTTTTGTTCGGGCGTCCGATGCGGTTTCAGCCTTGCGCCGCGGACTGCCGGCAGGGGCCGGGTCGGCGGCTGGGCAGACAGGGACCGCCCTTCGATGCGGGCCAGGTGTCGCCTCGGGCGTGGTCCACAGTATCAATAATACTATGGTTACAATAGGCCGGTCAGTGACTTAGCGGCTTTTCTGGGCGCGTCTCGCGCATTCCTAGTCGAAAACGCTCGCCGGCTCGGCCGGTTCGGGCGTGACGTCCACCGCGCGCGATGCGGCTTCCCGTTCCAGCTCGGCAATCGCCTTCGCCAGGTCTTCGCCGCTGTATTCGTGGGGTTCTTTGGGCCTTCCCGCCTCGCTATTGCCAAGCGTTCGATCGATCACGACCTTGGCGGCCTGGACGCGCGCGCCAGACGGCGCCTTCGAATCCCCCAGGATCTGCACCAAAAAGCCCACCGCAGCCGGCAGCGCTTCGTTGAAAAGCCGCTCGGTCTGCAGGCGCGCCATCTCGGCTTGCACCGCCGGCCGCTGCACCGCTTTTCCCACAGCGCCTTTGCCCACGTCGGCCGAAAAGGCAGCAAAAGCCACATTTCCAGTCTCAGCCATGGCCTTTGCAACCGCCCTTTCTGGTCTTGTGAGGCGCCCGCTTTTGAGTGGCATCGATCATTTCCATTCGCCGAATAGGTTCAAATTCCTAACCCCGGACAGATTGTCCGCGATAAGCCTCATTTTCCTACCCTCAAAAATCGCTTTTGTCGAATTTGTCGGCCAAACGCTATTGACGATGCAATACACGTGTCCTACATATCATCCAACAACAGACACGGAGACACGCCATGAAGAAAGTTTCGATGCCTTTCGGTCGCTCGGTCGGCTATCAGCCCGAACACCCGGAGCGCACGGCACGCAAAACGGGCAGGGGGTTCGACGGCCTCGTTACCTTTCAGACTTGGCCGAACAGGGAATCCATGGCGCGGTCCATTCGCATGCAACAAAGCCGCGCGCCCAAGTCCGACGACTGGAAGGCCTGCGTCGCGCTGAAAGATGGCGAAGGCTTCTAGACGAAAAGGCACCACCAATGATCGTCGCTGTATTACTTCTGATCCTGGGCGCCATCGTCCTGACATGCGCCCCTCCCCTCATCGCTGGCCACATCACAAGATGGATTGCCCGAAGGGTGGCGCGTCGCTGAAACGTATTACATTCATCGCTTCCGCCCTCCTATGTGGGGAG
>CALMGU010000001.1 GCA_937865685.1 uncultured Alphaproteobacteria bacterium | reverse complement strand
GGTCGACCAGACCGTGCTCGCCAACGAGCAGGTGATCGACGGGCGCGGCTGGCGCTCCGGCGCGGTGGTGGAACGGCGCAAGCTTTCGCAATGGTTCTTCAAGATCACCGCGTTCGCGGAAGAATTGCTCACCGCGCTCGATACGTTGGATCAGTGGCCGGAAAAAGTCCGGATCATGCAGCGCAATTGGATCGGCAAAAGCGAAGGGCTGAAATTCCAGTTCACTCTGTCCGACGGCGAAAAGCTCGATGTCTTCACCACCCGGCCCGATACCTTGTTCGGCGCCAGCTTTGTCGGCCTCTCGCCCGATCATCCCTTGACTCAGGAATTGGCCAAGACCGACCTGAAGCTGCAGGACTTCATCGCCGAATGCCGCAAGACCGGCACGGCGGAAGCGGAAATCGAGAAAGCGGAAAAGCTGGGCTACGACATCGGCCTCACCGCCGCCCATCCTTTCGATCCCAACTGGAAGCTGCCGGTGATGGTGGCCAATTTCGTGCTGATGGGCTACGGCACCGGCGCCATCTTCGGCTGCCCCGCGCATGACCAGCGTGACCTGGATTTCGCCCGCAAATACGGGCTTTCCGTGATCCCGGTGGTGGTGCCGTCGGATGCGGACGCCAAGACCTTCACCGTCGGCACCGAGGCCTATGTCGGCCCCGGCAAGCTGGCGAACTCGCGCTTCCTTGACGGCATGACCGTGGAAGCGGCGAAAGCCGAAGTCGCCTCGCGCCTGGAAAAAGCCGGCATCGGCGAACTCACGGTGAATTACCGCCTGCGCGATTGGCTGGTGTCGCGCCAGCGGCCTTGGGGCTGCCCCATTCCGATGGTGCATTGCGCGAAGTGCGGCGTGGTGGCGCTGAAGGAAAGTGATCTGCCGGTGCTGTTGCCGGAGAAGATCGACTTTTCCAAAAGCGGCAATCCCCTGGACCGCGATTTGGCCTGGAAGAATGTCATTTGCCCGGAATGCGGCGGCCCGGCCCATCGCGACACCGATACGCTGGATACCTTCGCGGATTCCTCCTGGTACTTCGCGCGCTTCTGCGATCCCCATGCCGATGCGCCGGTGAACAAGGACGCGGCGGATTACTGGATGCCGGTCGACCAATATATCGGCGGCATCGAACATGCGATCCTGCATCTGCTCTACGCTCGCTTCTTCACCCGCGCCATGAACCGGCTGGGCCTGATCGGCATTCAGGAACCCTTCGCGGGCATGTTCACCCAGGGCATGGTCTGTCACGAGACTTATCGCGACGCCGATGGCTGGGTCACGCCGGACGAAGTGGTGAAGGAAGGCGGCAAGGCCTATCGCAAGGACAATCGCGCGCCGGTGGAAATCGGCTCGTCCGAGAAAATGTCCAAGTCGAAAAAAAATGTGATCGCGCCCGAAGCGATCATTTCCGACTACGGCGCCGACACCATCCGCTGGTTCATGCTGTCGGATACCCCGCCCGAGCGCGACATCGAATGGACCGATGCGGGCGCCGAAGGCTGCTGGCGTTTCGTCCAGCGCGTCTGGCGCCTGGTGAGCGAAGCCGAAGGCTTGCCCACGCCCGGCACCAAGGCCGCGCCGTCGGACGATGTGTCGAAGGCCTTGCGCCAATCCGCGCACAAGGCCATCGCGGCGGTGACCGACGATCTGGCGGGCCTGCGCTTCAACCGCGCGGTGGCGCAACTTTACATGCTGTCCAACGCCATCGCTGACGCGCCCAAGGCCGATGCCGCCGTGCGCCGCGAAGCGCTGGAAGCCCTGGTGCTGTTGTCCGCGCCGATGATGCCGCATCTGGCCGAAGAATGCTGGCGGTCGCTGGGCCATCAGAGTTTCGTCGCGCAAACGCCCTGGCCGAGCTTCGATCCCGCGCTGCTGAAGTCCGACACCGTCACCATCGCGGTACAGGTCAACGGCAAGCGCCGGGGCGAAGTGGTGGTGGCCCGCGATGCCGACAGCAAGACCGTGGAAGCGGCGGCCTTGGCGGAAGAAGGGGTGAAACGGGCCTTGGACGGGGCCACGCCCAAAAAAGTCATTGTCGTACCGGGACGTATTGTTAACATCGTTGCATGAAGCGGGTTTTGCTCATCGCGTCCGCCTGCCTCGCCGTCGCGGGGTGCGGATTCCATCCGCTTTATGACCAAAAGCTGCAGCCGCAACTGGCCTCGATCTATGTCGAGCCGCTGGAAGGCCGTGACGGCTATACCTTGCGCAATACCCTGATCGACCTTCTGGGGTCCGATGGCCGCGAAGCGGGCAAGCTTTATCACCTCACTCTGACCCTCAATCAGGTGAGCAATGGCGTCACCTTGCAGAACGACGCCACCATCACCCGTTACAACGACACCATCACCGCCAGCTATGTGCTGACCGATGCCAGGGGCACCGAGATCACGCGCGGGTCCCAGACCAGCCTCTCATCCTTCAACGTCTCCAGCTCGCCCTATTCGACCCTGGCCGCGCAGCAGGATTCGGACCGCCGCGCCGGTGACGATCTGGCCGACCGCATCCGCATGGATCTGGGCGTCTTCTTCAGCCGGCGCAAATGATCGTCAAAACCCAGGATGCGGATCGTTTCGCCGCCAATCCGCCCAAGACTTTGCGCGTCGCCCTGGTGTTCGGCCCCGATGCGGGCCTGGTGCAGGAGCGGGCCGAGAAATTGCTGAAAAGCGTGGTCCCCGATCTCACCGATCCCTTCAATGTGGCGGATCTCAGCGAAAGCGTTTTGCTGTCCGATCCGGCGCGGCTGGCCGACGAAGCCGCCGCGATTTCCATGATGGGCGGGCGCCGCGTGGTGCGGGTGCGGGGCGCGGGCAACAATCTCACCGATCTGTTCGAGCAGTTTCTGGGCGACGAGGACCGCACCAGCGATACATTGGTGGTGGTGGAAGCGGGCGATCTCTCCAAGGGCACGGGCCTGCGCAAGCTGTTCGAAAGCGACGACAAGGCCGCCGCCATCGCCTGCTACGCCGACACCGCCCGCAATCTGGAAGATGTGGTGCGCGACGCCATGCGTGCCGCCGGTCTTTCCATCGCCCCCGATGCCTTGGCCGACGCCGTGTCGCGGCTGGGATCGGATCGCGGCGTCACAAGGCGCGAGCTGGAAAAATTGGCGCTGTATGCGCAAGGACAGAAAAGCGTCAGTTTGGAAGACGTCCGCGCCGTGATGGGCGATGAGGCCGAAGCCCGCGCCGAGGAAGCGTCGGACGCAGCGGGCAGTGGCGATTTCGCCCGTCTCGATCTGGCGCTGGAACGGCTCTGGACCGCGGACGCTTCCGTCGCGCAGATTCTGCGGGGGGCGATGGGCCATTTCCAGCGCCTTGCGTCTGTGCGCGAAAGCGTCAATCGCGGCGAAAGCCTGGAGACGGTGATCCGCCGCCAGCGCCCGCCCATTCATTTCCTGCGCGAGCAATCCTTCAAGGCCCAGGTCAATCGCTGGAGCGACGAAAGGTTGGCCGACGCGCTCGACATGCTATTGGAAGCCGAGGCGCTCAGCCGCACCACGGCGGTGCCCGCTGAAGCGGTCTGCGGCCGCACCTTGATGAATATTGCCGCCCTGGCGAAAGCACGCTGAATGCTGAAGGTTCGTATCATCCCCTGCCTGGACGTGAAGGACGGCCGCGTCGTCAAAGGCATCAATTTCGAGCAGCTGCGCGATGCCGGCGATCCGGTGGAGCAGGCGATTGTTTATGACGCCGCCGGGGCCGACGAGCTTTGTTTTCTCGACATCACCGCCAGCCATGAAGCGCGGGGCACCTTGCTGGATGTGGTGCGGCGCACGGCGGAAGTCTGCTTCATGCCGCTCACGGTGGGCGGCGGCGTGCGCACCTTGGACGATATCCGCGCCCTGCTGCTGGCAGGCGCGGACAAGGTCTCGATCAACACCACCGCGGTGGAGCGGCCCGAATTCGTGCGCGAAGCGGCGGAGAAATTCGGCAGCCAATGCATCGTCGCGGCGATCGACGCCAAGCAAGGCACGCACGCCCACAATGGCCCGCCGTTTGAAGTTTTCACCCATGGCGGACGCCGGGCCACCGGCATCGATGCCGTCGCCCATGCCCGAAAGCTGGTGGACTATGGCGCCGGCGAAATCCTCCTCACCTCCATGGACCGCGACGGCACCAAGTCCGGTTACAATATCCCGCTCACCCGCGCCGTAAGCGATGCGGTGCATGTGCCGGTGATCGCGTCGGGCGGCGTCGGCTCGCTGGACGATCTGGTCAAAGGCGTCACCGAAGGCCATGCCAGCGCTGTGCTGGCGGCTTCGATCTTTCATTTCGGCGAAGCCAGTATCGCGGATGCGAAAGCGGCGCTTGCCAAAGCCGGCCTTCCCGTGCGCGCGGTCTGACCGCGCCTTGCATTCGCGGGGGCTCAGCATAAATTCGCGGGCCATGGACGATCCGCGCCCCGCTTCCATTCATTCCCTGTCGCGCCATGGCCTGGGTCCGGCCCAGCCGGTGAAGGCGCGTCCGGCGCGCATCGACCGCGCCATGCGGCCGGAAGATGCGTTCCGCGCGATCCTGTCGGACTGCCTGGCGCAGATGACCGCCAATGCCGCGACCGTGCGCGCGGGCCGTTCCGTCGAAGGCTTGCATCAGCTGCGCGTGGCGCTCCGGCGCCTGGAAGTGGCGCTGAAAGCGTTCGGAGAGGAATTCCAGCAAGGCTGGCTGGACGATCTGCGCGGCCGCGCCAAGATTCTCTCCACCCGGCTCGGCCCGGCGCGCGACCTCGATGTCTTTGTCACGCAGCTGTTGGATGCTCCTGCCGAAGAAAGCGACCGTGAGGCTTTCGCCAGCCTGCGCGACCGCATGGAAGACATGCGCGCCAAGGCCTGGAAACAGGCGGCGGATTGCGTGGCGGGTGCCGATTTTGGCCTTTTGGCGGAAGACATCGCGGCCTTGGCCCATTCGCGTCTGCCCATGGCGCCCGATACCAGGCTGGACCGGGTGGCCACGCGGCTGCTCGGGCGCCAGCAGAAGCGCGCCGCCAAGCGGGGGCGCAAGGCGAAAAGCTGTGAAGAGGGCGATTTGCATCGCTTGCGCATCGCGCTCAAGAAATTGCGCTACACCGCCGAATTCCTCTCGCCGCTCTATCCGAGAAAGAAAGTCCGCCGCTATGTGAAGCGGCTGCGCGGACTGCAGGAGCAACTCGGCGCGATCAACGACATCGCCCATGTCCGCGCCACCATGACCGCATTGCTGCGGGAGGCGGACGCCAAGCGCACCCATCCGGGCGAGCGTTATGCGGCGGGCCTGGTGATGGGCTGGTACCGCGCCCGGCGGCCCCGCATCGCGGCCAAGGCGCTGAAGCGCTGGAAACGGTTCCGCAAGATCAAGCCGTTCTGGGAATAAGGTCCACATTCAGGGCGTGCAGGGCTGGCACGCCATCCGGTGTCAGGCTCAAAATCAGCGCTTTGGATACATCCAGATCAGGCGGCATCGGCGCCGCCATGTTCCATCCCGTCGCCAAAGTATAGGCCGCGCGCAAGACACCCAGATGCGCCACCGCGATGGCGTCGCGCTCCTCGCGCGCGATATCTTTCAGGAACGCCGCCACCCGCGCATGCAGTTCGGCGGTGGATTCGCCGCCCGGCGGCCGGAACGCGTCACCCTGGTCGGAGCCCGCGCGCAAGAACGCGTCTTCGCCGTCACGGGCCAGGATGGCGGCCCGGCTGAGGCCTTCCCAATCGCCCCAATTCTGCTCCATCAGCCGCGCGTCCCAGGTGGCATCGGTCAGACCCAGCGCTTCGGCGGTCTGGCGCGCCCGGCGCGAGGTGCTGACAAAGACCCGCGCTTCGCCGAAAGGCGGCGGCGGCAATAGCCCCCGCATCTTTTCAATACCGTCATCGCTCAAGGGAATATCCGTGTGACCCTGAATGCGGCCCTGCGCATTCCAGAGCGTGGGACCGTGGCGGAGTAAAGCCAACTTCAAACGTCGATCTCCACAATCACCGGCACATGGTCGGAGGCTTTCTGCCAGCCCCGCATCTTTTTCAGGATGGTTTGCGATTTCAGCGCGCCTTTGAGGCCAGGGCTGAGCCAGACATGATCCAGCCTCCGGCCGCGATCGGATGCCTCCCAGTCGGCGGCGCGATAGCTCCACCAGGAATAGATTTTCTGGTCCGGCGGAATGAAGGCGCGGGTGGCGTCGGTCCAGTCGAACGCGGCCTGCGCCTCGCCCAGAAGACGCATCTCCACCGGCGTGTGGCTCACCACATCCAAGAGCTGCTTGTGGCTCCAGACATCATTTTCCAGCGGCGCCACATTCAGGTCGCCCACCAGCACCACGGGATTCTTGCGCTGGGTTTTGCGCTTGCCGAAGAAATTTTCCATCGCGCCCAGAAAGTGCAGCTTATGGGCGAATTTGTCGTTCTTCTCCGGATCGGGAATGTCGCCGCCCGCCGGCACATAGAAATTGTGCAGCTCCAATCCATTCTCGAAACTCACGCCCATATGCCGGGCATGGCCTTCGCGGCAGAAATCCTGCACGCCGGTCTTGGCGAACGGCAGGCGCGAGATCACCGCCACGCCATGATAGGCCTTCTGGCCATGAATGGCCTGATGCTCATAACCCAGCTTGGCCAGGGGCAGTTTGGGGAAAAGCTCGTTGATGACCTTAGTCTCCTGCAGGCACAGCACATCGGGCTGATGCTCGCGCAGAAAGCGGGTCACCAGATTGATCCGATGGCGCACCGAATTGATGTTCCAGGTGGCGATTTTCACGGAATGCAACCCTTCTATGCTGCGACTGCACAATAGTGCTTTTGGGACGGCACGGAGAAAAATATTGTTTTAAATCAATGTATTAAGTCATAAACTGACGCAATAATGTTGCGCAAGGTTAAAATAAGCTTCTCTTGTTTTGCTCCGTACACTGCCCATATTGCAGTGCAGCGTAAGGTTCCGGATTGGTTTTGGGACCCCGCACTGTCGAAGGAGTTTTTCATGAGCGTTCTATCCAAACCTGTCGAAGCCAGCAGCTATTTTGGCAGCTTCATCGTCGAATCGCTGAACGGCACCCTGATCGTTCTAAGCGCCTTGCTGGCGCTCGCCACTGTGGCGGTTGTCGCCTGATGCATCCAGCGGCCAACGGGCTTTCGGGCTGAAATCGAGCGGATCGCGTTCCCCCAGCGCGAAACGCTCCAGCCCGGCCCAGGCGATCATGGCCGCATTGTCCGTGCAGTAGCGGGGGGGCGGAACGCGGATTTCGAAACCGTGTTGGTCCGCCAGTTTTGCAAGCGCCGATCCGATGGCCGCATTGGCGGCAACCCCGCCGGCGACCACCAGGGTCGGGCGCGCGGCGTGCGCAAACTCCTCGCGGAAACGCGTGAGGGCATGGGCGGTACGATCCCGCAATATGTCGATCGCCGCCGCCTGGAACGATGCGCAGGCATCCTCGATATTCACCTGGTTCTGCGTCACCAGCTGGCGCACTGCCGTCTTCAACCCGGAAAAGGAAAAGTCCGTCCCGGCTCGCCCTAGCAAAGGGCGCGGCAAAGGATAGGCGCGCGGATTGCCCCGCGCCGCATGGCTTTCGACATTGGGTCCGCCGGGATAGGGCAGGCCCAAAATCTTCGCGGTCTTGTCGAAAGCTTCGCCCACCGCATCGTCCATGGTGGTGCCATAGAGGCGGTACTTTCCCACATCCGCCGCCGCCAAGAGCTGGCAATGACCGCCCGACACCAAAAGCAGCAGGAAGGGAAAATCCACGCCATCCGTCAGCCGCGCGGTCAGCGCGTGACCGGCCAGGTGATTGACCGCGACCAGCGGCTTGCCGCTGGCCAGCGCCAGCGCCTTGGCTGTGGTCAGACCCACCATTACCCCGCCGATCAGGCCAGGACCCGCCGTGGCGGCGATGGCATCGATTTCGTTCCAGAAAATGCCCGCATCGCCCAAGGCCTTTTCGATCAGGCCATCCAATATTTCCAAATGCGCGCGGCTGGCGATCTCCGGCACCACGCCGCCATAGGGTGCATGGGCTTCGGTCTGGCTGAACACCACATTGGACAGGATCTCGCCTGGTCCTGGCGGATACCCACGCACCACCGCCGCGGCGGTTTCATCGCAGCTGGTTTCCAGGCCTAAGATCGTCAGGGTGTTCAAATTCCACGCATCCCGTTATGAGCCTTTCCTCTAAACCAGCGGCTCCAATTGCGAAAGTGATGCAGTGACATGCGGATTCTTGTGACCCGGCCAGCGGAAGACGGCGCCGAAATCGCCCGTCTTCTGGCGGATATGGGACACGAAGCCTTGCTGGCGCCGTTGCTGACGGTCCGGATATTCGATGGTCCCAAACTGACGCTGGATGGGATTCAGGCGGTGCTGGCGACCAGCGCCAATGGCGTGCGGGCGCTGGCGGCGCGCAGCGATGCGCGCGATGTGCCCCTCTTCGCGGTGGGTCCGCAGACCGCTGAGGCGGCGGCCCGCGCCGGATTTATCCGTATACGGAATGCGGGGGGCGACGCGACGGCGCTGGCCGAAGCCGTTCCCGCCTGGGCCGATCCCAAAAAGGGTCCGCTGCTGCATGCGGCGGGCGAAGAAAGCAGCGGCAAGCTGGCGGAAGCGCTGGCGGCAAAGGGCTTTCAGGTGCTGCGGGAAACGCTTTATCGCGTGGACGCGGCGGCGCATCTGCCGGATGCGGCCGTTGGGGCGCTTCGGGAAAATTCGGTCCAGGCCGCCCTCTTCTTCTCGCCCCGCAGCGCCGGGATTTTCGCCGAACGGGCGCGCCAGGCCGGGCTTTCCACCGCCGGATTGCTGGCGGTCTGCATCAGCGCCAAGACCGCGGACGCCCTTCACGGCCTCTCTTTTTCCGAAATCAAGGTCGCGGCGGCTCCCAATCAGGCGGCTGTTCTGGCCTGCCTTTAAACGCTCTTTAAGGGTCGCGGGTACAACCTTCAATTGCGTTCACTGCGTGCAACCTCCTCTGGTTGGCCCCGGACCATCCCGGCGTCTGGTCGCCGGCCCAGCCTGGAGCGGATGACGAAACGCTCGTCATCCGCTCATTTTTTGCGGAATTGGCTTTTTGATGGGGGCATGCCGCCGGCCTTGACCTCTCCTGCTGCAACGCCACACTTTGCCGATGCAGGGTGAGGCGCTGGCGAATACCGAGGATTTTGGCGGAGCCGATCCGGTGACCGGCCCCGCGCGGGCGGCGCTGGCGGGCAGGGACGCGCCTTACGCCAAGTACGACCTTGGACGCGCCTATGACGAAATGTTCGCGCCCGACGGCAAGCCGCGGCCACCCTATATCGCGCTCGATTCCCGTCTCACCAGCCTGGCGCTGGAAGAATTGGTGCGCCGCCAGCAGGCTTGCGAGCAAAGCTTTCTGCACCAGGGCATCACCTTCACTGTCTATAGCGACAATCAGGCGACCGAACGCATCATCCCCACCGACCTTCTGCCGCGCATCGTCACGGCCGGCGAATGGGAGCGGATCGAGCGCGGCCTCACCCAGCGCATCACCGCGCTCAATCTTTTTCTGCGCGACATTTACGGCGACGGGCGGGTGCTGAAGGACGGCATTGTGCCGCGCGAGATGATCTATGGTTCCAAGCATTACCGCCGCGAGATGCGCGGGCTGCCGGTGCCGCATGGGTCTTACGTCAATATCTGCGGCAGCGATCTGGTGCGCAACGAAGCGGGCGACTTCGTGGTGCTGGAAGACAATCTTCGGGTGCCGTCCGGCGTGTCCTACATGCTGGCCAACCGCGATGTGGCGCGGCGGGCCTTTCCCGGCGTCTTCCGCAGCATGAATGTGCGGCCGATCGAGCATTATCCGCTGGAGCTTCTGGCCACTTTGCGGGCGCTGGCGCCGTTCGAGCAGGACGTCTCCATCGCGGTGCTGACGCCGGGCGTGTTCAATTCCGCCTATTTCGAGCATGCTTTTCTCGCCCGCCAGATGGGCGTGGAGCTGGTGGAAGGCCGCGACCTCCTGGTCAACGACAATGTGGTCTATACCCGCACCACATCGGGCCTCAAACGCATCGACGTGATCTATCGGCGCATCGATGACGATTTCATCGATCCTTTGATCTTCCGCGAGGATTCTTCGCTGGGCGTGTCGGGCCTGTTCAACGCCTATCGCGCCGGCAATGTCGTGATCGCCAATGCGCTGGGCACGGGTGTCGCCGACGACAAGGCGATCTATGCCTATGTGCCGCGCCTGATCCGCTATTATCTCTCCGAAGAACCCGTCCTGGACAATGTGGAGACGTTCCTTTGCCGCGAGGACAAGGCGCTGGCCCATGTGCTGGCCAATCTCGACAAGCTGGTGGTGAAGGCGGTGGGCGAATCCGGCGGTTATGGCATGCTGGTGGGCCCGCATGCGTCACAAGCCGAACGGGACACCTTCGCGCAAAAGCTAAAAGCCGACCCGGAAAATTATATCGCCCAGCCCACCATCCAGCTTTCCACCGCCCCCACTTTCGTGGGCGACGGCGTCGAAGCGCGGCATGTCGATCTCAGGCCCTTCATCCTCACCGGCACCGAAACCAAAATCGTGCCGGGGGCGCTCACCCGCGTGGCGCTGAAGCGGGGCAGCCTGGTGGTGAACTCCTCGCAGGGCGGCGGCTCCAAGGACACCTGGGTGCTTTCTCGATGAAATATCCGCGATGCTGAGCCGGGTCGCCGACAGCCTTTACTGGATGAGCCGTTATGTCGAACGGGCCGAGCACACCGCCCGGGTGATGGCGGTGAAGCTGGAATCCATGGTCGAGCAGCAGCCCGAGGATGCCCGTGCCTCCTGGGCGCGGGTGGTCGAAGCTTTGCAGGACACCCATTGGAACGATCTGCCGCAGGATGCGCCCGCCATCACCAAAAGGCTGGTGTTCGACCGGGAGAATGAATCCTCCCTGCTCGCCTCGCTCAGTTTCGCCCGCGACAATGCCCGCCAGGTGCGCGAGGCGCTCTCCAACGAAGTCTGGGGCAATCTCAACCGGCTCTATCTGCATCTGTCGGGCGTGCAGGCCGACGCCATCTGGGTGCATTCCCCCGCCATTCTGTTCCGCGACGTGCTGGACGAGATGCAGGGGCTGGAAGGCGTGACCTACTCCACCCTCAGCCATGGCGAAGGCTGGTACTTCCTGGAGCTGGGCAAATATATCGAGCGGGTGCAGCTCCTGGGCCGGATGCTGGATGTGCATTTCCGCCAGGGCGGGGTCGCGCCGAAATATTTCGACTGGCTGGTGCTGCTGAAATTCTGCACCGCCTTCGAACCCTATACCAAGCTCTACACAGCCTCGATCAAGCCGCAGAAGATTGCCGAGTTCCTGTTGTTCGATCCGGAATTCCCCCATTCCATTCGCTTCTCCATCGACCGGGTGACCGAAGCGCTGGCGCGGGTCGCGCCCGGCGCGCCGCCCGCCCGCCGCGCCTCGGTGGAACGCCTGGCAGGGCGGCTGAAAGCCAGCGTGGATTTCGGGCAGATCGATGAATTGATGTCGGGCGGCATCGCGACATTCCTCAGCGACATCACGCGGCAATGCGAGAAGATTCATGAGGCGCTATTCGCGTCCTATATTACCTATGGTGCTGAAACGGTGCTTTGAAGTTGTTCTCCTTTCCTCATGTCCCGCCCCTCGACAGGCTCGGGGTGAGGCTGCATGAGGAAACTCAAGTCCTCACCCTGAGCTTGTCGAAGGGTGAGAAGCAGGCAAGGTCTTAATGTTCTACTCCATCCGCCATGTCACACGCTTCCGCTACACGTCTCCAGTTCGCGAGTCGGTGATGGAGCTTCGGATGCAGCCGCGCTCCGAAGGGCCGCAGACCTTGCGCTCATTCCAGATCGCCACCAACCCCCGCGCCCAGCTCTATGCCTATACCGATCACCTGGGCAACGCGGTCTATCACTTCAATCTCCTGCGCGAGCATGAGGAGCTGCGCATCGAAGTGCAGGCGGTGGTGGAATTCGCCAACTTCACGCCGGCGCCTGAGCGGCTTGGCGACGAAGACTGGAAGGGGCTCGAACCCTCCCAGCTCAGCGACGATCATTTCGACATGCTGGGTGCGTCCAAATTCGCCCGCCCCTCGGCCGATCTTCTCACCTTCATGAAGATCGCGGATATCGAAAAGCCTATTGGCGATCCTTTGAGCGCGATGAAGACCCTGAACCGGGCGATCTATCATTCCTTCGAATATGAATCCGGCATCACCCAGGTCCATTCGCCCATCGAAGTCGCTTTGCGGGGGCGCCGGGGCGTCTGCCAGGATTTTTCCCATGTGATGATCGCGGTGGCGCGCCAATGGGGCATCCCGACGCGCTATGTCTCCGGTTATATGTATCATCGCGGCAATCGCGACCGCTCGGAAGCCGACGCCACCCATGCCTGGGTCGAGGCCTGGCTTCCCAGCCTGGGCTGGGTGGGATTCGATCCCACCAACAATGTGATGGCGGAAGAACGGCATGTGCGCGCCGCGGTGGGACGCGACTATGCCGATGTTCCGCCCACACGCGGCACCTTCAAAGGGCTGGCGGACAGCGAATTGTCCATTGCGGTCGCCATCGAGCCCACCCAGGCGCCGGTGCGGCACGAAGATTTCTTGAAAGTGGCGCGTCCGATGGTATCCACCGCCACGCCGTCCATGCCGGAACGGCTCTATCACCAGCAGCAGCAACAGCAACAATGACCAAGCGGCGCAAACGCGAACTGGAAGGCACGTTGGAAGTGGAGGGATTTCCCCTTCGCTGGACCCTGCGCAGCGAACAGATCTGGGATCCCCATGGCGATCATCTGGGCCTGCGCCTGTCGGTCGAACGCACGGACGAGGCGCATCGCGAACTGATCCTGGAATTTCCCTTCAAGGAAATGCCCGGCGGCAAGACCGAACGGCCCGATGTGGATCGCGAAGGCCTGGCCGACGCAATCCGCCGCGCCATCGATGCGGGCTGGAAGCCCAAATCGCGGGGCCGGCCTTTTACCTTCCAGGTCTAGCGTGTTTTCGCGTTTCCAGCGGCGAAGTCCGTAAGCGCCGCGCTGACCTCGGGCATCAGCGACGCCCAATCGGCAAAATTCTTGGGCGTCATCACCCGCGTGTCCGCATACCAGGGATATTCGTCGGTCCCCAGCTGCGGCCAGGTGCGGCCTGCAGCGAGAAACCAGACTTTGGCGCCCACGCTGGCGGCCGTTGCGGCGGCGGCGGTCGGCGCCGACAACACCAGGTCCAGCGCCGCACACAGGGCGGCGGTGCCGTCGATATCGTTGCGCAGGTCCAGGCCTTCGATCTGATGGATAGTGACGCCGTATTTGTCGCGGGCGCGGGCAATCTCTTCGGCACAATCGCCATATTGAAGATTGATGAAGCTGACGTCTTCGGTTTTCAGCAGCGGCGCCCAGCCGTCGATGGGGCTGAAATATTTGGCGCGCTTGGCTTCCAGCATCATCGAGCGCCAGCAGACGCCGACTTTCTTGCCGGGAAGCTTGGCCAATTGCGCCTTGAATTCCGCCACCCGTGACGGATCGGGGATAAGGAACGGCTTATGGGGGAAATCCGAAAGCGCTTTGCGATAGACCGGCAAAGCCGAGCCCATCGGCGCCCACATGTCCGGCTCGTTGCCGTTCGACGCGAAGGGAATCAGGCGCAACGCCTTGTTGCCGTCCTTGTCGATCAAAGTGCGGTCGTCATAGGTGCCGACTTCGGCTTCCGGAAAGCTGCGCTGGAAGAGAGGCACCAGGCGCGGATCGACCGCGATCTGCAATTTGCCGTCCGGCCCCAGATCGCGGATCACATCGGGCAGGATATTGGCGAACATGAATTCGTCGCCCAACCCCTGTTCGCCCACCAGGAGAAGCTTCATCCCTTCCACCGGCTCGCCGTTCCAGCGCGGCGCGTTGATCATGTGGTGGAAATAGGCCCGGAAACGCTCGCTGTTGCGGATCTCATATTCGCGGAAGCCTTCCTCGATCTGGCCCGCGCCGATCAGGCAGATGCTGCGCGAATGGCGCGATTCCATCCGCTCGCCGGGATCGACCGCATGTTCCAGCGCCCGGTCGTAATTCTCCAGCGCTTCTTCCAGCTGGCCCAGATGCTGATAGGCATAGCCCAGATTGTGATAGCCACGGGCAAAGCCCGGCTCCAGCCGCACCGCTTCATTATAGAAGACCAGGCTCTCTTCGGCGCGGCCCTCCTCGGCCAGAACCGTGGCCAGGGAATTCCACAGGATCGCTTCCTGCGGCATGCGATAGATCGCGGCGCGCAAGGTCTCGATCGCCATCTCGGCGCTGCCCAGGTCATACATCACGCTGCCCAGATTGTTGTAGCCCAGCGGCGAATGCGGACAGGCTTCGACATAAAGCTGGAACATGCGGGCCGCGGCGTCGTTCAGCTTCAGGTTCCAGGCGGTGAGGCCCAGATTGATCAAAAGCTCCGGGTCGCTCGGATCCAGTTCGAAGGCGCGTTCATAGGTCACCAGCGATTTGTGCAGATGCCCCATCCGTTCCAGCGCCATCGCCAATACGTGAAACGCCTTGGCGTTGGTGGGATCCATCTCCGTGGATTTGAGCGCCCATTGGCCCGCGCGCACGATCTCGCCCCGGCGCCAGGCCTTGATGCCGCGCTTCAAGAGCAGGTTGGAACGGTGACGGGCGATTTCCGCGGCGGCTTCGTCGGCGAGCCTTTCCAGCCGGTTCAGCGCTTCCATGCGGGCGTCGACGCCGGTTAACGAATCGATACTTTTCAGGCTTGCGGCGGTTGCCATCGGCTGCATCTTCCGGCTGATAAATCGGCGGCCATCAAAGCGTCTTATGTTTAACCGCGCGTGAACGATAAGCCGCAAACCAGCAGGCTTTTGTTAACCCTGCCGCGATATGGTCACAGTCACTGAACAGGCAAGGACCCCCCGCATGCCTCTGAAATTGTCGCTGAAACCTGGCGAGAAATTCGTGCTCAATGGCGCGGTGCTCGCCAATGGCGATAAGCGCACCAGCCTGGTCATTCAGAACAAGGCCTGCGTGCTGCGCGAAAAAGATATCATGCAGCCCAAGGATGCCAAGACGCCGGCGCGGCTGGTCTATCTGGCCATCATGATGATGTATCTGGACAGCGAAGGCCGCGAAGAGCCTTACGATGAATTCGCGCTGCGTATGAGCGAGTTCATGGGCGCCATCCGGAACCGCGTGATCCTGGCCGCCTGCGTGGAAATCAGCCGGGATGTGAGCCAGGGCGCCTATTACAAGGCGCTGATCGCCTGCCGCAAGCTATTCGACTACGAACAGGAGCGACTGAATTATGACCCTTCAAGCGTATCAAAACGTTCAGCGCGTAGTTGAAGATCCGCGCGCGACGGAATATCGCCTGTTCGGTCAAGTGACGGGCGCGCTGCTGGAAGCCAAAAGCAAGAACGCGCAAGGCGCGCCGCTGGTCGAGGCGATCGACTGGAACCGCCGCATGTGGCGCACCCTGGCGGCCGATTGCATGGACGACCGCAACGCCCTGACCGCGGATCTGCGCGCCAAGATCGTGTCCCTGTCGCTCTGGGTCTCGAAATATTCGCGCCGCGTCACGCGCGAGAAAGCCCCGCTCGATCCGCTGATCGAGATCAACCGCACCATCATGCAGGGCCTGCAGGCCAAGGTCGGATAGGAATTAGCCGCGTTTCAGGGGGCTTCGGAAAGCCGGCGCGGCAACGCGCCGGTTTTTTGTTTTTCCGTTTCCCCCTCCGCCCTTCGCAGCTTACTTTTGCGCGCGGGCCGATGCCCGCTCGCAATAAGCGCTGCTACGGGCACCTCCCCCATCAGCGTGCTGCGCACGCATG